>NZ_JBQQCH010000006.1:0-225156 GCF_052245515.1 Pseudarthrobacter sp. 1C304 | reverse complement strand
GGGTACAAAGAAACAAGACTGCTTGCGTCCACTATGTGGTTCCCAACCAACAAACCCGCCACCACGGCGAGATGTTGCACAGGAACCAACAACTGAATAACAACACCACAGTTCTAACATCACAGTTGTAACACCAGTTTTCCCACCCCCACGGGGGACGGGTACAAGGGTTACGGCGGTCATAGCGTGGGGGAAACGCCCGGTCCCATTCCGAACCCGGAAGCTAAGACCCACAGCGCCGATGGTACTGCACCCGGGAGGGTGTGGGAGAGTAGGTCACCGCCGGAACATCATTAGGTCGAGGACCCCAACCACCAGGTTGGGGTCCTCCCGCATTTAACCACCCCCACACCAAAACCAACCTGCGGGAGCATCCACGGCAGGCCCGTCAGATCTGCGGGAGCGTCCGTGGCAAGCCCGCCGGACCTGCGGGAGCGTCCACTGCCGGGCCCGCCAGACCTCCGGGAGCGTCCTGTGTGCCGGCCGCGGGTAAAGTTGATGCCCATGGATAATCTTTTCAGCCACGCAGCCTCTGAAGCCGCCGGGACGGCAGGGCCTGCCCCCGCCGACGATCTCGACCCCGTGGTGTACACGGTGGTGGTGCCGGGCGCCGTCGCCCGTGCCTTTATGGGGTTCACCGAGCACACGCACCTGTGGTGGCCGCTCGAGGAGCAGAGTGTCTACGGTGCAGGCTCCTACGTGGAGTTTGAGGAGAACCTGGTCCTGGAGAGCGCTGACGACGGCCGGACGGCCGTCTGGGGTTCCATTGACGATTGGCAGCCGCCGCTGTCCTTCCACGCCAGCTGGCACCCGGGCACGTCCGCTGTCTGGTCCACAGAGCTGCGCGTCGCGTTCCGGGCGGTGGAGGACGGCACGGAGCTGCGCCTGGTCCACAGCGGATGGGAAGGCGCAGAGGACCCCGCTGCGACGCGGGCCAAGTATGCCGCCGGCTGGCCCGGGGTACTGGACCGCTTCGTCCGCTTTATGGGCGGTTCGGGCGACTGAGGGTATGCGGGTCAGGCTGGCGCGGACGTTCCAGCCCAGTTGCCGTGGCCAGCCTCGGGCGGCCGCCGCAGACTTCCGCGGATTGTTGGGCTTGCCTGGCCGCCGGTTAGGGGACCAGACCGAGTAACTGGGCGGGAGGGCAGCCGCGAACCCTAGAGCAGGGGCGCGGAGTCCTCGGGCGGCACGGCCGTGCTGGTGCGGATCACAAAGCGCGTCGGGTACTCCGTGTCGGCATCCTCCGGGTCCCCGTCGCCGTCGAGCCGCGCCAGCAGGCGCCGGACGGCCAGCGCACCTTGGCCGCGGGCGTCCTGGTCGATGGTGGTGAGGCCGAACACTTCGCCGAGTTCGTGGCCGTCGATGCCGATCACTGACAGGTCGGACGGCACGCGGAGCCCGAAGTCGCGGGCGGCGAGGATGGTGCCGATGGCCATCTCGTCCGAGGCCGCGAACACCGCCGTCGGCCGTTCCACAGAGCTGCCCAGCAGGCGCCTGGCGCTGGCGTACGCGCCCTGGATGGTGAAGTCGGCGGAGACCTGCCACTCCGGCCGGACCTCCAGCCCGGCGTCCTTCATGGCCTTCTTGAACCCGGCCTGGCGGGTTCCCGGCAGGCGGAAGTCCTGATCGTACGCGGCGTCACCGGTCATGTGGGCGATCTTGCTGTGCCCGAGCTGGATCAGGTGCCGGGCCGCAGATTCGGCGATCGCGGAATCGTTGATGCGGATGGTCGAGGCGCCGGGCAGCGGCCCGCCGATCCCGACGATGGGACGGTGGATCGCGAGCAGCTGCTGGATCTCGGCCTCACTAAGCTCCAGCGACACCGCAATCACCGCATCCACGCGTTTGCGCAACAGGAAATCGTTCAGGACGCTGTGCCGCCGGTCCTGGCCTTCGCTGACGTTGTAGAGCGTCAGATCGTACCCGGCGTCCAGCAGCGTCGCCGAGACGCCTTCCACCACGGAGGAGAAGAACCAGCGGTGCACGGACGGAACCACCACACCAACGTTGTGGTTCCGTCCGGAGGCCAGGCTGGACGCGTGGTAAGAGAGGACGAAACCGAGTTCGGCCGCGGCGTTCTGTGCGCGCTCACGGCTGCGGGCGGAGACATTGCCCTTGCCGCTCAAGGCCCGCGAAACGGTGGCGATGGACAGGCCAGCGCGCTCCGCGACGTCCTTGATGCCGGGCATTCTTAGCTCTCCGCGTCCTCGATGTAGATTTCCAGCCAAACAGTTTCCCCTGAGCCTAACTGATGCCCTGAGCCGGAGGCCCCGGATGACCCGGGGCCTTCCCCGGCGGCCTCCGGAGCGCTGCGCAGCAGCACCCGCCCGGCGGGCAGGTCCAGGGGTTCCCGGCCCACGTTCAGCAGCACCAACGTGCTGCCGTTGAGGTATGCCAGGGACGTGTCCGTGCACCAGTCCTCCGCCCAGGCGAGCGACCCCTGGCCAAGGCCCAGGTCCCGCCGTGCGGCCAGCATGCGCTTGTACAGGTTGAGGTGCGACGACGGCGACGCAGCCTGGGCGTCGCGGGCCAGTCCGGCGAAGCTCGCCGGCTGCGGAAGCCACGGTGCAGCGCCTGCGCCGAAGCCCGCGTTGGGCTCGGCAGAACGCCACGGCAGCGGCACCCGGCAGCCGTCACGGCCCAGCCGCTCGCCCCCGGTCCGGGCGAACGTGGGATCCTGGCGCTGGCTGTCCGGGATGTCGATGCCGTCCGGCAGGCCCAGTTCCTCGCCCTGGTACAGGTACGCGCCGCCGGGCAGGCCCAGCATAAACATCGAGGCCGCTGCGGCCCGCCTGCGGCCAAGGTCCTCGTCCGGCTGCGGGTCGGAACTGCCGATCCCGTCGCCGTCTCGCGGTGCGTGCCCGTCATAGCCGAACCGGGTGGCGTGCCGGACCACGTCGTGGTTGGACAGCACCCAGGTGCTGGGGGCTCCGACGGCGTCGAGCGCCGTCAGGGACTCGGTGATGATCCCGCGCATGCGGTGGACGTCCAGGCCGGCGTGCAGGTAGGGGAAATTGAACGCCTGGTGCATCTCGTCGGGCCGCACCCAGTCCGCCAGGCGGGGGAGCGGGTCCACGTTCGCTTCGGCGCAGAGGATGCGGTCCGGGCCGTACTCGGCCAGGATCCGCCGCCACGTGCGGTAGATGTCATGCAGCGCCGGCTGGCCGAACATCGGGGCGTCATGGCCGGGGAAGCCGTCGCAGCTGTTCCCGTCGGCACGGCCGCCCCACTCCGGCAGGCCGGGGGCCTTGACGAGGGCATGGGCAACGTCCACCCGGAAGCCGGCCACACCACGGTCAAGCCAGAAACGCAGGACCCGCTCGAACTCCTGGTGCACGGCATCGTTGTCCCAGTTGAAGTCCGGCTGGGAGGTGTCGAACAGGTGCAGGTACCACTGGCCGGGTGTTCCGTCCGGTTCGGTGATCCGGGTCCAGGCCGGGCCGCCGAAATGGGATTCCCAGTTGTTGGGCGGCTCGTCGCCGGATGTCCCGTGGCCGTCGCGGAAAATGAACATGTCCCGCTCCGGGCTGCCGGCAGGCGCCGCCAAAGCCGCCTGGAAGCCTGCGTGCTGGTCCGAGCAGTGGTTGGGAACCAGGTCCACAATCATGCGCAGGCCAAGTCTGGTGGCTTCGGCCATCATGGCGTCAAAGTCCGCCAGGGTGCCGAACAGCGGGTCGACGTCGCAGTAGTCGCTGACGTCGTAGCCGGCGTCGCGCTGCGGCGAGCGGTAGAACGGGGACAGCCAGACGGCGTCGATCTCCAGTTCCGCCAGCTTCGGCAGCTCCGCGGTAATCCCGGCGAGATCGCCGATCCCGTCACCGCTCAGGTCCCGGAAAGAGCGCGGATACACCTGGTAAATGACGGCGGAACGCCACCAGCCGGGGAGGTGGTCTGGGGGGTGCACCGGTGTCAGGGTGCCGGCAAAGACGCCGCCGTGCGGCAGGGCCGGATCGGCGGGGGCGAGGAGTGCTGAGTCAACGGACATGCCGGTAATCGTAAGGCCGGACCGGCCAAAATGAAAACGCTTCCATAAAAATGAATAGCGCGTCGTCTCTGCCTCTCCCCGGGTCAAGATTCCGCAGGGCTGCGCCGCAGGCCCGGCATCGCGCTGAAACCGGGCCGCCCCCGGGATTCACTGCTGCCGGGGGCGGATTCGGCCTTGTCGGTTACTCGCCGGTAGAGTGACTTTGCAAACGCGGACCAAGCATGTAACTTGGAAGCGCTTGCAGCTGTGAGCCACATCACCGACGATGCCACCAGGCCCCCGGAGTCTTCACCAGAGCCCTCGGACGGAGCCTTCAGCGTGGATGCAGCATTCATGAAAGGGACACCAATGAAGGTGCAGAACACCCTCACAACCGGGACCAGCCGCCGTGTATTCACGGCCGGCGCGATCTCCGTAGTCGCCGCTCTGGCGCTGAGCGCCTGCGGCGGGGCAGCCGCCACCGCTCCGGCCACGGCCACCGCCAAGCCGGACCTCAAGGCCTCCGGGGCCAGCACCATCACCATGTGGGTCGACGCCGAGCGCTCGCCCGCACTGAAGGACATCACCGCCAAGTTCCAGGCCGACACGGGCATCGAAGTGAAGCTCGTGGTCAAGGACTTCGCAGCAGTCCGCGACGACTTCATCACCCAGGTCCCCACTGGCAAGGGCCCGGACCTGATCGTTGGCCCGCACGACTGGGTAGGCAAGTTCGTCCAGAACGGCGTCATTGCCCCGGTTGAGCTCGGCGACAAGGCCGCCGACTTCCAGGATTCCTCCATCAAGGCCATGACCTTCAACGGCTCCGTCTACGGCGTCCCGTACGCGATTGAGAACATCGCACTGCTCCGCAACACCGACATGGTGCCGGCAGCTGCCAAGACCTTCGATGAGGTCATCTCCAACGGCAAGCAGGCTGTCGCCGACGGCAAGGCCGCCTTCCCGTTCCTGGTGGGCATGGACCCCAAGCAGGGCGATCCCTACCACCTGTACCCGCTGCAGGCCTCCATGGGTTCCCAGGTCTTCGGCAAAGCTGCCGACGGCGGCTACGATCCCAAGCAGCTCCTGATCGGCGACGCCGCCGGCGTCGAGTTCGCCAAGAAGCTGGCCGCCTGGGGCGACGCCGGCGAGAAGATCATCAACTCCAACATCACCGGTGACATTGCCAAGGAGAAGTTCCTGGCCGGCGAGTCCCCGTACTTCCTCACGGGCCCGTGGAACGTGCCGGATGTCCAGAAGAAGGGCATTAAGTTCGCCGTGGACGCGCTGCCCACCGCCGGTGACAAGCCGGCCCAGCCGTTCATCGGCGTGAACGGCTTCTTCATCAGCTCCAAGAGCGCCAACGCCCTGGCCACCAATGAGTTCGTCGCGAACTACCTCACCTCCGAGGCCGCGCAGGATTCCATGTACAAGGCCGGCGGCCGTCCGCCGGCGCTGAAGGCATCCTTCGAGAAGGCCGCCAGCGATCCCGTCGTCGAGGCCTTCGGCAAGATCGGCGCCACCGGCGTCCCGATGCCGGCCATCCCGGAAATGAGCGCCGTCTGGGCTGACTGGGGAGCCACCGAGCTGGCCCTGATCAAGGGCCAGGGCGACCCGGCCGCCGACTGGGCCAAGATGGCCGAGAGCATCAAAACCAAAATCGCGGGCTAGTTACCGCCCCGGTTCCTGAGGTTCCGCCACGAAACCGTGACGGACCGCAACGGACCACACCGCACCGGGCCGGGCGGCAGCCATGCCGCCCGGCCCGTTCCTGCACCGCCACCAGCTGCTCCCCAAGGACTGTAGACAGCCATGACAGACACCGAACTCCGCCAGGCCGGCACCCCGACCGCTGCAAAGGCCACGGCAACAGCCTCGGACGGCGCCCCCGGCAGCCCGGGCAGACAGCGCCGCCGCTTCGGCCCCGACACCACCAAGGGCACCGTCGCCAAAATCGTGCTGCTGGGCCTGGTGGACGCCCTGGCCGTCTACGTCCTGATGATGCTTTTCCTCAGCCAGTCGTGGGGTGCGCTGGCAGTCTCCTCCGCCGTCGTCCTGGCCATCAACTGGATCTACCTGCGCAAGGGCGGGCTTCCCGCGAAGTACCTGGCGCCGGGCGTCCTGTTCCTGCTGGTGTTCCAGGTGTTTGTGGTCCTGTTCAGCGGCTACATCGCCTTCACGAACTACGGCGACGGGCACAACAGCACCAAGGATGACGCAATCGCGGCCATCCAGCTCACCGCGCAGAAGCGGGTTCCCGATTCCCCGGCCTACAAGGCCGCCGTCCTCGCCAAGGACAACTCCTTCTACCTCCTCTTCACCGACCCGGACGGCAAGGCCTCGCTCGGCAACACCGAGACCCCGCTTGAGGAAGTCCCCGACGCCGGCACGGACTCCACCGGCAAGGCCAACGCCGTGGACGGCTACCGCACGCTGACCTTCCAGGAGATCGTCGCGAACCAGCAGAGCATCCTCGCCATCACCGTGCCGGTCTCCGACGACCCGGCCGACGGGACCCTGCGCACCGCTGACGGCAGCAACGCCTACCAGTTCAAGCCGGCCCTGACGTACGACGCCGCCGCGGACACCTTCACCGACACCGAGTCCGGCACCGTCTACCGGGACAACGGCAAGGGCGCCTTCGCGGACGCCAACGGCGAGACCCTCACCACCGGCTGGAAGATCGACGTCGGCATGGAGAACTTCGCCCGTGCCTTCACCGATCCCAGCCTGCGCGGGCCGCTGTTCGGCGTCATCCTCTGGACCTTCACGTTCGCCATCGCCTCCGTGGCGCTGACCTTCGCGCTCGGGCTCTTCCTGGCCATCACCTTCAACCGCGAGGACCTGCGCGGCAAGAAGGTCTACCGGATCCTCATGATCCTGCCCTACGCCTTCCCCGCGTTCCTGTCCGGGCTGGTCTGGTCCGGCATCCTCAACCCGCAGTTCGGCTGGCTCAACCAGACCCTGCTGGGCGGTGCCACGATCGGCTGGCTCACGGAGCCCACCCTGGCCAAGATCAGCGTGCTGGTGGTCAACCTCTGGCTCGGCTTCCCGTACATGTTCCTGGTCTGCACCGGCGCCCTGCAGTCGCTGCCCACCGAACTGGACGAAGCCGCCCGGATGGACGGCGCCGGCCCCTGGCGGGTATTCCGCTCCATCAAGCTGCCGCTGCTCCTGGTGTCCATCGCGCCGCTGCTGATCTCGTCGTTCGCGTTCAACTTCAACAACTTCAACGTGATCTTTATGCTCACGGGCGGTGGCCCGCGGTTCGCCGACACGGACCGGGACATCGGGGCCACGGACATCCTGATCACGCTGGTGTACAAGGTGGCGTTCGGGCAGGGCACCGGCCGCGACTACGGCCTCGCCAGCGCCCTGGCCATCATCATCTTCATCATTGTGGCCACCGTTTCGGCCATCAGCTTCAAACAGACCAAAGCACTCGAGGACGTGAACTCATGAACGGGTCAGCACCAGGCACCGTCGCCACCACGCCGGCTCCGTCCGGCCCCGACGGCGGGGCACCTGCCGGCACCGCCGACGTCGACCGTCTCCGCGCGCTGCAGCGCCGGCGCCCGTTCGGCGTCTGGTTCAAGGACAAAGGCTGGCGGCACCTCGTCGGCATCGCCGTGACCCTCTTCGCGATCTTCCCGCTGCTCTACGTCCTGTCCGCGGCGTTCAACTCCACCGGCACGCTGGTGGGCTCCAACGCCCTGTTCAGCCGGATCGACCTCGGCAATTTCACCGAACTGTTCAACAACCCCTCGCGGCCCTATGCCCGCTGGTTCGTGAACACCATGGTGGTGGGCGTGGTGACGTCCGCGGCTACGGTCTTCCTCGGCGCCATGGCGGCGTACGCGTTCTCCCGGATGCGGTTCAAGGGCCGCCGGATCGGGTTGCTGAGCCTGCTCCTGCTGCAGATGTTCCCGCAGCTGCTGGCCGTCGTCGCGATCTTCCTGCTGCTCAGCGGCATCTCCGAGGTGATTCCGGCGCTGGGACTGGGCAGCCAGCTGGGGCTGATCATGGTTTACCTCGGCGGCGCCCTGGGCGTGAACACCTACCTCATGTACGGGTTCTTCAACACCGTCCCGCAGTCCCTCGACGAGGCCGCCAAGATCGACGGCGCCAGCCACACGCAGATCTTCTTCGGCATCATCATGCGGCTGGTCACACCCATCCTTGCTGTGGTGGGCCTGCTGTCCTTCATCGCCATCTCCGGCGAATTCGTGATCGCGTCCGTGGTGCTCACCGACCCGGAGAGCCAGACCCTCGCCGTCGGACTCTACTCCTTCGTGGCGCAGCAGCGGTCCGAGAACTGGGGCGTCTTTGCCGCCGGTGCGGTGCTCGCCGCCGTGCCCGTCATGGCGCTGTTCCTCTACCTGCAGCGCTACATCGTCAGCGGCCTCACCCAGGGATCGGTGAAGGGCTAAGCATGACGGTGCCGGGTATGACCGGGCCGGGCAGCACCCCGATGCGCTTGACCGGGCCGCTGCCGCACCACGACGGCTCTGCCCTGCACGCCCCGCAGCAGGCGGACCTCGGCGTCCAGGCCCTGCTGCGGGTCCGGATCCCGGCCGGCTGGGGACGCGCCACGCGGGTGTGGCTCCGCTCCATCCACGACGGCGAGCCCCGCTATACGCCCTGCACCAACCTGGGCAGCGCGGACGGCTGGGTCTGGTGGGAGGCGGCCATGACGGTCACCAACCCGGTGGCCCGCTACCGCTTCCTGCTGGAAGTCCCGGACGGGCCCTTGGAACCAGACGGCGGCCCGGCAGGCGGCGCGGCCCGCAGCCAGGCAGACAGCGAGGCAGGCAGTGCGGCAGGCAGTGCAGGCGGCCGCCTGCGGTACTGGAGCCTGAACGCGCAGGGCCTCTTCAACCGGGACGTCTCCGACTACGCCGACTTCCGCCTGGCCACGTTCCCGGCGGCGCCGCAGTGGCTCCGCACTGCCACGATGTACCAGGTCTTTCCGGACCGGTTTGCCCGCTCCACCGCAACGCTGGAGGCCGGATCCCCGGCAGCGCCCGGCAGTGATCTCCCCGGCAGTGATCTCCCCGGCAGTGATCTCCCAGAAAGGGGTTTCCCGGAGTGGGCCGTGCCCTGCAGCTGGGACACCACCGAGGTGCAGGGCACCGGCCCGCAAACCCCGTACCAGTTCTACGGCGGGGACCTCGGGGGCATCACCGAAAAGCTGGACCACATCCAGCAGCTCGGGGCGGACGTCATCTACCTGACGCCGTTCTTTCCCGCGCGCTCCAACCACCGCTACGACGCCTCCACCTTTGCCGCCGTGGATCCGCTCCTCGGCGGGGACCAGGCCCTGGCGGAGCTTGTCGCCGCGGCCCACGCCCGCGGCCTCAAGGTGATGGGCGACCTGACCGCCAACCACACCGGCGACGCCCACGAATGGTTCCGGCGCGCCCTCGCCGAACCTGACTCCGAAGAGGCGGGGTACTACCACTTCCACGAGGACGGCACCGGGTACGAAGCCTGGTACGGCGTGGCCTCACTGCCCAAGCTCAACTGGACCTCGGACGCGCTCCGGGAACGGTTCGTCCTGGCAGACGACTCACCCGTCGCGCGGTGGCTCAAACCCCCGTTCAACCTTGACGGGTGGCGGATCGACGTCGGCAACATGACCGGGCGGCTCGGCGCCACGGACCTCAACCAGGACGTGGCCCGGCTGATCGCGGGACGCGTCCGGGAGATCAACCCGGACGCGGCGCTGCTGGCCGAAGCCACCAACGACGCCGCGCCGGACTTCACCGGTGAGCACTGGCACGGCGCCATGACGTACTCCAACTTCACCCGGCCGCTGTGGTCCTGGCTGGCCGGGGACGCCGCGCACGTCAATTTCTTCGGCACCCCTTTGCCCGGCCCCAACCGGAACGGCGCGGAGGACTTCCTGGCCACCCATCTCGACCTGGCGGCAGCCTTCAGCTGGGATGTCCGGCAGCAAAACATGAATGCGCTGAACAGCCACGACACCGCCCGCGCCGCCACCGTGATGATCGACGGCGGCCAGCTGCTCGGTGCCGTGCTGATGTTCGCGCTGCCCGGCGTCCCCGTGGTCTTCGCCGGCGACGAATTCGGCCTTGAGGGGCACAACGGGGAAGCATCCCGGACGCCGATGCCCTGGAACGACCCGGCCCGGGTCCGCACCGACCTGCGGGGCGATTACGCCGCGCTCACCGCGCTGCGCCGGAACCAGCCTGCACTGACCGGAGGCGGCATCCGCTGGCTGTATGCCCACGGCGACGCCATGGCGTTCATTCGGGAAACGGGCGACGGCTCCGTACTGGTGGCCGTGGCGCGGGCCGCGGCGGAGGTGGTGCTGCCGGCCGGAACGCTCACCGGCGCCCAGCTGGCGGCCCTGGCGGAGGCTCCGGCGTACGCCACCGGCCCCGTCGACGCCGTCCGCATGGCTCCCGGGCAGGGCAGGGCGGATGCCGCACCGCCAAGCGCCCTGATCTGCACCCGGGGCGCCGCGGCCGCCGTCTGGGTGCTCCCCGGCACCCCGCGTCCCCAGCCCGCCGCCGGCCGCGCCTGACCGGCCGGATCCGGGCCATAGACTGAAACCCGGATTCGAACGAACGGGAGACCGCATGAGCATCATCGACGAGCTCACCTCTGCCCTGGGCGCGGCGAAGATCGCCCTGGACGCCCCCACCCTGACCACCTATGCCGTGGACCAGGCCCCGGTGCTGGACTACCAGCTGCCGCTGGCCGTGGTCCGGGCCGAAACGGTGGAGGATGTCCAGGCCGTGGTCCGTGCCTGCGCGGCCCACGGCGTTCCGATCGTGGCCCGCGGCGCCGGGACGGGTGTCTCCGGCGGCGCGCACGCGAGCCAGGGCTGCATTGTGCTGAGCCTGGAACGGATGAACCGCATCCTGGACCTCAGCCCGGACGACGAGACTGCCGTCGTCGAACCCGGCGTCATCAACGCCGACCTCAACGCTGCCGCCGCCGTCCACGGGCTGATGTACGCCCCGGACCCGGCAAGCTTCAAGGTCTCCACCATCGGGGGCAACGTGGCCACCAACGCGGGGGGACTGCGCTGCGCCAAGTACGGCGTGACGCGGGACTCGGTGCTGGCCCTCGATGTGGTGCTGGCCGACAGTTCCCTCATCCACACCGGCCACCAGACGTTCAAGGGCGTCGCCGGCTACGACCTCACCGCACTGTTCACAGGCTCCGAGGGAACCCTGGGGATCGTCGTCGGCATCACCGTCCGGCTAAAGTACCTGCCGCAGGACGTGCACACGGTCGCAGCGTTCTACCCGGACTTCCGCAGCGCGGCGGCGGGCGTCCTGGCGGTCGGCAAAGCACGGGTGCAGCCGGCCATCATGGAGCTCCTGGACAGCGGCACCCTGGCCCAGCTCGACGCGATCCACGGCTCCGACCTCGCCGCCAGGGGGCGGTCCCTGCTGCTGATCCAGACCGACGGCTTCGGCGCGGCGGCGGAGGCTGCGGCGATCCGCCCGGTCCTGGCAGCGGGCGGCGCGGTGGTGACCATGGAGGCCAGCGCCGAGGCGGAGCAGCTCGTGGAGCTGCGGCGCAACAGCCGGGGAGTGGAGGTCGACGACGAGTACCGGGTGGGTGAGGACGTGGCCGTCCCGCGTTCCCGGCTGGTGGACTACGTCGCGGAGCTGGAGGCCATGGCGGCGGCGTACGGGGTCAGCCTCAAGGTGGTCGCGCACGCCGGCGACGGGAACCTCCACCCCACGTTCTGGGTGGACCGGACCGACGCCGCTGTGGACTCCGACGCCATGGAGCGGCTGGGCGCGGCCCTGGACAAGTCCATCACCGTGGCCCTCGCCATGGGCGGCACCATCACCGGCGAACACGGGATCGGCCAGTTCAAGCTGCGCTGGCTGGGGCTCGAGCAGAAGGAACCCGTGCGCGAACTGCAGCGCCGTATTAAGGAACTCTTCGACCCGGCCGGGATCCTGAACCCCGGCAAGGCGATTTAGCGCGTCTGTGCTGTAGGGCGTGCCCCTAGTCGTCGGCGTCCGGGTATTCGTCGATGGACTCGTCCGCGCCGTAGCGGGATTCCTCATTCTCCACTTCGAGGATCTTGAGCATTCCCGTGTCCGGGTTCAGCATGATGGCGGCCTCGTCCCGGCGGTGGCGGAGCTCGGAGTCGATATAGGACTGCACGGCTTCGGCCAGCGGGATGTGCCGGTTCTCCTTCTCCGACATGTACCAGCGGTGCTCCAGGATCTCGTGCACGGCTTCCGCCGGCTCCAGCTTCCCGGACAGATCGCGGGGGATGGACCGGACCACGGGTTCGAAGATCTGGCTGACCCACAGGTGGGCGCTGTATTCCTCGTCCATGCCGGGGTTGTTGTCCGCGCGGAAGGAGTCCATGTCATTCAGGAGCCGCCGGGCCTGGTTCTCCTGCGCGTCGAGCCCGGTGAGGCGCAGCAGCCGCCGCTGGTGGTGGCCGGCGTCCACCACCTTGGGTTGCAGCTGGATGGTTGAACCGTTCTGGGTGGTCTTGATCGCGTATTCCTCGACGTCGAACCCCAGTTCGTTGAGCCGCCGGATACGCGCGGCCACACGCCAGCGCTCGCCGATTTCGAACGACTCCTTCTCGGTCAGCTCGGTCCAGAGGCGCCGGTAGCTGTCCATGATGAGCTCACTCGTGGCCACCGGGTCCACTTTTTCCTCGATGAGGCCGCCGTCGAGCAGGTCCATGAGTTCACCGGCAATGTTGACGCGGGCGATTTCCAGGTCGTATTCGCGCTGGCCCGTGGAGAGATCGGGATACAGCTCGCCGGTCTCCGCGTCCACGAGGTAGGCGGCAAACGCGCCGGCGTCGCGCCGGAACAGGGTGTTGGACAGGGACACGTCGCCCCAATAGAAACCGATCAGGTGCAGCCGGACCAGTAACAGTGCCTGCGCATCGATCAGGCGGGTGAGCGTGTCCTTGCGCAGCATCTGCGAGAACAGGGCACGGTACGGCATGGAGAACTTCAGGTGCCGGGTCACCAGCACGGGGTTCAGCGGCCGGCCCTCCGGCGTGGTGCGCCCCGTGATGACGGCCACCGGCTCCACGCAGGGAACGTCCAGCCGGGCGAGCTTGCGGAGCATGTGGTACTCATGGCGGGCCACGTGCTCGGAGGTTTCCTTGATGGCGATCACCGAACCGCCCAGGTGGGCGAAGCGCACAATGTGGCGGGAGATGCCGCGGGGGAGCGCGGCGAGGTACTCCGCCGGCCAGTCCTCGAGGGCGATGTGCCACGGGAGGTCCAGGAGCTCCGGCTCGGTGGCGGCGGCTGTGATGCTCAGGGAACTTGACGCCATGGCCTTGCTGTCATTGGCGCTGGCGGCCTCGAACCGGGGCAGTTTGCCGATCTGACCGTAGTCGGTGGGTTCGTCGTGCCAGTGGGCGCCGTTGTCCTCGGTGCTGGAGTTTCGCTCGGTCATAAACCAATTCTTCCGTACTCAGGGCGGCGGCCCTAACGAAGAGGTGCTGCAGGGCAAGTTAACGCCCGACGGCGGCCCTCCAATGGGGAGGACCGCCGTCGGACGTCATACGGTGGCAGGGCCGGTGGGTCCTGGTGGGGATCAGTCGCCCAGGCGCAGGCCCGTCTTGGTGTCGAACAGGTGCACGTGGCCGGACTGCGGGCGGACGTAGATGGACTCGCCCTTCATCGGGGGGCGGCGTCCGTCGACGCGGGCCACGATGTCGTGGCTCTTGCCGTCCAGCGTGGTGTGGCCGTAGACGTAGGCGTCGGCGCCGAGTTCCTCGACGACGTCGACCTGGACCTCGAGGCCTTCGCCCTGCGGTGCGGTCTCAAGGTCTTCCGGGCGGGAACCGACGGTGACGGTCTGGCCGTGGGCCTCTTCGAGGACGTCGCGCGGCACGGGGTACACGGTGCCGCCGAACTGCACGCCGCCGTCGACGACGGGGAGTTCCAGCAGGTTCATGGCGGGGGAGCCGATGAAGCCGGCAACGAAGACGTTCTTCGGCTTGTCGTAGAGGTTGCGCGGGGTGTCGACCTGCATCAGCAGGCCGTCCTTCAGCACGGCGACGCGGTCGCCCATGGTCATGGCCTCGACCTGGTCGTGGGTCACGTAGACCGTGGTGACGCCGAGGCGGCGGGTCAGGGAGGCGATCTGCGTACGGGTCTGCACGCGGAGCTTGGCGTCCAGGTTGGACAGCGGCTCGTCCATGAGGAAGACCTGCGGGTTACGCACGATCGCGCGGCCCATGGCAACACGCTGGCGCTGGCCGCCGGAGAGGGCCTTCGGCTTGCGGTCGAGGTAGGGCTCAAGGTCCAGGAGCTTCGCGGCTTCACGGACGCGCTCGGCGCGCTCTTCCTTGCTGACGCCGGCGATCTTCAGGGCGAAGCCCATGTTGTCCGCCACGGTCATGTGCGGGTACAGCGCGTAGTTCTGGAAAACCATAGCGATGTCGCGGTCTTTGGGCGGTACGTCGGTGACGTCGCGGTCGCCGATCAGGATGCGGCCGGCGTTGACGTCCTCAAGACCTGCGAGCATACGCAGGGAGGTCGACTTGCCGCAGCCGGAGGGTCCAACAAGGACCAGGAACTCGCCGTCGGCGATTTCAATGTTGAGCTTGTCAACAGCGGGCTTTTCCGTGCCCGGGTAAAGACGTGTCGCGTTATCAAAAGTAACTGTAGCCACAGTTATCAATCCCTTCACCGGCAGGTACGTGCCGGACGATCCGTTGTGAATGGTCTTATTATTCGGTTGTTAATTCAGTTGTCAGCACCTGGTCGTGCGCATACTCCCCGGCCGAAGCCGAGGAGTATCCAATGACGCCGCACGGTACTTGTGCGCCACATCACAACCCAGAGTATGTCAGATTATTGCCAAGTGGGCCAAAAAGTTACGGATGTCACATGTGATTCGGCCGACTCTGGGCCCCGCGTGCGGTAGGGGTCACAGGCCGAGGCTGCGCTTCCGTTCCCCCAGCAGGGCCTCCAGCAGCTCGGCGACGTGCACCGGAGCCTCCACCCGGAACTGGGCCTGCGTGAAGTCCAACCCCACCTTCACGCCGAGGTCCCCGGGCAGCAGCCGGGCCAGGGCGTCCTCGTCGGTGGTGTCGTCGCCGGCGAAGAGGGTGGCCGTGGCGCCGGTGGCCTGGCGCAGGAAGGACACACCCTCGCCCTTGGACGCGTGAACCACCGAGGTCTCCAGGACCCGGTTGCCGCTCTTCAGGTAGACGCCCGGCCGGTCCTGCAGGACGGCGCGGGCCGCGGCGACGGCGTCGGCCGCGACATCGTCCGCGGCAAGCCGGGTGTGGAGGACGACGCCGGCAGGCTTGTCCTCGAGCAGGGTGCCCGGAGCCACCTCGACGATGCCCTCGAGCTCACGCCGGACGTCGGCGAGGAGCTGCCGGCGTTCGTCGTCGAGCTCCAGCTTCGCGGACCCGGGGCCCATCCAGACCTCCGCGCCGTGGCTGCCGATGAGCAGGGTCTTCTCCGGGGGAAATGCGACGGCCCGCAGGCTGTCCAGGGCGCGGCCGGAGATGAGCGCCGTCGTCGTCCGGGGCAGTTCGGTGAGGGCGGCGAAGGCCGCTGCCGAGCGGGGGAGGGAGCGGGCATCCGCCGCATGGTCCACAAGCGGCGCCATGGTGCCGTCAAAGTCCATGGCGACCAGCAGATGTTCCGTGCTCGCGATCCGCCGGACGGCGTCCAGCAGTTCAGGGGAGAGGGACAGCGGGGTCTGCTCCGGTGCCGGTTCAGGAGTCATCACGGACAACCTTTTCCTTCAGGGCGTTCAGGAAATCGGAGGACCAGAGGTCCACGTCGTGGTCCAGGATCTGCTTGCGCATGGCCCGCATCCGGCGCGCAGCCTCGGCGGGCTGCATGTCCACGGCCCGCATGATCGTGTCCTTGAGCCCGTCGATATCGTGCGGATTCATCAGCAAGGCCTGCTTGAGCTGGTCCGCGGCGCCGGCGAACTCACTCAGCACCAGGGCGCCGTCGTTCTTGGTCCGGGCGGTGACGTATTCCTTGGCCACCAGGTTCATCCCGTCCCGCAGGGCGGTGACGAGCATAACGTCCGCCGCCAGGTACAGCGCCACCATCTCCTCGATCGGGTAGCTGTGGTGCAGGTAGCGGACCGCGGTGTTCTGCATGGTGTCGTAGGTGCCGTTGATGTGCCCCACGGTGCCTTCGACTTCCTCGCGCAGCAGGCGGTACTGCTCCACACGCTCCCGGCTGGGGCTGGCCACCTGGATCAGCGTGGCGCCCTCCACCGTCACCTTGCCGTCCGCCAGCAGTTCCTCATAGGCCTTGAGCCGGTGCCGGATGCCCTTGGTGTAGTCGAGGCGGTCGACGCCAAGCAGGATGGTCTTGGGATTGCCAAGGTCCCGGCGGATCTGCCGGGCGCGCTCGATGATCTCGGGCTTCTGCGCGAGTTCACTGATCTGCTTGACGTCAATCGAGATCGGGAATGCCTGCGCGCGGGCAATGTGGGTGGTCTCGCCGTCGCTGCCCTTGACGTGGACCTGCTGCTGCTTGACGCTGGCGCCGAGGAAGCGGCGGGCCGAGCGCATGAAGTTGCCGGCGTCACTGCTGCGCTGGAAGCCCACCAGGTCTGCCCCGAGCAGCCCGTCGATGATGGCTCGGCGCCAGGGCAGCTGGGCGAAAATCTCTGGCGGGGGGAAGGGGATGTGGTTGAAGAAACCGATCTTCAGGTCCGGCCGCGCCTCGCGCAGCATTTTGGGGACCAGCTGCAGCTGATAGTCCTGCACCCAGACGGTCGCCCCGGGGGCGGCATGGTGGATGACGGCGTCCGCGAACCGGCGGTTGACCTTGCGGTACGAATCCCACCACTTCCGGTGGAACTCCGGCGGGGCAATCACGTCGTGGTAGAGCGGCCAGAGGGTGGCGTTGGAGAAGCCCTCATAGAAGAGCTCGATGTCGTGCGTGCTCAACTGGACCGGCACCAGGTCAATGCCGCCGTGGCTGAACGGCTGAAGGTGCTCGTCCGGGGCCCCGTGCCAGCCCACCCAGGCGCCATCGGTCTTGGTCATCATGGGCGCGAGTGCCGTGACCAGTCCGCCGGGGGAGCGGCGCCAGCCGTCCTCGCACCCCGGCTCATCCGGGGAGCAGCGGTCCACCGGCAGGCGGTTGGACACCACCATAAAGTCGTACTGCGCGTCGGGATCAGTACCGCCCGGCGCGGATTCTTCCGCTGATTCCAAACGTGGTTCGGCGTGTCGTGTGGCCTGCATTGGTGCCCCCTGGGGATCGCTCGTGGCTCCTATCCACCCTAGTCGGGCGGAATCATCTGTGCTATTCACCCGTTGGGAGGCTGCCATTCACCCGGTGGGGGATTGTTGAAAGCGCAACTTCCCAGATTTCTCCCCTAAAATGATGAATTGCCACCCAAGTGGACACCACCGGCCGATCGACCCGAGGAACTAATGAGCCCCGCAAACGAACCCCGTCAGTCCAAATCTGAGCGAACTGCCGCGGCGCGGGAGAAAGCCCGTGAGATCCGCGAAGCGCAGCTGAAGAAGGACAAGCGCAACAAGCTGCTCATCGGCTGGGGCATCGTTGCCGCCGTCGTCGCCATCATTGTGGTGGTGGCCCTGGTAGTCACCTCGAACATCCAGAACAACGCCCCGGTTGCCGACGAGGGCCCCACCCCGGCCAACGGCAACGTCTACGGCGGTGTCACGCTGCTGGCCAACTCCGAGGTGGCAAAGACCGAGCCCGCCACGGTCCGGGTCGCCGACATCCCCGCGCCGGCGGACACCCCGCCGGCAGTAGTGACCGCCCCCGGCGCTGAAGCCGAGGCGGGCAAGCCGGTGAAGGTGGTTCTGTACATCGACTTCATCTGCCCCGTATGCAAGAACTTCGAAACCCAGTACAACGAGACGCTCACCAACCTCCGCAACGAAGGCAAGATCAGCGTCGAGTACCGTCCGCTCGGCTTCCTGGACACCCGCTCCACCACCAACTACTCCTCCCGCGCAGCCAATGCCGCTGCCTGTGTGGTGAACGAATCACCGGAGAAGTACGCCGACTTCGTCAACGTGCTTTTCGAGAAGCAGCCGGCTGAAGGCGGCGCCGGCATCTCCGATGCGGACCTCAAGAAGATGGCCACCGACATCGGCGCCAAGAGCATCGACACCTGCGTGGAAGAAAAGACCTTCCGCCCATGGGTGAAGTACACCACGCAGCAGGCGGCCTCGATCGGTGTCACCGGCACGCCGACCGTCTTCGTTGACGGCCAGCAGTGGGGCAAGGGCGAGAGCGCCCAGACCCCGTTCGAGGATTTCCTCCAGGCAGCCATCGACGCCAAGCAGTAAGCGGCGCTGCCAGCAGCCCGTGGCCAGGCCCGGTTCCGGATTCTTCCGGGGCCGGGCCTGTTTTTATCCCCGGGCGTCCGTGGGCTAACCTTATCTAGCGCACGGCGCCGGGGCCCCTCACAGCGGCCCGGAACCCGCCAGCGCAGGAATGCCTCCTTAGCTCAGTTGGCCAGAGCACCGCTCTTGTAAAGCGGGGGTCGTCGGTTCGAATCCGACAGGGGGCCCAGAGAAACCGCGCCGCTACCGGACTGTCCCGGTGGCGGCGCGGTTTTTGTTTGCCCGGACTCCGGCGCACTGACCGTGGCAATCGCGGGCGGAAATGTGGACAATGTTCCTACAGCGCAGCACGTCTCGGATGTCTGCCCAAGCCATCCGATTCAGACTCGCATTCTGCGGACGGCCCGCCGCGACAACCGGCAGGCCCGACTTCGGGGGGACGCCATGACCAGCAGGAACCTGCAGCGGCGCAAAGCGGCCGGATTAACCCTGCTCACCCTCGCCGCGGTGCTGTCCGGGTGCACTTCCGGCGCCGCTAGCGGCGCCGGAACCGGGAACCAGTCCGCGCCCGGTCCCACCGCTCCAGGATCGTCCGCCGCATCGTCCGCCGCGCAGGCCCCGGCAGGCACCGCCTCCCCGGCGGCCTCCGGCTGGACCGCGCTGCAGGACAGCGCGCCGTTTAAGGCACTCACGCCGGAGCAGCAGCAGAAGATCAGCGCGCTGGAGGCCATGGATATGGCCACGTTCGAGAAGCAGAGCCGGGACGACCAGCTCGCCTACGGGGCATTCCTTCGGGAGGTGTACCAGGACTACGCGATCGCCGGGACGGCCGCGATTGCCCCGGACAGCCGGCTCCCGGCTCCCCAGAAGGTGCCCAGCTCAGGCACCGGGGCCCAGATCATGGGCGATGAGCTGCTCAAAGCGGCGACGGCCCGCTGGAGTGTCCAGCCGGACGCGGCGTTCGCCGCCACCACCCCGGCAGCCGACAACAACTACACCAAGATGGCGCCGTCCAGGGTCTCGCCCCTCTTCGCCACGGCGTACGAGGAAGCCTCCCGGCCCGCCGCGCTAAGCAAGGAGAACGTCCTCGCCGCCGTGACCGGGCCGCAGGGCACACAGATCGTCAACGAATCCAACAACTTCATTCCGTTCGACGGCTCCTGGGAGGAGCTGACGTTCAAAATCGTGGAAATGCAAAACACGGAAACCCAGGCCCGCAACCAGCTCTACTTCGCGTACACGCCGTTCACCGACATTCATGGCGCCAAGGACGGCGTCTGGATTCTGATGTACGACGCCCAGGAGGGGCAGGAAAAGTGGATTCCTGACCTGAACGTGATCGACTGATCCAGCCACGCGCAGGTGATTACCGGGCGGGGATCCGCTGGGACGTTAGGCCCTAGTCCGCGGACGCGGAGAAGCGGAATCTGGGCTCATGACTGAAACCACTCCGGGGAAGACGCCGGACATCAAGTCCACCCAGCTCGAAGAACAGCCCACCGCCGTGCTGCGCGAGACAGTCCCCATGAACCAGCTGCGCGACTTCTTCGGCCGCGCCTACCACCAGGTGATGGGGGCAGCGGAACAGCAGCACGTCCAGCTGGCCGGGCCGCCCTTTGCCATGTACCGCGGGATGCCGACCGACGTCGTCGATGTCGAGGCGGGATTTCCGGTGGCGGCGCCGTTCCCCGGCGGGACCGGGGGCGGCGTGACCGCGGGGACGCTGCCGGCCGGCCGCGCCTTCGAAGCCATGCACATCGGGCCGTACGAGGCGCTGCCCGAAACGTACGGGGCAATCATGGGCAAGATGCAGGCCGAAGGCGTCACCCCGGGCAACACCATGTGGGAGTACTACCTCAGCGATCCTGCTGTGGAGCCTGATCCGGCCAACTGGAAAACGCTGATTATCTGGCCGGTCGCCTGAGGCCCCGGACCCCCGAAAACTCCGGCTGGACGCGGAAATCGACGCAAAGTGTCGGATTCGCCACACTATTCTTCCCGGGCGTGCATAATGTCCTAAACTGCTTCACTGAGGTGCCTGAAATGGCGCTGCGCAGCAACGAAAGTGAACCCCCAAATGGCTACCGATTACGACGCACCCCGCAAGACAGAAGAAGAGTCTCCCGCTGAGTCGCTGGAGGCCCTCCAGGCGTCCCGCGGCGGTGGCGCGCAGACTGCCGTCATCGACGTTGACGAGAACGACACCGCTGAAGGCATCGACCTTCCCGGCGCCGATCTTTCCGGCGAAGAACTGACCGTCATTGTTGTGCCCGAGCAGTCCGATGAATTTACCTGCTCCTCCTGCTTCCTGGTCCGTCACCGGTCCCAGGTGGCCAAGGAAAAGAACGGCCTGAAGTACTGCCGCGACTGCGAAGGCTAGGGGACCTTCCACCGCGCACCACCACTTCAGCAGCATGCACCGCGAAGCGCCGGAACCCGCACAGGGGCCCGGCGCTTCGCCGTTCCCGGGGCTTCCCCGGCAGGCGCCCGACGGCGGCGCAACCGTCCCGTGACCGGGGCCGCCGCCAGCTAACGGTTGGGGCACCTAGGCCGTTTGCCCCTCGAAGCGGGCCGCAAACGCTCCTATTCTGGAGCTATCTCATCTCTCGAGGGGGCGGCCCAACATGATGAAATTCCGGGTGTGGTTAGTTGCGGTCCTGCTGGCTGTTGGATCGGCGCTCGTGGCGCCGGGTCCGGCCTCGGCGGCCCCGTACTGCGGACTGGTGTGGGGGTCTCTCGTCAAAGCGGATCCCGCCCTGAGCCAGGCCCAGGTGACGGACGTGCGCACCGGGCAGCATTACTGTTTCGACCGGCTGGTTATCGACCTCAACGGGCCCGTGGCCGGGTACACCGTCCGCTACGTGCCGCAGGTGGTGCAGGACGGCTCCGGATTTCCGATTGCCCTGCGCGGCCAGGCGTTCCTGCAGGTGACAGCCAACGCGCCGGCCTATGACGAGAACGGCAACGCCACCTACAGCCCGGCCAACCCGAACGAGCTGACCGACGTCACTGGCTACCAGACCTTCCGTCAGGTGGCGTGGGCCGGCAGCTTCGAAGGGTACTCCAGCCTGGGGCTCGGGGTGCGGGCGCGGCTTCCGTTCCGCGTGTTCACCCTGGAGGGGCCGGGCGCGGGATCCCGGCTGGTGATCGACGTCGCGCACTTCTGGTGAGGCCGCTCCGGCCGATAGTAAGTCGACTTAGTAAGCTGACCGAGAAATTACCGGCGCACCGTCGCGGTCCCGCCGGGGCCTGCGGTAGCGTCGGAGCATCGGAAATGGCGGTACGCGAAGCGCTCCGGTGCCGGGCGCAGCAGCCGGACGCAACGGCGTCGGGGACTGTTGTGCCAGCGCCGGGCGCGGCGGTACCGGACCTACTCAGGAGGACGCATGAAAGCATCACCAACGCTCACGACCAACCTGCAGGCAGTGCTCGTGGACCTCATTGAACTCCACGTCCAGGGCAAGCAGGCGCACTGGAACATCGTCGGAACGAACTTCCGGGACCTTCACCTGCAGCTGGACGAAATCATTGAGGCTGCCCGCGCCTTCGCGGATGACCTGGCGGAGCGCATGCGCGCCCTCCACGCCCTCCCGGACGGCCGCAGCTCCACGGTGTCCAAGTCCACCTCCCTCGCGGAGTTCCCGAACGGCCTGATCAACACCAAGGACGCCATCGAACGCATCGTGGCGGCCCTTGAGGCGGCCGTGGGCACCATGCGCAAGGTCCATGACGAAGTGGACGAAGAGGACCCCACGACGGCGGACCTGCTGCACGAGTTCATCGCCAAGTTCGAGCAGTACGCCTGGATGGTCAACGCCGAGACGATGCGGGCCAACGCCAGCGTCACCACGGCGGACAGCAAGTAAGCTTTCCCGGCTGTTGCCAGCGCCCGGGCCCGGTTGTCATCGGGGCCGGGCGCTCGGCATTTAACCCGTGGCTACCGTGCGGTGGGCACCTTGCGGAGGACGACGGCGGCGAGCACCGAGGCCCCCGCCATGAGCACCAGCGCGATGGCCGCCGTGATGTGGACGCCCGAGTCGAACGCGGACCGGGCCGCGGTGAGCACTGCGTCCGCCAGCGGCCCCGGCAGGGTCTGCGCCAGCTCCACCGCCCCGGCCAGCGTCTCGCCGGCCTGGGCCGACGCCTCCGCCGGGACGGACCCGGCCACACCGGCGGGAAGCCGGAGGTTGCCCTGGTACGAGGCCGTCAGGATGGACCCGAGAATGGCCGTGCCGAGCAGGGAGCCGATCTCGTAGCCGGTCTCGGAAATGGCGGCGGCCGCCCCGGACTTCTCCGCGGGTGCAGCGCCGAGAATCAGGTCGTTGGAGATGGTTTCCGCGGCGCCGACGCCCAGGCACAGCACCAGCAGGGCCGTCAGCAGCAGCGCGGGGCCGTTGCCGTGGTCGCCGAACGCCACCAGAAAGTAGCCGGCGGCGCTCAGGAGCAACCCGCCGGCCACCACGAAGCCTGGCCGGACCTTTTTTACCAGCGGCACCACCAGCAGGCCCGCCACCACGGTGGCGACGAGGGCCGGGACCATGGCCACGCCGGATTCCGAGGGGGACTGGCCCTCCAGCAGCTGCAGGTGCTGGGCGAGGAACAGGATGAAGCCGTTGAAGGAGAACAGCGCCAGCACGTTGGCGGTGATGGCCGTGCTGAAGACCCGGTTGCCGAACAGGCTGACGTCCAGGAGCGGCGCCGTCCGGTTCCGCCGGCCGGCGGCGCCATGTGCCTGTCCTGCTTGTGTCTGTCCTGCTTGCAGCAGGTGCCGCTGGCGCCGGATAAAGACATAGCCCATCGCGAGGCCAAATCCGACGGCGGCCAGCGGCTCCGCGGCGGGGCCGTGCGTGGCCAGGATCTTGATGCCATAGACCACGGGGACCATCACCAGCAGGGACAGGATGATGCTGGGCACGTCCACGCGGCCCGGGTTCGGGTCGCGGGATTCCGGGATCAGGGCCGGCCCCAGAGCCAGCAGCGGCAGGATGATCGGCACGGCCACCAGCAGGATGGCGCCCCACCAGAAGTGCTCCACCAGCCAGCCGCCGAAGATCGGCCCCAGCGCCGCGCCGCCGGAGAACCCGGCGGCCCAGATGGCCACGGCCAGCCGGCGCCGGTTGGGTTCGGGGAAGATGTTCCGGATCAGGGACAGCGTTGAGGGCATCAGCATGGCGCCGAAGAAGCCCAGCCCGGCCCGCCCCGCGATGAGCCATTCGGCGCTGGGGGCGAAGGCGGTGACGGCCGAGACGGCCGCGAATCCCGCGCTGCCGATAAAGAGCAGCCGGCGCCGGCCGATCCTGTCACCCAGGCTGCCCATCGCTACGAGCAGGCCCGCGAGGACCAGGGGATAAGCGTCCACGATCCAGAGCAGCTCCAGCCCGGTGGCGTCGAGGCTCCGGGCGATCGCAGGCAGTGCGAACGTCAGGGCCGTGTTGTCGACGGCCACCAGCAGCACCGGAAACATCAGCAGGGCCAGAGCGATCCAGTCGCGCCACGGCGCCCGGGGTGCCTGGTGCTCAAGAGTTCCGCCGGCAGGGCCAATGGTGTGGTTCCGGCCCGGACCGGTGCTGTTGGAGGTAAGGGACGTGTTGCTCATGGGCATAACTGTACCGTCTGGACGGTATAGTTAAGAAATGGCCCGGGTAAGAAATGGTCCGGGCTGCGGGGCATGATGGAGGCATGGCAAGAAAACCCGTGGCCCGCGAAGCCGTCCTCGACGCATTCGAATCCCTGCTGATCGAAGAGGGGGAGCGGGCTGCCACCCTGGATGCCGTGGCCCGTCTGGCCGGGGTCTCCAAGGGTGGCCTCCTCTACCACTTCCCCAACAAGGAGGCCATGATCTCTGTTCTGCTGGAACGGCTGGACCGCCTGCTCGCCGAGGACCTTGTTGCCATGGCGGCCGCGCCCGAGGGCGCCGCGGCCTTCTTTATCAAGTCCTCGGTCTGGGCGGACACCCCGCTGGACCGGGTCTTCGTTGCCGCCACCCGGCTGGCGGAGGTGGCGCACCAGGAGACCCTGCGCAGGATGGCCGCCGTCCAGGCGGCCTGGCTGGAGCTGCTCGCCGCCGACGTCGGTCCTGTCATGGCGAAGCCGGTCCTCTACATGGGGGACGGTCTGTACTTCAACGCCATGCTCGCCCGCGGCCCGGGCGGGGCGCTCGCGGAGGTCGACACCGACGTCGAGAGCCTGCTCGTCGCCCTCGAGCGGCTCCGGGGCTGAGCCGGCCCGGGGCGTTCGATCGCCCCTGCGTCGGCCACGGGCGTAACGTCGGCGGCCACCCGGCGCCTGGTTTGCAGACGGGGGCGTGGCGTAGGACAATGGGAGCTGTGACTGTTGTCACGCCAAGTAAATATGCCTTTGATCTGCGGCGGGAGAGTTCTGCTTGTAGGTACAAGCAGGCGCCGTAGGAGCAAATCCTCCCCAGGAATCTCTCAGGCCCACGTACCGCCGCGGCAAGGCAACTCTGGAAAGTAGCAGGCTGTCTTTGGACACGCCGTGCTCACCGACGGTGCAAGCGGAACCATGCGAGAGCACGGCTGCGCGGAAACTCTCAGGTCCAATACAGAGCGGGGAGGAACCCGAATCAATGTGGCGTACCCTGCGCCGCCTTAGTTATGGAGTTCCTTGTGACTGTTTCCTCAGCCTCCACGTCCTTCGTCGACCGGCACATCGGCGCACGCCGTCAGGCCGACGTCGACACCATGCTGAAGGCTGTCGGCTACGACACCGTTGACGCCCTGGTGGACACCGCGGTGCCGAAAGACATCCGGCAAGACTCCCCGCTGTCGCTCGGAGCGGCTCTCAGCGAGGTAGAAGTCTTGGCCGAACTGCGCCAGCTGGCAGCGAAAAACAAGACCGCCGTGCAGATGATCGGGCAGGGCTACTACGACACCGTCACCCCGGCCGTGATCCGCCGGAACATCCTCGAAGCCCCGGCCTGGTACACCGCCTACACCCCCTACCAGCCGGAAATCTCCCAGGGCCGGCTCGAGGCGCTGCTGAACTTCCAGACCATGGTCCAGGACCTCGTGGGCCTGCCCATCGCCAACGCCTCCCTGCTCGACGAAGCCACCGCCGTCGCCGAGGCCGTGCTGATGATGCGCCGGGCCAACAAGAACAAAACGGCCCATGACGGCAAAACCGTCCTCGACGCCGACTGCCTGCCGCAGACCATCGCGATCGTCCGAGGCCGCGCAGAAGCCCTCGGCTTCGAGGTGGAGGTCGCCGATCTCTCCAAGGGACTGCCCGACGGCGTCATCAACGGCGTGGTGCTGCAGCAGCCGGGCGTCTCCGGCCGCGTGTTCGACCACACCGCCGTCATCGCCGAGGCCAAGGAACGCGGCGCGCTGGTCACCGTTGCCGCGGATCTCCTCTCCCTGACCCTGATCACGCCTCCCGGCGAGCAGGGCGCCGACATCGCCGTTGGCTCCGCCCAGCGCTTCGGCGTCCCGCTGTTCTTCGGCGGCCCGCACGCCGCCTACATGGCGGTCCAGAAAGGCCTGGAGCGGTCCATGCCCGGCCGCCTCGTCGGCGTGTCCAAGGACAACGCCGGCGTCCCCGCCTACCGCCTGGCGCTGCAGACCCGCGAGCAGCACATCCGCCGCGAGAAGGCCACGTCCAACATCTGCACCGCGCAGGCACTCCTGGCCATCGTGTCCTCCTTCTACGCCGTCTACCACGGCCCGGACGGCCTGAAGGCCATCGCGGAGACCGTCCACGGCCACGCCCGCACCATCGCCGCGTCGCTGAAGGCAGCCGGCCTGGACGTGATGCACAGCTCCTTCTTCGACACCGTCACCGTCTCGGTACCCGGCAAGGCCGCGGAGATCCTCGCCGCCGCCGACGCCAAGGGCATCAACCTGCGCGGCATTGACGCGGACACTGTCGGCATCTCCACCGATGAAGCCACGACGGGGAAACACGTCGCCGACGTCGTCGCCGCGTTCGGCGCCAGTGTGGTTGACGGGGTGGAAGGCTTCGCCCTGGACGTCGCCGTCGGGCGGACCTCGGACTACCTGCAGCACCCGGTGTTCAACACCCACCGCTCCGAGACCCAGCTGCTGCGCTACATCCGCCGCCTTTCCGACCGGGACCTGGCCCTGGACCGCACCATGATCCCGCTGGGTTCCTGCACCATGAAGTTGAACGCGACCGCCGAGATGGAAGCCATCTCCTGGCCCGAGTTCGCCTCCATCCATCCCTTTGCTCCGGAGTCCCAGACCGCCGGGTGGCGCGAACTGATCGAGGACCTCGAAGCCCAGCTCACCGAGATCACCGGCTACGACCAGGTCTCCATCCAGCCCAACGCCGGCTCCCAGGGCGAACTGGCCGGCCTGCTGGCCATCCGCGGCTACCACCTCTCCCGCGGGGACGCCCAGCGCAACATCTGCCTCATCCCCGCCTCGGCGCACGGCACCAACGCCGCCTCCGCCGTCCTCGCCGGCATGAAGGTGGTGGTGGTCGCCACCGCCACGGACGGTACCATCGACCACGCGGACCTCACCGCCAAGATCGAACAGCACCGCGACGCGCTGTCCTGCATCATGATCACCTACCCGTCCACGCACGGTGTGTACGACGCCGACGTCCGCGACGTCTGCGACGCGGTCCACGCCGCGGGCGGCCAGGTCTACATCGACGGCGCCAACCTCAACGCCCTGGTCGGGCTGGCCCAGCCGGGCCTGTTCGGCGGCGACGTCTCACACCTGAACCTGCACAAGACCTTCTGCATCCCGCACGGCGGCGGCGGGCCCGGCGTCGGCCCGGTTGCAGCGCGGGCCCACCTGGCACCATTTATGCCGGGCAACGCCGCTGACCCGGCGAACGGCGAGAGCGGCACCCCGATCTCCGCCTCCCGCTATGGCTCCGCCGGCGTGCTGCCCATTTCCTGGGCGTACGTGAAGCTGATGGGCGGTGCGGGCCTGACCGAGGCCACCAAGTCGGCCCTGCTCGCAGCCAACTACATCGCCACCCGCCTCAACGACTCCTTCCCGGTGCTCTACACCGGTGAAGGCGGGCTCGTCGCCCACGAGTGCATCCTGGACCTGCGGGAGCTCACGGCCAAGACGGGCGTCACCGCCGAGGACGTCGCCAAGCGGCTCATCGACTACGGTTTCCACGCCCCCACCCTCGCGTTCCCCGTGGCGGGCACCCTCATGGTGGAACCCACCGAGTCCGAGGACCTCGGCGAGATCGACCGCTTCATCGACGCTATGGTCACCATCCGCGCCGAGATCGACCAGGTGGCCGCCGGGGACTTCACGCTCGAGGAAAGCCCGCTGCGGAACGCCCCGCACACCGCCGCCGCCGTCATCAGCACCGAGTGGGCCCGCGGCTACCCGCGCGAACAGGCAGTCTTCCCGGTCCACACGCTCCGCCAGGACAAGTACTTCCCGCCGGTCGGCCGGATCGACGGCGCCGCCGGCGACCGCAACCTGATCTGCTCCTGCCCGCCGCTTTCCGAATTTGAGAACTAAAGGATTTATCGATGACTGAGAACTACACCGCGCTCTACGAAGAGCACAAGAAGCTCGGCGCCTCCTTCACGGACTTCGGCGGCTGGCAGATGCCGCTCAAATACAGCTCCGAACTCGCCGAACACCACGCTGTCCGCAAGTCCGCGGGCCTGTTCGACCTCTCCCACATGGGCGAGGTCTGGGTCACCGGCCCCGACGCCGCAGCCTTCCTGGACTACGCACTCGTCGGCAAGATCTCCGCGATGGCGGTCGGCAAGGCCAAGTACTCGCTGATCTGCAACGAGGACGGCGGCATCATCGACGACCTCATCACGTACCGGCGGCCCGCGGCGGACGCCGCAGGAGACGGTACCGACAAGTTCCTTGTGGTCCCCAACGCCGGCAATGCCAAGGTGGTCGCCGCGGAGTTGGCCGCACGGGCCGGTTCTGCCCCAGAAGGCAATTTCGACGTGACCGTGCAGGACGCGTCCGCCGAAACCTCGCTGATCGCCGTGCAGGGCCCCAAGGCCCAGGAGATCCTGCTGCGCCTGGTTCCCGCCGCGCAGCACGCGCTCGTCACGGAGCTCAAGTACTACGCCGCCGTCGAGGTTCCCCTCATGTTCGGCGGCACCAGCCAGGAGCTGCTGCTGGCCCGCACCGGCTACACCGGTGAA
Organism: Pseudarthrobacter sp. 1C304; assembly: GCF_052245515.1. Lineage (NCBI taxonomy): Bacteria > Bacillati > Actinomycetota > Actinomycetes > Micrococcales > Micrococcaceae > Pseudarthrobacter > Pseudarthrobacter sp. 1C304. Next base: position 196,770 of record NZ_JBQQCH010000006.1, on the reverse strand, counting down.
GACGGCTTCGAGATCTTCGTCGCCAACGATGACGCGGCCGCCCTCTGGCAGGCGCTCGTGGCCATTGCCGAGGACGGCGAGCTGACGCCCGCCGGCCTGGCGTCCCGCGACTCGCTCCGCCTTGAGGCAGGAATGCCCCTCTACGGCAACGAACTCTCCCTGCAGGGCGACCCGTTTGCCGCCGGGTTGGGCCCGGTCGTCGCGCTCTCCAAGGAAGGCGACTTCGTCGGCAAGGCCGCCCTGGCCGCCAAGAAGGAAGCCGGCGCCGGCGCCACCACGGGCCGCAAGCTGGTGGGCCTCAAGGGTCTCGGCCGCCGCGCAGGCCGCGGCCACTACCCGGTCCTCAAGGACGGCAAGGTCGTCGGCGAAGTCACCTCCGGCCAGCCGTCGCCGACCCTGGGCTACCCGGTGGCCCTGGCCTACGTCGACGTCGAGTTCACCGAGCCCGGCACGGCCCTGGACATCGACCTGCGCGGCAAAGCCGAGCCGTTCGAGGTGGTCGCCCTGCCGTTCTACAAGCGCCAAAAATAACGCCTCTTCCGGTGACGGCGTGCTTCGCGTCCTCCGTATTTCTTCAGCATTCTTGACCCTCTAAGACTTAGGAAAAATTCATGGCAAAAGTAGCTCCCGAACTTCAGTACTCCGACGAGCATGAGTGGGTTGCCCGCGACGCCGGATCCAACGTCGTTTCCATCGGCATCTCCGCCGTCGCCACGGACGCCCTCGGCGACATCGTCTACGTGGACCTGCCCGAGGTTGGCTCAGCGGTGACCGCGGGGGAGACCTGCGGTGAGGTGGAGTCCACCAAGTCCGTCTCGGACCTGTACGCCCCCGTCACGGGCGAGGTCACGGAAGTCAACCCTGCCGTCGTCGACGACCCCGCACTGATCAACAGCGATCCGTATGGTGCCGGCTGGCTGTTCAAGGTGGCCGCCGATTCCGAGGGCCCGCTGCTCTCGGCCCAGGAATACGCCTCCAAGAACGGCGGTGAACTGTGAGCGGCGCCGGCACGGAAACTGCGTTTGAGCAGGTCGTGTCCCCATCCCTGGACGCGGACCTGTCCGCCCTGGACCCGGAGATCGCCGCGAGGATCGACGCCGAGCTGGGCCGCCAGCGCGACGGCCTGGAAATGATCGCCTCGGAGAACCACACCGCCCGGGCCGTCATGCAGGCGCAGGGTTCGGTGCTGACCAACAAGTACGCCGAGGGTTACCCGGGCAAGCGCTACTACGGCGGCTGCGAGCACGTGGACGTTATTGAGCAGCTGGCGATCGACCGGGTCAAGGCCCTGTTCGGCGCGGAGTACGCGAATGTGCAGCCGCACTCCGGCGCGCAGGCCAACGCCTCCGTGATGCACGCGCTGATCCGCCCGGGCGACACGATTATGGGCCTGAACCTGGCCCACGGCGGGCACCTGACGCACGGGATGAAGATCAACTTCTCCGGCCGCCTGTACAACGTCATTCCCTACCAGGTCCGCGAGGACGACCACCGGATCGATATGGCCGAGGTGGAGCGCCTGGCCCAGGAGCACAAGCCGCAGCTGATCGTCGCGGGCTGGTCCGCGTACGCCCGGCAGCTGGACTTCGCTGAGTTCCGGCGGATCGCCGATTCCGTGGGTGCGTACCTGATGGTGGACATGGCCCACTTCGCCGGGCTCGTCGCCGCCGGGCTGCACCCCTCCCCGGTGCCGCACGCCCACGTCACCACCTCCACGACGCACAAGACCCTCGCCGGTCCGCGCGGCGGCATCATCCTGACCAACGACGCGGACGTCGCGAAGAAGATCAACTCGGCCGTGTTCCCGGGCCAGCAGGGCGGCCCGCTGGAGCACGTCATCGCCGGGAAGGCTGTGGCGTTCAAGATCGCAGCCTCCCCGGAGTTCAAGGAACGCCAGGAGCGTGTCCTGGCCGGGGCCCGGATCCTCGCCGACCGCCTGGTCCAGCCGGACGTCACGGCCAAGGGCATCAACGTGATCTCCGGCGGCACCGATGTGCACCTGGTCCTGGTGGACCTGCGCCACTGCGAGCTGAACGGCCAGGAAGCCGAGGACCGCCTCGCGGAAATCGACATCACCGTCAACCGCAACGCGGTCCCGTTCGACCCGCGCCCGCCGATGGTCACCTCGGGCCTGCGCATCGGCACCCCGGCGCTGGCCACCCGCGGCTTCGGCGAGGCGGCCTTCACCGAGGTCGCGGACATCATCGCGGAAGCCCTCACCGCCGACGCCGGCACGGACCTGTCCGGCCTGCGCGCACGGGTCGAAGCACTTGCCAAGGCCCACCCGCTCTACCCCTCGGTCACCAACCTGGGCTAACCGCCTCACTCCCGTGGCTGGCTCCGGGGCCGGCGGACCGGACTTTTCACGCGTGCTCCCCACCGGCACCCTCGCCTCGCAAGCTCGGCCAGGGAACCCTGCCGGCGTGGGCCCAGCCCCTCGCTGAGACGCACGCTTTCGAAAAGCCCGGCTCCGCCAGCCCCTCAAGGGCAGCTCACCGCCGCTGTGGTGACGGGCATGGGTGGCTGGGAGGGTTCCGGAAGCGTGCGTCTAAGGGAGCGTCACGTCCGCTCAGCGGGCGTTTTCGCGACCGAGCACGCGGAGGAATCCTGCCAGTCACCGCCCACCCCCTCGCACGTATCTAGTTAGGATTAATCATGGCCGTTGGAGTCTTCGATCTCTTTTCCATTGGGATCGGGCCCTCGAGTTCGCACACCGTGGGACCCATGCGGGCCGCCGCTGTCTTCGCCGAGGAACTCAAAGCTTCCGGCGACCTCAAGCGGGTGGCGTCGCTGCGCGTTGACCTTTACGGCTCGCTCGCCGCGACCGGGCACGGCCACGGCACCATGACCGCGATCCTGCTCGGGCTCGAGGGCTTCCATCCCGAGCTGATTCTCCCGGAGGAAGTAGAGGAGCGGCTGGCCACGATTGCCGAGACCGGGAACCTGCAGCTGGCCGGCTCCGTCCAGCTTCCCTATGGGGTCCAGGACATGGTCCTGCGCCCGCTGACCATTCTGCCGCGGCACACCAACGGCATGACGTTCACGGTGTCCGATGCCGGCGGGGAAACCCTCCACCAGGCCACGTTCTTCTCCGTGGGCGGCGGCTTCATCGTCCGCGAGGGCGAGGAAGACGCAGCGCTCAAGGAACTCGACGAGTCCAAGAAGGAACTGCCGCTGCCCTTCCGCACCGCCGCGGAACTGCTGGGCCGCTGCCAGTCCAAGGGACTCTCGATCGGCCAGATCATGATGATCAATGAGCGCGCGTCGCGGTCCGAAGCGGAAATCCGCGAGGGCCTGCTGCACATCTACTCCGTGATGGAGGGCTGCGTCGAGGTCAGCCTCAAGCGCGAGGGCCTGCTGCCCGGGGGGCTCAAGGTCCGCCGTCGGGCACCTGACTGGCACGAGCGGCTCCTGAAAGAGGATAAGGACCGGGACCCCAAGTACTGGCAGGAATGGGTTAACCTGATCGCCCTCGCCGTGAACGAGGAAAACGCCTCAGGCGGCCGGGTGGTGACCGCGCCCACCAACGGCGCGGCCGGCATAATCCCCGCCGTGCTGTACTACGCCCTGCACTTCGCGCCGGGCATGGACAAAGCCACCCAGGCCGACCGCGACGACGTGATCGTCAGGTTCCTGCTCACAGCCGCGGCGATCGGGGTGCTCTACAAGGAACAGGCTTCCATCTCCGGTGCGGAGGTGGGCTGCCAGGGCGAGGTGGGCTCGGCGTCGTCGATGGCCGCCGCGGGCCTCGCCGAAGTCATGGGCGGCACCCCGCAGCAGGTGGAGAACGCCGCGGAAATCGCCATGGAACACAACCTGGGCCTGACCTGCGACCCCATCGGCGGGCTGGTGCAGGTCCCCTGCATCGAACGCAACGCGATCGCCGCGGCCAAGGCCATCAACGCCGCCAAGATGGCGTTGTGGGGCGACGGCACGCATCGGGTCTCCCTGGATGAAGTGATTGTCACTATGCGGGAAACCGGCAAGGACATGAGCTCCAAGTACAAGGAAACCGCCATGGGCGGCCTCGCCGTCAACGTGGTGGAGTGCTGAGTCAGTTGTTCAGCGGTCAGTTATTCAGTGCGGCCCAGAGGTTCAGCGACGAGGCGAAGACAACCCAGGTCAGGTAGGGCAGCATCAGCAGCCCGGCCGTCCGGCTGATGGGCCCGAACCGCATCACCGTGACAGCCACGGCCACGGCCAGGGCTGCGATGATGCCGAAGGCGATCCACAGGGCGGGCGTTCCGAGCGTCGGATACAGCCCGAAGAAAACCGGCGTCCACAGCAGGTTCAGCACCAGCTGGACGGCGTATACGGTGAGGGCCCGCCGGGTTCCCTCGGCCCGCTTGCGCCAGACCAGCCAGGCGGCCACGGCCATGGCGATGTAGAGGAAGGTCCAGACCGGACCGAACAGCCAGTTCGGCGGCGACCACGGGGCCTTGTCCGCGGTGACGTACCAGCCGTCGACGTTGGCGGCGCTGGCCAGCCCGCCGAGCCCTGCAACGAGGGCGGAAGCCGCGAGGAAAACGAGCAGTGCCAGCACCTGGGCGCCCCAGGCGGGCTTTCCGGCTTTTTCGCCCTGGAGTGCGGACCCGGCGGCTGGTGGTTGCTGATCCTGAGGCATGCTTCCAGCGTAGCCGTTCTGCTGCGCGGCGGACCACAGGGGGCGCCGGTACCTGCGCCGCGGACGTGGGCCGCAGGTACCGGCGGATAGACTTGAATCTGCATGTCCGCATGCCGCCGAAGCTCGTACCGCAATGATTGGATGCCGCACCCTTGCGTGAATTCACCGCCCGTTTTGCCTCTGCCGAAGAGATCGCCAATTGGGATGCCCATGTCACCGCGAACCCCAACGGCGGCAACCTTTTGCAGTCGGAAGCCTTTGCCCAGGTCAAGCAGCACTTCGGCTGGAAAACCCTGCACCTGGTCTACGAGACCGCGGACTACACCAGCTACAACCTGGTCCTGGAAAAGTCCTTTCCGCTCCTGGGCAAGCTCTGGTACCTCATCAAGGGCCCGGACGTTGCCGCCGTCGAGGACATTCCGGGCATCGCCGCGGCCAACGCCGAGTTCGTCAAGCGCGCCCGGCTCGGGGTCTTCGCCATCAAGATCGAGCCGGACATCGTGCTCTCCGAGGAGGCCCGGACCGTGATCGAAGGCGCCGGGCTGGTCAAGACCCACAACCTGCAGCCCAACGACTCGACCGCGCTCCTGGACATCTCCCCGGAAGAGAACCAGCTGCTGCGCAACCTGCATTCCCGCGGCCGCAACGCCGTCCGCCGCGCCATCCGCGAATGGGTCGAGGTGCACAACGTGGAGCCCACGGAGGAGAACTTCCGCGCCATGTACGCGCTGATGACCAACACGGTGGAGGCCAAGTCCCAGGTCCGCGTCCGCGAATACGGCTACTACCGCCAGTTCTGGACCAACTTCATCGACCGGGGCCAGGGGCGGCTGCTGTTCGTGTACGAGAACGGCGTCCCCTCGGTGGGCGCCTTCGTGATCAACTACGGCCGCAAGGGCACTTACAAGGACGGCGGCTCGCTGCAGAAGCGCGCCCAGTACGGCGACTCCCACCTGGTGCAGTGGACGGCGATCAACCAGCTCAAAGAACTTGGTTGCACCGAATACGACTTCTGCGGCACACCGCCCAGCGACCAGCTCAAGGACACCTCCAACCCGTTCCACGGCCTGGGCCTGTTCAAGACCAGCTTCAGCAAGACCGTGACCGATTTTGTCGGCTGCTACGACCAGGTGCTGAGCCCGCTCAAGTACAAGGCCTGGATGGCCGCGGGGGAGCGCATTGCGCGCCAGCTTTACACCCGCCGCACGGGCCAGCAGTTCTACTAAACCGGCGCCACGGAAACTGAGGACGCCGGAATGACGAAGGAACCCGACGGCCGCCGCAGGCCACCCACCGACGCACTGCCGAAGACCGAGCCGATGTCGCCAACGCAGGTGCGGCAGAACGCTGCGGCCAAGCGGATGCTGCGCCGCCTGGTCCAGGGGGAGAACCCGCCCACCGCCCCGATGAGCATCGTGGACCGCCTCGCCGGCAGCCCCTATGCCAACCCGATGATCCAGGTGGGCGGGGTGGACACGTCGGCCCGCAAGACCATCGACTTCGCCCTGCACCTGGCCGAGTCGATGTTCCGGTACGGGGCGGGCGCGCTCGAAGTCGAAACCAGCATCATCGCCGTTACGGCGGCACTGGGCCTCAAACACATCGAAGTGGACATCACCAACCAGTCGGTGGCCATCAACTACGCCCCCAAAGACCAGCCACCCATCTCGCTGCTGCGCGTCGTGCGGTCGTGGACCAACAACTACGCCGGGCTTTCTCAGGTGCACCAGCTCGTCACGGAGATCGTGGCCGGCGGGGTTGGCCGCGACGAGGCCGTGCGCCGGCTGGAGGAAATCACCCGCAGCGCCAAACCGTTCCCGCGCTGGATGGTCACCGTCGCGTTCGGCATCTTCTCCGCCGCTTTCGTCGGCGTCCTGGGCGGCGGACCGGGCGCCTCCGCGATCGCGTTTGTGTCCAACCTCCTGGTCAGCCTGCTGGCCCGGCAGCTGGGCCGCTGGCGCACCCCGGACTTCTTCGTCACGGCCGCGTGTTCCTTCCTGGTCACCTTTATCGCCCTGTTGCTGTGGCGGTTCGGGCCCCTGGTGGGAATCCAGATAGCCCCGGCCATTGTGGTGGTGGGCGGCATCCTGCTGCTCCTGCCGACCGGGCGCCTCGTGTCGTCGGTCCAGGACGCCATCAACGGCTTCCCGGTCACGGCGGCCGGGCGGTTCCTTTCCACCATGCTGACCTTCGGCGCCCTGGTGGCCGGAATCGCCGTGGGCTTTGTGGTGGGGGACATGACCGGGATGGAACAGATCGACGTCACCGAAACATTCCCGCCGGCGTATGACCTCTGGGTGGTGGTCATCCTGATTGCCATTGCGGTGCTCATGATCGGCATCACCGAGCAGACCAGCTGGACGCTGCTGCTGCCGACCGCCGCCGTGGGCGTGGTGGGCTACCTGGTCCTGATCGGGGGAAGCGCACTGGGCGTCGGCCCGCGGTTTGCCCCGGCACTGGCAGCGGTGGTCATCGGCCTGCTGGCCCGGGTGGTGGCGCTCCGGATGGGCGCCCCGCAGCTGGTGGTGGCCGTCCCGGCTGCGCTGATCCTGCTGCCCGGACTCACCATATTCCGATCGATGTATGTGTTGACGATCGAGGAATCCGAGATCCTGCTGGGCGCGGGGGGCATGCTCAACGCTGGCGCCATCGTGATGGGTGTTGCGGCCGGCATTGTGCTCGGTGACACCCTGGCCCGGCCCCTGACCCGGGGACAGGCCAGCAACGAACGACGGCGGGCGCGACGCCGCTAGACCTGCCCGGTGTCAGATCTTCCGGCTTCAGATCTTCCCGATGGGCAGCTTCTTCTCGGCCTGGAAGTCGTCCTCCACGCGGCCCTTCGCCCAGTACCCGGACAGCGAGACCTGGGATCGTTCCAGCCCGTGCTGCACGTACAGCACGTCGCGCAGGCTCTTCATGTAGCCGCGCTCTCCATGCGCGAAGACCTGCACCCGCCCGGCCGGCCAGGCGGCGTCGCGCACCGCGGTGACCAGCAGGTCGCTGGCGCCGGCCGGAACTCCGCCGCGCAGCAGCCAGTGCAGCTCCACACCGGCGGGCGCGGCAATCGCCTGGATGTCGGCGTCGCTGTCCACCTCCAGGAAGGCCAGTCCCCGGGCATCCGCCGGCAGCGCTTCGATGGAGGCGCCAATGGCGGGCAGCGCAGACTCGTCGCCGGCGAACAAATACCAGTCCGCATCCGGATCCGGGTTGTAGCCGCCGCCCGGGCCCGTGAAAATCAGGGGATCTCCCGGCCGGGCGGCCGCGGCCCACGGACCCGCCAGGCCCTCATCGCCGTGGATCACGAAGTCGATGGCAAGCTCCCCGGCGGCCTCATCGACCCAGCGCACGGTGTAGGTGCGGGTGTGCGGCCACTGGGCGCGCGGTATGGTGTCCCGCACTTCCCAGAGGTCCAGCGGTTCGGGGTAGGCAATCCCGGGCTGCGGGAACACGATCTTGACGTACCGGTCCACAAAGGCGTTGTTCACGTAGCCGGCGAAGCCCGGACCGCCGGCAACAATCCGCACCATGTGCGGCGACAGCTGCTCGCGCCGCAGGACGGTGAGGTTGGTCTGCGGGCGGGATTTCCGGTTGGCCGAGGTGGCGGCGGGCACTGAAGTCATGGTGCTAAGCGTAACCAAGATGCCTGGGCCAGGCCCGGCTGTGGCGCCCGGACGGCCGGCCGCTCCTGCCCCCGGGGCAGAGGGTCAGGGAAGCGGCGGCAGCTCCCAATCCACCGTGCCGTCCCCCTGCTCCCGGAGCAGCGCGTTGGCACGGCTGAACGGCCGGGAGCCGAAGAACCCCCGCGACGCGGACAGCGGGCTGGGGTGGGCGCTGCCGATCACCGGCGTCGAACCGAGCAGCGGCCGGACGCCCTCCGCATCCTTGCCCCAGAGGATTGCCACGAGCGGGGCGCGGCCCCCGCCGGTGGTGGTGCGGTCCGCCACGGCACTGATCGCCGCAGCCGTGACGGCCTCCCACCCCTTGTTCCGGTGCGAACCGGCGTCCCCGGCGCGGACACTCAGGACCCTGTTGAGCAGGAGCACCCCCTGCTCCGCCCAGCGGCTGAGGTCGCCGTGAACCCGCGGCGGCAGCCCCAGGTCGGCGTCGAGTTCCTTGTAGATGTTGGCGAGGCTGCGCGGGATGGGGCGGGTGGCGCCGTCCACGGCGAACGACAGCCCCACGGCGTGGCCCGGGGTCGGATACGGGTCCTGGCCCACAATCAGCACCCGGACGTCCGCCAGCGGCTGCCGGAATGCCCGCAGGACGTTCGACGGCGCCGGCAGGACCGGGTGCCCGGCGGCAACTTCCCGGCCCAGGAAGGCCAGGACCTCACGGAGCTTCCCCTCGACCGGCGCCAGCGCCTCCGCCCAGCCGGGGGCCACCAGCTCCTCCAACGGGAGGCGGGCCAGGCCGGCGAATCCGGCATCCCCGTCCGAGGGGTCGTCCAGGTCGAACAGGGCATCGAGGTCGCGGGAATCGGAGATTGGCACAGGGCCATTGTCGCAGGACGGCAAATGACAACCCTGTTATTCGCCCGTAGCATGGGGAGAGACTTTTCACCGGAACCAGCCGCGCCTTCTCCTCAGCGCTGGAACCATCAGGACGGCAACCAGCAGGGAGTGTGTCATGGCCGAGCAAGCGCAGGAGCACCTTCCGACGGCGGAACAGGACGCCGCCGGGACCAGCCCCCAGTCGCCGCTGAGCAGCCGGGATCAGCAGATGCTCGCGCTGGAACGGCAGTGGTGGAAGTACGCCGGCGCGAAGGAACAGGCCATCCGGGAGCTCTTCGATCTCTCCGCCACGCACTACTACCAGATCCTCAACGCCCTCATCGATACCGAGGATGCGCTGGCCCACGATCCGATGTTGGTGAAGAGATTGCGTAGACTACGTACGTCACGCCAACGTGCCCGCACTGCCCGCCGATTGGGTTCAGACGCGTAAGGCACAGCCGGATGCGCGGATTCCCGCGGACCGGCCGGCGTGGGCTATTCGTCGGAAATCAGCAAGGACGTCGCTTTTACCATGACCAAATATGCTCGGGATGAATTTGATCGGGTCCCGGAGACCTCCACGCGCCAGGGTGTCCACCGGGCCGTCGCCGAGTCCCGCCGCGGCCGTCGTCTGGCTCCCATCCTCGCCGTCGGCGCCGCAGCCCTGGCAGTAGGACTGGTGGCTTTCCTGTTCCTGCCGAAGCTCGGACTCTCGAGCGCCGGAAACACCGTGGCCGCCGTCTCCGCGGAGCAGGGCGGCAGCAGCGCTGCCGCCTCCCCGGAGCCCGCCGCGTCCACCCCGGCACCCTCCGCCCCGGTGCCCTCCGCTCCGGCGGCCACCGCGTCTCCGTCCGCCACAACGTCGGCCCCGCCTGCCCCGACGGCCGAAGCTGCCGCCGTCGACAAGACCCAGCCGGTGGCCATCTTCAACGGCACCACCACCGGCGGACTGGCGAGCCGCGTGGGCGGAACGGTCTCCAGCGCAGGCTGGAAACTCGGAACCCTCGGCAACTGGGGCGGGGTGCCGCAGCAGCGCTCGGTCATTTTCTACAAGGGCGCCGCGCAGGCGGCGAACGCCGAGGCCCTCGGCGAACTCCTCGGCATCCAGACCGTGGTGGACTCGGCCGAGTTCCAGCTGCCGCTCGTCGTTGTGCTGGGGCCCGGCTTCCAGTAGCCCGTTTCGGTTACGCGTGAATAACTATTCGCGGCCCCGCCCGCCCGTGCCCTGCGCACCGGCAGGCGGCTGTGGGTACAGTATTTGCGAACTGCATGGTGCCTTCCACGGCCCGCAGTCCGCGGCGCACAGTGAGGTGGGCCGCCCGCAAGCCAACCGAAAGTGTGGACAGCATGGCATTGGGAACCGTCAAATGGTTTAACGCCGAGAAGGGCTACGGCTTCATCACGGTGGACGATTCCGGGGCCGACGTTTTTGTGCACTGGTCAGCAATCGCCGGTGAAGGCTACCGCGCCCTTGACGAGGGCCAGCGCGTCGAACTCGAAATCGGCGAAGGCCTCAAGGGTCCCCAGGCCGAGAGCGTCCGGCCCGCCTAGTGACCTTCGCCGCCAACCACGCCTCGCCGGACACCTCGCCTGCCACTGCCACTGCCAGCGCCGCCCGCCGCCGGGGTGCGCCCGCCCGGCGCGGCAGGGCCCTGGCGGTGGCGGCCACGGCCGCCCTCACCCTGACCGCGTGCCTGGGGCCGTCGGGCGGCGCCCGGGTGGGGCAATCCGACGCAAGCGGCGACGGCACCCTGCGGATCGGGCTGCTCCTGGACAACACCGGCCCCCAGGCCTTCCTCAACGCCCCCCAGCTTGCCGCCGCGAAGCTCGCCGTCAAGGAAATCAACGCCGCCGGCGGGCACAAGGGCAAACCGGTGGAGTTGCTCCCGGCAACCGTGAGCGGCGACACCGAAAGCCAGGCCAGCGCCCTCGCCGCAGCCAAGGCCGACGTCGTCATCGGCCCGACGGACTCCAGCCGGGCACCCCGCGCCATCGATGTTCTCTCCAGCGCCAAAATCGCCATGATTTCCCCCGCGAACACTGCCGGCGGGCTCAGCACGTATGACAGCGGCGGCTACTACTTCCGCACCTCGGCGGCCGACGTCGCGCAGGCCCCGGTGCTCGTCAAGCTCGCCAAGGACGGCGGAGCAGCCTCCCTTGCGGTGGTGTTCGAGGAAGGCACCTACGGCAAGGACGTGTCCGCCGCCGTCGCCGCCGCGGCCAAGGAGGCCGGCCTGGGGCCTGTCGCCGTGGCCGGGTTCGCCCCGGGACAGGCGCAGCAGGCGGCGGAGGCCGCGAAAGCTGCCGGTCCCGGCGCCGTGGTGCTGGTCGCCCGCGCGGGTGCCCAGGGTGCCATTGCGGAGCTGAACAACGCCGGCGTCGCCGGAAAGAAGCTGGTCCTCAGCGACGGTGCCGTCACCCAATACGGGCCGGGTCTCGGTTCCGGCGCCCTTGACGGCACCCGGGGGATCCTGCCGGGGAACTTCGCCTCGGCGCACTTCCAAGGTGAACTGGTTTCCGTGGACCCGGAGCTGAAGGACATGACCTTCGCGGCGGAGACCTACGACGCCGTCAACCTCGCCGCGGTCGCGGCCGCCGCCGCGCAGGACGACGCCGGTACCTCCATCGCGGGCAGCCTGATCTCGGTGTCCGGAGGTAACGTCCAGGCGTCCGGCGGCCGGGCGCCCTCTGGCGAGGCCGTGGTCTGCAAGAACTACCAGGAGTGCCTGGACGCGGTGCGGGCGGGCAACCGCCCCGACTACGACGGGGAATCCGGCGCCATCCGCTTCGATGCCAATGGCGACGTCACCGCCGCCAACTATGTCCTCTATACCTTCGGGCCGGACAATACGGCCGTCAGGACCGGCTCCGAGACCTCCACCAGCGCCGGGACTTAATCGCCCGTAGCGTAGCGGGGCTCCGCGAGGCGCCGCCAGCACGCGGGAGGGTGCCCCGCCGGCATGGCGACTGCTTGCACTCTCCCCGGGGGAGTGCTAATTATTGAGTTAGCACTCCCGCGTATTGACTGCTAAAACGGCGCCCCGGTCCCACCGGCGGCGGCGCTGCAGCAGCCGATGCCGGGAGCGAAAGAAACACCTGGCTGGGGTGAGATCCCGGGCCGTGCGGCATACAGAGGCCGCGGGGCAGGGATCGTCCGTCGCGGGCACCAAAGCCAAGGTTCATTCTTAACGACTGTCCCGAAAGGACTACTGCCGTTATGGCCAAGATCATTGCATTTGATGAAGAGGCACGCCGCGGTCTTGAGCGGGGCCTGAACATCCTCGCCGACGCCGTCAAGGTCACCCTCGGCCCGCGTGGACGCAACGTCGTCCTCGAAAAGAAGTGGGGCGCCCCCACGATCACCAACGATGGTGTTTCCATCGCCAAGGAGATCGAGCTGGACGATCCTTACGAGAAGATCGGCGCCGAGCTGGTCAAGGAAGTTGCCAAGAAGACGGACGACGTCGCTGGCGACGGCACCACCACCGCCACCGTTCTGGCCCAGGCACTGGTCAAGGAAGGCCTGCGCAACGTCGCGGCCGGCGCGGATCCCCTGTCCCTCAAGCGCGGCATCGAAAAGGCTGTTGAAGCCGTCACCCGCGAGCTCCTGGCCACCGCCAAGGAAATCGAAACCAAGGAAGAGATTGCCGCCACGGCGTCCATCTCCGCCGGCGACAACGAAATTGGCGCCCTGATTGCCGAAGCCCTGGACAAGGTCGGCAAGGAAGGCGTCATCACCGTCGAGGAGTCGAACACCTTCGGCCTCGAGCTGGAGCTCACCGAAGGCATGCGCTTCGACAAGGGCTACATCTCCGCTTACTTCGTCACCGACGCCGAGCGCCAGGAAACGGTCCTCGAGGATCCGTACATCCTGATCGTCAACTCCAAGATCTCCAACGTCAAGGAACTGGTTGCAGTCCTCGAAAAGGTCATGCAGTCCTCCAAGCCGCTGCTGATCATCGCCGAGGACATCGAGGGCGAGGCCCTGGCCACCCTGATCGTCAACAAGATCCGCGGCACCTTCAAGTCCGTCGCCGTCAAGGCTCCGGGCTTCGGCGACCGCCGCAAGGCGCAGCTGGCCGACATCGCCATCCTCACCGGTGGCCAGGTCATCTCCGAGGAAGTCGGCCTCAAGCTTGAGACCGCCGGCCTCGAACTCCTGGGCCGCGCCCGCAAGGTGGTTGTCACCAAGGACGAGACCACCATCGTCGAGGGTGCAGGCGACGCCGACCAGATCGCCGGCCGCGTGTCCCAGATCCGCGCCGAGATCGAGAACTCCGATTCGGACTACGACCGCGAGAAGCTGCAGGAGCGCCTGGCCAAGCTGGCCGGCGGCGTGGCAGTCATCAAGGCCGGCGCTGCAACCGAAGTTGAGCTCAAGGAACGCAAGCACCGCATTGAGGACGCTGTCCGCAACGCCAAGGCTGCTGTGGAAGAGGGCATCGTCGCCGGCGGTGGCGTTGCCCTGATCCAGGCGGGCGCCAAGGCATTCGCCAACCTGCAGCTCGACGGCGACGAGGCAACGGGCGCGAACATTGTCCGCGTTGCCATCGACGCCCCGCTGAAGCAGATCGCCTTCAACGCCGGCCTCGAGCCGGGCGTTGTGGTCGACAAGGTCCGCGGCCTGCCCGCAGGCCACGGCCTGAACGCAGCAACCGGCGAGTACGTCGACCTGCTGGCTGCCGGCATCAACGACCCGGTCAAGGTGACCCGCTCTGCCCTGCAGAACGCGGCTTCCATCGCCGGCCTGTTCCTCACCACCGAGGCTGTTGTGGCCGACAAGCCCGAGAAGGCCGGTGCCCCGATGGGCGGCGGCGACGACATGGGCGGCATGGGCGGCATGGGCGGTTTCTAACCACCCCGTCCCGGGGCTGGATCAACCGGCCCCGAACGCTGAGCATCAAACGGCGGCGGTCCCACCTTCGGGTGGGGCCGCCGCCGGCGTTAAGCCGTCGGGGAGCACCGGGCGGGTCCGAGGTCTGGCAGGATAGTGCAGTGACGATTACAGCAGCAGCCGACGGTTCGGCTTTAGGAAATCCCGGCCCGGCCGGATGGGCCTGGTACGTAAACGACGACTGCTGGCGGGCCGGGGGATGGCCCCACGGCACCAACAACATGGGTGAGCTCATGGCCGTGCTGGACCTGTTCCGCGCCACCGCGCACCTGCCCGGCGAGGACCTGCACATCCTCTGTGACAGCCAGTACGTCATCAACTCCGTCACCAAATGGATGCCCGGATGGAAGCGCAAGGGGTGGCGCAAGTCCGACGGCAAGCCCGTGATGAACGTTGAGCTGCTCAAGGAAATCGACCAGGCGCTGGCCGGCCGCAAGTACAAATTCGAGTGGGTGCGCGGCCACGCCGGGCATGACCTCAACGAGGCGGCCGATGACCGCGCGCGGGCCGCTGCGACGGCCTACCAGCAGGGTGTGGCTGTCCGCCAGGGCCCGGGCTTCGGGGCGGCAGCCGACGAAGCGCCCGCAGCATCACATGCATCACAGACCGCATCACAGACCGCGTCTCAGGCAGCACCACAGGCAGCGCCTCCGGGCCGGCAGGAGCTCCTTGGCGAGCCGACGCTCTTCGATGAACCGGACCTCTTCAGCGAGCTCGACGAGGATCCGACCCCGGCCCCCGGCACGGACGCGAGCCCCGAAGCCATCGTAGAAGCCCTCGAACGTGAACTCCTGAGGCCTGAGACGCGCGCCGACATCGGACGCACGGGTGTGCTGCTGCACCCGGACTTCACCGAAATCGGCAGTTCGGGCCGGATCTGGACGCGGGATGCCGTAATGATGTCGCTGGAGGAGAACCCGGACGGCCCGGCCGAGCTGGAAATCCTGGGCGCGGACCGGCTGGGGGAGCAGACCGTCCTCCTGACCTACCGCACCACCGCCCGGTCCGGGACTGCACTCCGCAGCTCCCTGTGGGTCCACGACGGCGCCCAGTGGCGGCTCCGCTTCCACCAGGGGACCCCCGAGGCCTGAGGACGCGCTCCCGTGCCCGGGGCGGGTCAGCTGAAGCGTTGGGTGTTCGCCAGCTCGGCCTGCGCGTAACTGGCAGCCGCCGAGTCCAGGGCCTGGTTGATCGAGGCGAGGGACGCCTCGACCTTTCCCTGGGTGAGCGTCCACTCGGAGATGAGGGCCTGGAAGTTGGTGGCGGCCGAGCCGCGCCAGGTGGCCTGCAGCTCGTCGAGGCCGCGCTTCATGGCCTGCACGTCCGCGCTGACCCGGTCGACCGTGGCCCTGACGCTTGCTGACTTGAGCTGGAGGAGTTCCGTATCGACGGAAATGATGCTCATGGGATGACCTTCCGACTGTGCCTGGTCCGGAATCTCCGGACACTGCGATCGTAGGCAGCGCGCGGAGCGGCGGGCAGCGGCCGGTGCGCGCATGTGGAAAACACGGCGGCTCCGGCGGACCTACGCCCCGGGGGCCTCACCGGAGCGGGTGTCCGCGCCGGACGCGGCACCGTCCGGAACCCTGCCCGGAACAGTGCCGGAAACCTCGCCCGGGACGCCGTCAGAATCCTTGGTCCAGTCCTCGTCGGCCGCCTCATCCGGCACCTCGTCCAGGAAGGGCAGGCTGACCACCAGGGTGGCGCCGCCGCCGTCGGTCTGCTCCACCCGGACGGAACCCGAATGCGAGCCGACAATGGCCGCGACAATTGCCAGCCCCAGCCCGCTGCCGCCGGTCTCGCGGGTGCGGGAGGTGTCCGCTCGGTAGAAGCGCTCGAAGATCCGCGCCGCCTCGTCCTCCGGGACGCCGGGGCCGTGGTCACGGACCTCGATGACGGATTGCCGGGTGCCGTCCCCGCCGGTCCGGACACCCACGGCCAGTTCGATGGGTGTGCCCGCAGGCGTGTAGCGCAGGGCGTTGCCCACAAGGTTCCCCACCACCTGGCGCAGCTTTGCCTCGTCGCCCAGGACCGGCGCCGGCCCGGGGGCGCCGCCGTCGAGCCCTGTCAGCGAGATGACCCGGCCGCGGTCGCTCGCCTGGGTGTCAACCACGGCATCGTTGGCAATGAGCAGCAGGTCCGCGGGCTTTTGCTGAAGGGGCCGCTGTTCGTCGATTCTGGCCAGCAGCAGCAGGTCCTCCACCATGGTCCCCATCCGCTTGGCCTCGCTTTCGATCCGCCCCATGGCAGTGGCCACGTCCTCCGGGGTGGACAGCGCACCGTGCCGGTACAGCTCGGAGAAGCCGCGGATGGTCACGAGCGGGGTGCGCAGTTCGTGCGAGGCGTCGGCGGCGAAGCGCCGCATCCGTTCCTCGGAGGCCATGCGGGCGGCGAAGGCGGTTTCGATGTGGGCAAGCATCGCGTTGAGCGAGCTGCCCAAGCGGCCCACTTCCGTGTTCGGGTTCTCGATCTCCACACGCCGGGACAGATCCCCGGCGGCAATCGCCGCGGCGGTCTTTTCAACACGGCCCAGCGGCCGGAAGGACCGGGAGATGCTCCAGGTGGCGATGAAGAAGGCCGTCACCAGCGTCAGCAGCCCGACGCCGACCACCACCAGGACCGCGTGTTCCATCACGGAGTCGACAGGCCACAGCGGCAGGCCGATCACCACCACCCAGCTCCGCTGGTTGCTGTCCACGACGTTGATTGCCACCACCCGCCAGTTGCGTCCGTCGGTGCCGCGGACCTGGAATGGGTGCTGCTCGCGTTTCGCGGCCTCGGCGGCGGTGAAGCTGGTGATATCCGGGTGGAGTTCCTTGTTGCCGCCGAACGGCACCGCCTGCTGACCGGGCGGGAAGAGCATCAGCGAATAGTCCGTGGGAATGCTTTGGTTCTGGTCCTGCAGCTGGCTGAAGGACTGCTGCTGGCGCACCGATGCGACGGCGGCCCGAAGTTTGTCGTCGACCTGCCCCTGCAGGTAGCTGTGCAGCAGGGTGAGAGTCCCGGCGCCAGTGACGGTGAGGGCCACCAGCATCAGTGCGGTCATGATAGCGACGAGCTGGGACCTCAGCGACGCCGACTTCCACCGGTGCAGCAGCAAGGTCAGCGCTTCTCGGCCGTCCGCAGCACGTAGCCGACGCCGCGTTTCGTCTGGATCAGGGCCGGGGCGTCCGGGTCAATATCCACCTTGCGGCGCAGGTAGGAGATGTAGGACTCCACGATCGAGGCGTCCCCGTTGAAGTCGTATTCCCACACGTGGTCCAGGATCTGGGCCTTGGACAGTACCCGGTTCGGGTTCAGCATCAGGTAGCGCAGCAGCTTGAACTCGGTGGGGGAGAGCTCGATCACCGTGCCGCCGCGGCGCACCTCGTGGGCGTCGTCGTCGAGCTCCAGGTCATCAACGCGGAGGACGGCGTCGTCGTCCTGCAGCGGCTGCGTGCGGCGCAGCACGGCGCGGATGCGCGCCACGACCTCATCGAGGCTGAACGGCTTGGTGACGTAGTCGTCGCCGCCGACAGTCAGCCCCATGACCTTGTCCTCGGTGTCATCCTTGGCCGTCAGGAAAAGAACGGGGAAGTGCTTGCCGGCCGCGCGCAGCCTGCGCGTGACGGTGAAGCCGTCCATGTCCGGCAGCATTACGTCGAGGACGGCCAGGTCCGGGGCATGGAGATCGGCCGCAGCCAGGGCCTCGCGCCCGTTCGACGCGGAGACGACGTCGAAACCGGCGAAGCGCAGGGACGTGGACAGCAGCTCGCGGATGTTCGGTTCATCATCGACGACGAGCAGCTTGGCTTCGGGTCCGTTCTTCTTCATGGTTCCCATGATGCTCCCAGACTCTGGGAGTTTTCTGAATGGCAGATGTGTGTTGCATTGGTCCCGCGCGGACTCCGGATCCGGGCGACCCATTCCCCTGTGACGGCGGCCACATTAGAGTGGCCCTATCGACATCGCTTAGCCGGGCTGACTCAGCCCTCTGGACCCAATGAAGAGGACACAAAGTGACGACTGAGAGCAACGCAATGGACAGTTCCGGCGCCGCCGACCGGAGCATCCGCGACTGGGCGGACCTCGCCGAGGAAATGTGGTCCTACCTCACCGGCAAAGGCGCCGCGATCAATTACAACTTCATCGACATGACGATCGAGGTTCCCCGGGACATCGGCCCGGACGCACCGCGCGCCACCTGGAAGCTGAACGGCAGCCTCCGCGTGACCACCAGCGACAAGGACGCCGTCGGTTCCGACGAGAACAGGGCCTGACCATGCCGCCGCGGTTCAGGGCCGACATCAACCTGGACTTCTCCCTCCAGGAGCCCTCCGGCGAGGAGGCCAGCGGATCGGTGAAGGCCTCCGGTACCGAGGTGGTTGTCTCGCTGGACCGCATTGACGCCCTGCAGTCCCAGCGGCTGCCGTCCCTGGGGGATCTCCGGCCCCTGGCCAAGACGCTGGCCGACCAGGGGCTCAGTGTTGCGGTGGACGGGCCTGACGGCAGGATCATCAGCTTCGGCGCCGTCGACGTGCCGGCCTCCCAACGGATCATTACCCGCTCACCCCACATCAAGCTGGGAAAGCTGGGCGTCCTGGCACCCATGCTGAAG
This sequence comes from Pseudarthrobacter sp. 1C304, assembly GCF_052245515.1. Lineage (NCBI taxonomy): Bacteria > Bacillati > Actinomycetota > Actinomycetes > Micrococcales > Micrococcaceae > Pseudarthrobacter > Pseudarthrobacter sp. 1C304. The sequence goes on along the minus strand of NZ_JBQQCH010000006.1, from coordinate 178,162 downwards.
CGCGGCCGCCGTGCCCCGGCGCGCACCTTCAGCCTGCTGCCGCCGGGGACGCTCCTGCCGTTGCTGCCGACCGTCAAGCGCCGTATTCCCCGACGCATCACCACCACCCACTACACACGGGGCGGCGGCCGGCCGCGGTTGATATTCGTCCAGGACTCGACGACGTGGAACGGCCAGGTCCCGCGCGAGTTCAGCCTCACGGCGGAGCGGGTGAGCATCGGCAGTGATGAGTCCGTGGACCTGCGGCTGCCGGGCCTCGACGGGGTGCACGCGGAGATCGTCCACAACGACCGCGACGAGTACGTCCTGGTACGGCACGGCAAAGTCACCGGCAGCTTCGGTCCCGGATCGTCTTCGGTCCTGCGCACGGGTTCCCGGCTCCAGATGGGCCAGTGGTGCCTGGCGTTCTTCCGGGAAGAGTTTGCCGACCACGGACGTCCCTTCGGCGGCCGGAGCGGCGGCGAGTTCGCCTATCAGCGGCCGCAGCGCGATCCGCGGACGGGGGCCCTGGAAACGGACAGCTCAAGGTATATCCGTTAGGCCGCGGGGGCCGGCGGCTCAGTCCGTAGGCTGGCCGGTCCCCACGTCCTTGGCGTCCATGATCCGGTAGGCGTAGCCCTGTTCCGCCAGGAAGCGCTGGCGCTTGGCCGCGAAGTCCTGGTCCAGGGTGTCCCTGGCCACCAGCGAGTAGAAGCGCGCGGCGCGGCCGTCCTTCTTGGGCCGCAGCAGCCGGCCCAGCCGCTGGGCCTCCTCCTGCCGGGAGCCGAACGAGCCGGAGACCTGGATTGCAACGGACGCCTCGGGAAGGTCGATGGAGAAGTTGGCGACTTTGGACACCACCAGGGTCTGCACGTCGCCGGCGCGGAAGGCGTCAAAGAGCTTCTGGCGTTCCTTTACTGAGGTGTCGCCCTTGATGACCGGCGCCTTCAGGCGCTCGCCGATCTCGTCCAGCTGGTCGATGTACTGGCCGATCACCAGCAGCTGCTCGCCGGCATGCTCGGCCACAAGCTGTTCCACCACCAGCGTCTTGGATTCGGACGTGGCGCACAGCCGGTACTTGTCCGCGTCCTCGGCCATTGCATACGCCACGCGTTCGTCGCGGGGCAGGTCGATCCGGACCTCCACGCAGTCGGCCGGCGCGATGTAGCCCTGCGACTCGATGTCCTTCCACGGCGCGTCGTAGCGCTTGGGCCCGATCAGGCTGAAGACTTCGCCCTCGCGTCCGTCTTCGCGGACCAGCGTGGCGGTGAGGCCCAGCCGCCGGCGGGCCTGCAGGTCGGCGGTCATCCGGAAGATCGGGGCGGGCAGGAGATGGACCTCGTCGTAGATGATGAGCCCCCAGTCGTTGCCGTCCACGAGTTCCAGGTGCGGGTAGAGTCCGCCGCGCTTGGTGGTGAGCACCTGGTACGTGGCGATGGTGACGGGCCGGACTTCTTTGACGGAGCCGGAGTATTCGCCGATCTCCTCCTCCGTGAGGGACGTACGCTTGAGCAGCTCGTCCTTCCACTGCCGGGCGGACACGGTGTTGGTCACCAGGATCAGCGTTGTGGTGGAGCTGGTGGCCATGGCGGCCGCGCCCACCAGGGTTTTGCCGGCCCCGCAGGGGAGCACGACGACGCCGCTGCCGCCGGCCCAGAAGTTCTCCGTCGCCAGCTGCTGGTAGGGGCGGAGCTTCCAGCCGGACTCGTCGAGCATGATGGGGTGCGGTGTGCCGTCCACGTAGCCGGCCAGGTCCTCGGCCGGCCAGCCGATCTTGAGCAGCAGCTGTTTCAGCTGCCCCCGCTGGGAGGAGTGCACCACCACGGTCTCGCCGTCGATCCGGGGGCCCAGCAACGGGGCGATCTTCTTGGCCCGGCTGACTTCTTCCAGCACCGGGTAATCGGAGGTGCGCATCACCAGGCCGTGCTGGGGATCCTTCTCGAGCCGCAGCCGCCCGTACCGGGACATGGTCTCTTCGACGTCGATCAGCAGGGAATGCGGCACGGGAAAACGGGAGTATTTCAGCAGCGTGTCCAGCACCTTTTCGGCGTCCAGGCCTGCAGCGCGGGCGTTCCAGAGTCCCAGCGGAGTGAGCCGGTAGCTGTGCACGTGCTCGGGGGCGCGTTCGAGTTCGGCGAACGCGGCGATGGCATGGCGCGCTTCCGTGGCCAGTTCGTGGTCCACTTCGAGCAGGATGGTTTTGTCACTCTGGACGATCAGCGGTCCATCGTTCACTGGAGCAGTTCCTCTGCGGCTTCGACGTCAATAATCCGGTGGATGGACAGGACGCGTTCGGTTTCCTTCTCGGGATCGAAAACCCTGACCCGTCCACCGCTCACAGCTACCGGAACAACCGTTTCGCGCACGGAATTCCCCAGGCTGTCGACCACGTTCATGACGACGCGCTGTTTGAGCCGGATCGCCTTCTGCAGGGTTTCCAGGCCCAGCTGGGTCGCTTCCTCGCTGCCGGGCGCCGAAGCGGGATGCCCGGCGGCGCCCGCCGGGGGGCTCTGGCTGCGGAGCACGGCCAGCTGGGCGTCGACGTCGGCGTCCGGAGGCGCGGTGCGCGGCGCGCTGTAGACCGGCCGGACACTGCCCGGCAGGGCGGTGGTGCGGCGCAGGCGGATACCGGCGGCATCCGTTTCTTCCACGGCCGGGGACAGCCCCAGGCTGCGGAGGACGTGCGCCGTTTCGCGCGGCGCGGAACGGGAGACCAGCACTGTCGGGGCGATCCGGACCAAGCCGAGGGCCGCAGCGCCCGGATTGCTGAGCAGTTCCAGGAGAGCTGTCTCGTCGTCGCTCTGGATGAAGCTCGCGGCGGAGCCCACCCGCAGCCGCGCGTGGCGGGCGGCGGTGTCCTCTATCAGGTAGGCCAGCGGCTGCGGGATCGCAGTCGCCGAGTGCGCGCCCAGGAAATCCAGCATCGACTGGGCGTCCTGGCCCGCGTCGAGCGCGCGCCGGACCGAGGAGACGGAGAAACGGTAGATGGTGGCCGGGCCCTGGCCTTCGGCGTCTGCCATGGTGAGGAGCTTCTCGGTCAGGTCCGGCGCGAGGTAGCCGGGCGCCACCGCAGTGAGGTCCGCCTGCAGGAGCACATGGTTCAGGGCGGCCGGAAGGTGCTCGCCCAGGATCCCCAGCGCCTCGTCGGGTTGTTCGGCGGCGATCGCTGCGCCGATCTGGCTGAGGGCGCCGGACCCGATCAGGCCCAGCATCTCGGCCTCGGCCAGGACCCCGCTGATCAGCGAGCTGAACCGCCGCGCCATCCGGGGCTGGGACCACTCCGCGCGCTCCAGGACCGCGGCGGCATCCAGGACCGGGGCCTGGCCGTCCGCCGCACCGGCCTCCCGGGTCAGCTCGGCCAGGATTTCCAGGATCCGCTTCCGGACCACCGGGGCATCCGGGCGCTGCGCTTCGGCCGACAGCGCGTTGATGGAGCTGCCGGCGGTGCCGCGGTGGAGGGCCGGGGTGGCTGCCTGCCCGTTGACGGGCTGCCCCACCAGCGAGGGCGCCCGTTCGCTGGCCAGCCAGGCGTTGACGAGCCACAGCCACTGCTCCTGCCGGGGAAGCGTCAGCCACTCGAGCTGCGGCGGCTGGACCCAGGCGGAACTGTCCACGTCCAGCCGGATCAGGCCAGCCAGGGCGCACAGCTCCGCCAGCACCCCGGCGTCGTGCATCTCCAGCCGCAGCCCGTCCGCCAGCCGCTTCAGCTCCCGCACGCCCACGCCGCCGCTGCGCAGCGTCACCAGCGGCTGCTCGCGGACAAGGTACAGCAGTTCCCCCACCAGCCGCAGGGTCTCCGCGATGGCGCCGAGGGCGGCATTGCGGCGCAGCGCGGCCGAGGTGGACCCCAGCCGCGGCACCGGGGGAGTCAGCGCATACTTTTCGATGACGAAGCCGCCGCGCAGCGACACGCCGACGCTGTGCGGCAGCTCCACGTGGGCCGCATCCAGCGGGACCAGCAGCCCGCGGGCGAGGAGCCAGTCCACCGGCCCGACGTCGGCGGCCTCGTGGAGCACGGAGGCGCGCCGCTGCGCCTGGGGCACGGCGCCCATGGCCCAGTTTCCGAAGCGTGCCAGCAGTGCCGTGGTGCGTTCGGGGGCGGAGTCCAGGATCCGCCGGAGCGACTCCGGTGTGGCCGTCCAGTGCTGCAGCGACAGCGCCGCCTCCATGGGTGTGGTGGCCGGGGAGATCGCCGCGCCGCTCAGGTGCAGCTCAGTCACCAGCTGCACCACCCGCTGCGCGAAGGGCGGCTGGAGGCGCACCAGTTCGGTGTAGCTGCGCCCCAGCCCGGCCGGATAGATCCCAATCACATCCTTGAGGCTGCCGACCGGCAGGTAGTACCGCAGTTTTGGACCGGCCGGCGCCCCGTGCGGTGCTTCCGCCCGGTGGACCAGGGCCAGTTCCTGCAGCGAATGCAGCATCTTGTCGATCGAGGCCAGGGTGGAGCCGTTGATGAGCTTTTTCAGCATCGGGGCGGAGGCGCTGTGCCCGGTGTCCGTGTTGGTGCACAGGTGCAGGGTTTCGAGGACCTGCATTTGCGGGCGGTTGAGCCGCTCCAGCGCCCGCTGCACGCTGACGCGGCCGCTGGCCCGGGCGGCGAGGGCGGCGAAGTCCGGGACGCCGGGGGAGATGAGGTCCGGCCGCGCGGCGAACAGGGCACGCAACGAATCATCGCTGCGTGCCTGCAGTTCCTTGCTGAGCGCGCGGATCAGGGACATCGGTGCACCGTTACCCTTCGCCCGGGCCCCGGGTCCGGCGGCGGGCCGCGACGCCGTCGATCACGAGCACCAGCATCAGCAGGAACGCCAAGGGGAGCCCGTAGAGGGCCGTGGAGGTGATCCACACCGGTGACACTGCCTGGTTGAAGGCCATCACCATCACAACGCCGACGGCCGCGAGCGACAGGACGGCGGCGGCGGCCGCAACGATCAACAGCGGCCGTCTGAATCGCAGGGGAGTCATGAAGCTAACGCTAACAGTCCGGCTTGCCCCGCGCCCCAAACGGCCAAAGTGGACCGGGCAGGATAACCTTGAAGGAACAGACCAACACGGTCCGGGCAGTCATACCCTGAACCCGCACATCAGTGCGGATGCGGTGACCGCCGGCCGTGTCACCAGCAGAACGAAGAGGGTTGATTACGTGCCTACCGGCAAGGTCAAGTGGTATGACAAGGACAAGGGCTTCGGATTCCTCGCGGGCGAGGACGGCCAGGAAGTTTTCCTGCCGAAGTCCGCGCTGCCCGAGGGGGTAACCGAGCTCAAGGCCGGTACCCGCGTGGAGTTCGGGGTGGCGGACGGCCGCAAGGGCGCCCAGGCCCTGGGCCTGCGCGTGCTCGACAAGACCCCGTCCATCGCCAAGGCCAAGCGGCCCAGCGCGAAGGACCTCGCCCCGCTGGTACAGGATCTTGTCACCGTGCTGGACAACCTGTCCGGAACGCTGTCCGCGGGCAAGTACCCGGAAGGCAACAAAGGCAAGGCGATCGCCGCCGCCCTGCGTAAGGTTGCCGACGAGCTGGACGCATAAGGCCTGGCGATGACTCCGGACAACGACCAGACCGCTCCAGCTCCCGCCGGGGACCGCGGGGCCGGGGACAAAAAAGCCGCAGCCAAAGCGGGTTCCAAACCGCGCGCCGGCGTACCCGTCTGGCGGACCGGCAAACCCGACGCCTTCCTGGCCGCCGCCGTCGACGCCGCCCGGGCTGCCATCGAGGACATTGCCCCCGCCGACCAGATCGGCGCCCATCTTGCGGCCAAGAGCGAAGGCGACCGCCTGGTCACCCACCTCTTTGAATCCCGGCTACCCGGATACGGCGGCTGGCAGTGGTACGCCGTGCTGACCCGCAACTCGCGGTCGAAAGCGGTCACGGTCAACGAACTGGGCCTGCTGCCCTCCGCGGATTCGATCCTGGCGCCGGAATGGGTGCCGTGGGCCGAACGGGTGCGCCCCGAAGATGAACAGGGCGAAGAGGAGCCCGCCGCAGCCGCAGCGCCCCCGGAGGATGCTGCTGCCGCTGGCGACGAGGCCGCGTCCGGCGCGGACGTGCCCGACGGCGTGCCTGCAGACGACAGCTTTGGCACCAACGACGCGCCGTACGTCCATGACGAAGACGACGAGCTTCCCATAGCGCAGGCTGACTGACGGTTGGAACCAACCGGGGCGCGCCGCTGTGAGGGCTGGACATGATGTCCACCTTCAAGTCCCTGCACATCCTGAACTACCGGATCTGGTTTATCGGGGCGCTCATCTCCAACATCGGGACCTGGATGCAGCGCACTGCCCAGGACTGGCTGGTCTTTGACCATCTGACCAACCATGATGCCGGCGCCATGGGCGTCACCATGGCGCTGCAGCTCGGGCCCCAGCTATTCCTCGCCCCTGTGGCCGGGCTGGTTGCCGACCGGTTCCACCGCAAACGGCTCCTGGTCCTCACTCAGTCCGGGATGGCCCTGCTGAGTGCGGCCCTGGGCCTCTTGGTGCTGTCCGGGGCCGCCCAGCTGTGGCACGTCTACGGCTTCGCCCTGCTGCTGGGGGTGATCTCCGCCCTCGACGCGCCCGTGCGGCAGACCTTTGTCTCGGAGCTGGTCCGCGACGACTACCTGCCCAACGCGGTAGCCCTCAACAGTGCCTCCTTCAACGTGGCCCGGATGATCGGCCCCGCCGTGGCGGGCGTCCTGACCGTAGCCGTCGGCCCGGGCTGGGTCTTCCTGATCAACACGCTGACCTTCGTGGCGCTGCTGCTGAGCCTGTGGCGGATTCCCGCCGCCTCGCTGCGCCAGCTGCCCAAAGCCGCCCCCGGCAAGGGCAGGATCCGGGAGGGCCTGCGCTACGTCCGGTTCCGGCCGGACATCGTGGTTGTGCTGGTGGCGGTTTTCGTGGTGGGTACCCTGGGCCTGAACTTCGTGCTGTTCATCGCGGCCATGGTGGGCACCGAGTTCGGCCTCGACGCCGGCGCCTTCGGGCTGATGAATTCCATTATGGCCATTGGTTCCGTTGCCGGCGCCCTGCTGTCAGCCGGGCGTAAAAAGCCCAGGCTGCGGATCATCTTCGGCGCGGCCGGAGCCTTTGGGGTGGCCTCCGGCCTCGCCGCGCTGGCCCCCAGCTACTTCTGGTTCGGCGTGGCACTGATCCCCGTGGGGCTCTTCGCCATCACGATGATGACCAGCGCCAACGGCTACGTCCAGACCACCACCGACCCTGTGATGCGCGGCCGGGTGATGGCGCTGTACATGGCGATCTTTATGGGCGGGACCCCGATCGGGGCGCCGCTGGTGGGCTGGGTGGCGAACGTGGCCGGTCCCCGATGGGCCATGAGCGTCGCCGCGGCTTCCGGCCTGATCGCTGCCCTGATCGGCCTGGTGTGGATCGTCCGGGCCCGGCAGCTGCGGATCCGGTTCGACCGGCGGGCCCGCGGCCTGCGGCACTTCCGCGTGGTGTCCGCCGGTGCGGACGCTTCCAATGCGGACGGCGCCGCCCGGGACTGACCCGGACGGCGCCGTCAGACGCCCGTGCGGCAAGGCCGCGCGCTGGCGCTTCCGCTATTTCTGGAGTTCGCCCACAACGAAGTCGATGCATTCCAGCAGGGCGGAGACATCGTCCGGCTCGATCGCCACGAACGTGGCGATACGGAGCTGGTTGCGCCCCAGCTTGCGGTACGGCTCGGTGTCAACGATGCCGTTGGCGCGGAGCACCTTGGCGATCGCCGCGGCGTCGATGGAATCGTCGAAATCGATGGTGGCGATGACGTTGGAACGGTCCTCGGTCTTCGCCACGAACGGGGTGGCGTACTCCGAGGCCTCGGCCCACCGGTAGATCCGGCCGGCCGAATCGGCGGTCCGGGCCGAGGCGAAGTCCAGGCCGCCGTTTGCGTTGAGCCACTGCACCTGCGCGTCAAGGGTGACCAGGGTGGCCAGGGCCGGGGTGTTGTACGTCTGGTTGAGCCGCGAGTTGTCGATTGCAGTCTGCAGGTCCAGGAAGTCCGGGATCCAGCGTCCGCCGGCCTTGATCCGGGCCGCACGCTCCAGGGCCGCGGGGGAGAACAGGCCAAGCCACAGGCCGCCGTCGGAGGCAAAGTTCTTCTGCGGCGCGAAGTAGTAGACGTCCGCTTCAGCGACGTCAACGTCCAGGCCGCCGGCGGCTGAGGTGGCGTCGACCAGGACCAGCGAGCCGGAATCGGCGCCGGCCACACGCTGGACCGGTGCTGCCACGCCCGTCGACGTCTCGTTCTGCGGCCAGGCGTAAACGTCGACCCCGGCCTCGGCCCGGGCAACAGGGCGGGTGCCGGGCTCGGACGTGATGATGGAGGAATCCGCCAGGAACGGAGCCTTGTTGGTGGCGGCGGCGAACTTCGAGCCAAACTCGCCAAAGGACAGGTGCTGCGCCTTGTTCTCGACGAGGCCGAAACTTGCGATGTCCCAGAACGCCGTCGACCCGCCGACGCCCAGGATGACCTCATAATCTTCCGGGGCGCGGAAGAACTGGCTGAGACCGTTCCGGACCGAGCCCACGAGGTTCTTGACGGGCGCCTGGCGGTGGGACGTTCCCAGCAGCCCCGACGCCGCGGCGAGGGCTGCCAGCTGTTCCGGGCGGACCTTGGACGGCCCGGCGCCGAACCGGCCATCCTTGGGCAGGAGGTTTGCGGGAATCGTGATGCTGGTGTCGCTCACAGTGGCTCCAATTTTTTTATCTGGTACAAAGTGCGGCTCGGAAAGCGGCCCGACAGGGTGGCTGCCGCGGACCCGCATTTCATTCTGCCTGACTGTCCGGCGGGGCGGGCAAAAAGACCCGTCACAGTCCGGTCACTGAGATTATCCGGAGTAATTCAAAATAGGCTAAGCTGGCCTGCGAACGTACGGCGGCCCCCGCCAGGGCGCGCGCAGCACGCGGTACGGTGGGAACACGCAAGGACGGCGCTCGAGGAGCTGAGCTGAATGACGGATCTGATCGATACAACCGAGATGTATCTGCGGACCATCCTGGAACTTGAAGAAGAGAACATCGTTGCCCTCCGCGCCCGCATCGCCGAACGGCTGCGCCACTCCGGCCCCACAGTTTCCCAGACCATCGGACGCATGGAGCGCGACGGCCTGGTGGTTGTTTCCGGTGACCGGCACCTTGAACTGACGGAAACCGGACGGAAACGCGCCATTGAAGTCATGCGCAAGCACCGGCTCGCGGAGCGGCTCCTCGCCGACGTGATCGGGCTGGACTGGGCATACGTGCATGAGGAAGCCTGCCGCTGGGAACACGTCATGAGTGAACGGGTGGAGCGGCGGATCTTCGAACTGCTGGACCACCCCACCGTCTCGCCCTATGGCAACCCGATCCCCGGCCTCGCGGAACTGACCGGCCAGCCCGCCCAGCCCTTTGCCGACGGCGTCGTGAGCCTGCTCGACGCCATGGCCGGTTACGGCCCCGGCTCCCGGATCACCGTCAGCCGGCTCGCCGAGCCCATCCAGGTGGAGCCGGAACTGCTGGTCCAGCTCGACGAGGGCGGCATCCGCCCGGGCGCCTCGGTTTCGCTGGAGCGCGTGGGGGAATACATCTCCGTCCGGGTGCCGGACATCGAAGGCGCCCTCGAACTCCCGCCCGAGGTCGCGGCCCACGTCTTCGTCACCGTCGGTTAACGGCGCCTCACCGGCTGCCCCCCTGAAGCTCGTCGGACGACCTATGAGTTCTCCACAGGTCCGGTAACGGATTTATCTCTGGACGGCTTAATCGCCTATAGTTGAACACTAGTACCGATACCAAAGCGTTATCTGATCCGAAGCCGAGCTCTGCCAGCGGATCAGTAGCAGCGTCACTTTCTGGCAGGGGCGGGGGAACCACTTCCGGCTGTTTTTGCAGCCTTGGGGTGAAGTCCGTCAGCGGCAAGCTCACACCATATGAGGAATTCTCATGGATCCCTCTGTGCCTTGGCGCTTGCCACGGCGGACCGGGTCTTTGATCTCTCTGACCCGAATCCGACAGCTAACCTCGCAGGCTCTCCAGAGAGGAACCGTTATTGACCACCCAGACCGTCAGGGGCCGCCGTCGTGCGACCGGTCCCGCTCCGGAGCCGCGCCCGGTCGTCGCCATTATGGCGGACCGTCCACGTGACGCGCACCGTGATGAGCGCAGGGGCCGCCGCAGCCCGTTCCGCCAGGTAACTGACTTCGCCGCCGCGAGCGGCGTCGGGCAGAAGGCCGGCATCGCCCTCGCCGCCACGGGACTGGTCCTCACCGTGACCGTCCCCGCCACGGGACCCGTGATGGCCACGGACGCCGGATCTGCCGGGTCCGTTTCGGCCGCAGTCCAGCCCGACGTCACGGCCGGCGAGGCAAAAATTGACTTCAACCGCACAGCCGTAACCACCCAGGGTGATCCGGACGGAAAGCTCAAGCAGCTCCTGAGCGCGCAGTCCGTGGATTCGATCTCCCGGGCGGCCTCCGCCGGCAGCCTGGGTGCGCCCCTGGCCCAGCTGAAGACTGCATCGCCCTTCGGCTACCGGGTCAGCCCCATCACCGGCGGTTCCGGCGAGTTCCACCGCGGCCAGGACTACTCCGCCCAGTGCGGTACCCCCGTAGTTGCGGCTGCCAGCGGCACCGTGACCTTTACCGGATGGCACCCCTACGGCGGCGGCAACCGTGTAGTGATTGACCACGGCAACGGCCTCGAGACCACCTACAACCACTTGTCTTCCGACGCCGTCAAGGTGGGCCAGCAGGTCTCCCGCGGCGAGGTTGTGGCGATGAGCGGCACCACCGGCGCCTCCACCGGCTGCCACCTCCACTTCGAAGTCATGGTCAACGGCGAAGTCGTTGACCCGACCGGCTGGCTCTAACAAAGCTGATCGGACGCTCTCGCACTTCTGTGACACGCCGTGATCTGAATGTGACATTGAGCCCCAACTGTTGTACGTTTGACCCACGCCAACTTTTCCGAAGTTGGCGCTCTTGAGTGGATTGCCTAGCTCTGCCACCGCTCAAGGTCCGTTCGCATTACATCGTCTGGCAGGGGCGGGGGAACCAATTTTGGTCTTCGCAAGAAGACCTAGGGGTTAAGTCGCAAAGCTTCCCAGGAAGCAGCGCGGCCGGGTGACTCCCATCCGAATCCGACAGCTCACCTCGCAGGCATTGGGAGAGGCTACTTTCGTGTCTTCACGCCACAATGCTGCGCGCCACCGCGCTTGCGCGGCTCTTTCGAGCCCGCTGATGTCCGAAACCCGGAACGCCCTTGCCGGCGCCCGGACCGGATCTCACACCGCCGCCTCTATCTCTGTTGAGTCCGGCCCGCAGGCCATGCACCTGCACGCAGTTCCCGCTTTTGGCGCGTCTTCGCAGTACACCCTTCGCTAAGTAACCCATTTCAGGGGCGATCCGGCGTACCCCCAAGATGCCGGAGCGTCCTCAGCCCGCGCCTGAAAAGCGCGGACCCAGGATCACGAAAGAGAGAACTTAATGACTACTCGTGCAAACGCACGGCACCGCGCCGAGGTCACCAAGACCAACTCGCTTGCTGTCATTGCCAAGGCTGTCGGCGACAACGCCGGTGGCATGGGCCGCCAGGCCGCCGTTATCGCTGCAGCCTCAGGCCTCGTCCTGACCAGCGGTGTCGCAGCCAACGCTGCTGAGGCCAACGTCCAGCGCGAATCCACCTCGGCGTCCACGCTCGAGGTCCAGTCGGCCGCCCCCGCGACCATCTCGGCTGCTTCCACCATTGCCATCTCCTACGAGAAGCCGGCTGTCACCACCACCGCGGCTCCCGTCGTCGAGGCCCCGAAGCCGGTAGTGAAGGTCCAGGAGGCTCCCGCGGCCAACACGACTAACACCGCCAAGACCGCCAGCACCAAGGTCGCCGCCACCGCCACCGCCGCCGCAGCGGGCACCAAGGCTCCGGCCGCCGTCGCCAGCGGCATGGGCGCTACGATCGCCGCCGCTGCCTACGCACAGATCGGCGTTGGCCAGGACTGCACCCGACTCGCCACCAACGCCCTGGCCGCGGCCGGCATCAACTACCACGGCTGGCCGGCAGGTTACCTGTCCCTGGGCCGCACCGTCAGCGCCAGCGAGGCACGCGCAGGCGACCTCGCCTACTACCAGAACGGCGGCTCCGGCCTGGCCCACATCGCTGTCTACGTTGGCAACGGCATGGCCGTGCACGGCGGCTGGAACGGCGGAACCACCTCCCTGCAGAGCGTGAACGTCGGCTCCGGCCCGGTCTTCATCCGCGTCGGCGGCTAAAGAACCCCCAGCAACACCCAAGGACCCCTGCCTTTTGGCAGGGGTCCTTTGCGTTGCCGGGGCATGAACTTCAGCAGACAGTGACCGCAGCCGGAAAAAAATATTCGGCGAAACCGCATCTCCATGTTTACTCTTGTTTTGTCGATCCATAGCCCGACCATGCAGAGGGCAGCCGGCCCTCGTGCCCCTGGCGGGTGCGGCCGTGAAGAGGTATGCGGATGCGCACTCTCGTTCTGAATGCTGGATATGAGCCGCTGGCGGTAGTGACCTTCCGCCGGGCGCTGGTGCTCGTGCTGACCGGAAAGGCCAGTGTCGTGGCGGAAGGCGACGACCCCGTCGTCGGACCGCAGGACGTCCTGGGCCGGCCCTCGGTGATCCTCCTCAACCGCTACATCAGGCCCCGGTACAATACCGTCACTACGGTCAGCCGCCGTGGTGTGCTCCGCCGGGACGGGCACCGCTGCGCGTATTGCGGCAAAGCGGCCCACACCATCGACCACGTCCAGCCCAAGTCCAGGGGAGGGGCGGATTCCTGGGAAAACCTTGTTGCCGCCTGCCTGCGGTGCAACAACGCCAAAGGTGACCACACGCCCGGTGAAATGGGATGGAAGCTTGGTTTCAGTCCCGCGCCACCCAAAGGCACCACTTGGCAGATCAAGGAACTGGAGAAACCGACGCCGGCGTGGGACCCGTTCCTGCTGCCCGAATCTGCCGCCTGAAACGCCCCTCCGCCGGAACCTGCTGCCCGGCAGATCGATCCGCCCGGCTGTTCAAGCCAGCACGGGTTAGGCTGGGCCGGTGGAATTTGATGCCGTCATCCTCTCCGGAGGCCGCTCCTCCCGGCTGGGGGGCGTGCCCAAGCCCGCGCTGATGCACGACGGCGCCACCCTCCTGGAGCGGGCCCTGCAGGCAGCCGGCGGGGCTTCGGCCGTCGCCGTCGTGGGCCCCGACCCGGGAACGCTGCCCGAGGGTGTGCTGGCCTGCCGGGAGGACCCGCCCTTCACCGGCCCGGCCGCAGCGATTGCCGCTGGCCTTTCCGCTTTGGCCCGCCGTGCCCAGGACCGGCACCGCGCCCCTGCCCCGTACACGTTGGTTCTCGCCTGCGACATGCCCCGCGCGGAAACCGCCGTCCGGGCGCTGCTGGAAACCGCCGCCGAGGGTCCGCCGGGCGACGGGCTGATGGCAGTGTCGGCCGACGGCCGCCGGCAGCCGCTGCTGGGCCTATATGGCACGGCCGTGCTACAACAGCAGGTTTTGGACGCCGACCGGCGCGGTGCTCTCGTCGACGCCTCGGTATTCGCCCTTCTTGCTAGGCTGGACGTGCGGGAAGTCGGTGTCCCCGGCGGGTCCACGGATGATGTGGACACCTGGGACGATGCCGCCGCACTCGGGGTTACCGGACCGCCCGGCGTCCACAGTGGAGACATCCACGGACAGGGCTCAGCGTCCGGTGCGTCCGAGCTGAAATCGACCTTGGAGGCAAACAGTGAAAAGCCAGGATGAAACGCTGGAAGACTGGTGCCGCGCCCTGCTGCAGGCCCTGGAGCTGGAAGGCATCGAGGTTGATGTCAACGGGGTCCTGGCCCTGGCGGGAGTGGCAGCGCATTCAATCGTGCGCCCCGCCGCGCCCCTGACCACTTTCATCGCCGGCTTCGCAGCGGGCCTTGCCACCGGCTCGGGCAAGGCCACGGATACTGCCTCCATGCAGGCCGCGATGGACGTGGCCCGCAAACTGGCGAAGGACTACGCGGCCAGCGAAGTCCCCGACGCATGACACCTGTTCCCCCTCACGGCAGTGCAGCTGCCGCGGGGCACGAGCCTGCCGCCGAAGGCCCGGCGGAGGCAAACCCTGCCCTTGCGGACAAATTCCAGGGCCCGGCCCCGCACCCCGCTGCCGTTGAGCCAGCGGGCGCAGGCCCGGGCGCTCCGGACCAGGAACCCACGGCGCACCGGCACCTCGCCCACACCTGGCAGGAAGCCAGGCAGCTCGCCTTCGACTGCGCGGCACCCATCCCGGCCGCACCCGTCGCCCTGCGCGGCGCCCTGGGCCGGAAGCTCAGCGCCGACGTCGAAGCACTCGCGGACATGCCGCACTACGCATCGTCCGCCATGGACGGCTGGGCCGTGAACGGCAGCGGCCCGTGGATCCTCGCGGAACCCGGCCAGCGGCTGGCACCCCACCAGGCCAGCCCCATCGCCACGGGCGGGCTGATCCCGCCCGGAGCGAAAGCCGTGCTGCGCAGTGAGAGCGGCACGATCGCCCCCGACGAGGACGGGCTCCCGGTGCTGCGGCTCGCCGGCGCCGCCAAACCCGGCGAGCCGCGCAACGGCGAACACATCCGGAAAGCCGCGGAGGAAGCTGCCGCCGGCGACGTGCTGATCACCGGCGGGACCGTGCTCAACCCCGCGCACCTGGCCCTCGCCGCCCTCGCCGGCTACGACACCCTCCCGGTCCTCGGCAAGCCGCTGGTCCGGCTGGTGTACACCGGCTCCGAGGTGGTGACGGCGGGTGTCCCGCAGCCCGGACAGGTACGCGATACCTTCGGCCCCCAGCTCGCCGACGTGGTGGAAATGCTCGGCGGCATCAGTGCGGGCGAAACAAAAATTGGCGACAGCTACGACGAGTGGCTCACCGCGCTCGAAGACACCGACCCGGCGCAGGACGCCCCGGGTCCGCTTCCCGGCGCGGCCGCCGAGCCGCTGCCGGCCGACGTCGTCATCACCACCGGCGGCACGGGCCGCTCCGGGACCGACCACCTGCGGCGTTCGGTTGCCGAGCTGGGCGGCCGGCTGCTCATCGATGGCATCGCCATGCGGCCCGGCCACCCCGCAGTCCTGGCCGAACTGCCCGACGGCCGGTTCATTATCGGACTGCCGGGCAATCCGCTGGCGGCCATGATGGCCCTCTCGACCATCGGCGCCCCGCTCCTGGCCGCGCTGGGACACGGGAGCCTGCCGCCCGTCACCGAGGTTCCGTGCGGCGCCATGATCGAGCCCGATCCCGGCAGGACCCGGCTGATGCCGTTCCGGCTGGTCTACGGCATGGCCTCCCCGGCGCAGCACGCGGGCCCGGGGATGATGCGCGGGCTGGCCTCCGCCGACGGGGTGCTGGTGGTCCCGCCGCACGGCGTGCAGCTGGGCGAGCCGGTCCCGGCCTTTGCGCTGCCGTGGGGCCGGCCGCTTCCGGACCTGGCGGCACCGAAGGACAAGCCGGCCCCCAAGCGTGCAGCCCGGAAATCCGCCGGCACCGGCGGACCCGTGGACTGGAGCGCCCTGCTGGGGTAGTGCCCGGCCCCGAACGCGCTGGCCACCCGGCCCGGCGCTTGTCATGATGGAAAGATGTTGGTGAGGAGTACCTGATGGGCCGTGTCACACAGCGCCGCAAGGTGCACAAGTATGTTTTGGACGGGTCGCCCCAGGCGCTCGAGTTTCCAGTCCGCCACCGGGAGGACGTGCTCGCCGTCGAGGAACCGCTGGAAATTCGGATTGGCAGCATGTCGTTCTCGGTGACCATGCGGACGCCGGGACACGACTTTGACCTTGTGGCGGGGTTCCTCGTGTCCGAGGGCGTCATCTGGAGCCCCGAGCAGCTTGTCTCGCTGCGGTTCTGTGCCGGGGAAGACGAAGACGGCGTCCAGACCTTCAACGTGGTGGAGGCACAGTTGCGGCCCGACGTCGTCCGGCCTGACACCGGACGGAATGTCTACACCTCCAGCTCCTGCGGCATCTGCGGCACGGACTCCATTGAGGCAGTGCACAAGTCCTCGCATTTCAGTCCCGCGGCCGACCCGCTGACGGTTCCCATCGCCACCCTCGCCGCACTCCCGGACCAGCTGCGGGAGGCCCAGGCCGTGTTTGACGTCACCGGGGGAGTGCACGCCGCCGGACTGTTCCGGATTTCCGACGGCGGCACCGCCGAACTGCTCTGCCTGCGTGAGGACGTGGGACGCCACAACGCCGTGGACAAGGTGGTGGGCTGGGCCCTCCGGGAGGGCATGCTGCCCCTGCGTGGGACCGTGCTCCAGGTGTCCGGGCGGGCGTCGTTCGAGCTCGTGCAGAAGGCTGCCCTGGCCGGCATTCCCGTCCTGGCCGCGGTCAGCGCGCCGTCGAGCCTGGCCGTCGAGCTGGCCGAGGCCAGCGGCATGACGCTGGCCGGATTCAGCCGCGGCGCCTCGCTGAACGTGTACGCGGGCGCCAGCCGCGTGGCCCTGCCCGCGCACGCTGGCGGGTAGCGCCCGGATCCCTGCCCCTTGGATTGGGGAGGGTGGCGAAGTAAGTTTTATCCATCGACTGGACACATTCCAGCGCCATCCACGCCAGCGCTAAGAGGAACACATGCATGACGACCGCCGTCTCACGGAAGTCCGGCTCGACCGTTTCGTCCGCGAACGCATTGCCCCTGCGGTCTATCCGCGCAGGGTCCCGCTGGACCTGAGCAGCTGGGAGGTCCCGGACGAGCCGGTGCCGGCCCTGGAGGCCCTGCGGCAGCAGTTCACGCCGCAGGAGCACGGGGCGTTGTGGGGGCGGCCGTGGAGCACCATGTGGCTGCGGCTGCAGGGGCAGGTTCCCGACGCCTGGGGCACTGCTGCGGACACCTCCGTGGAGATCATCGTGGACCTGGGATTCAGTACCGATCTTCCGGGCTTCCAGTGCGAGGGAATTGCCTGGCGTCCGGACGGAACAATCATCAAAGCCATCTCCCCGCGGAACCAGTACATTCCGCTGAAGCTCCTGGGCAGCGGGATGGCCGTCGATTTCTACGTGGAGGCCGCCGCCAACCCCGACCTTTCCCAGGGGTGGACGTTCGCGGCCACGCCCTACGGGGACAAGGCGACCTCAGGCAACGAACCAAAATACCGGCTCGGCCAAATGATGATCGCCGAGCTCAACCACACCGTCTGGGAACTGCAGCAGGACATCTGGACCCTCAACGGCCTCATGCACGAACTGCCCATGAACCTGCCCCGCCGGCACGAAATCCTCCGCGCACTCGAACACATGCTGGACGTCATGGATCCCGACGACGTGCCGGGGACCGCCGCCGCCGGGCGGGAGGCGCTCGCCGGGGTCCTGTCCCGGCCGGCCTATGCCTCGGCCCACCACCTGCTGGCCACGGGACATGCGCATATCGACTCCGCCTGGCTCTGGCCCGTCCGCGAAACCATCCGCAAATGCGCCCGCACATTCTCCAACGTGGTGGCGCTGATGGACGAGGACCCCGAGTTTGTGTTCTCCTGCTCCTCGGCCCAGCAGCTGGCCTGGATCAAGGAGCTGTACCCCGAGCTGTTCGGGCGGATCCGGGAAAAGGTCAAGACCGGCCAGTTCGTCCCTGTCGGCGGCATGTGGGTCGAGTCGGACACCAACATGCCCGGCGGCGAGGCCATGGCCCGGCAGTTCCTCGAGGGGAAGAGCTTTTTCCTTGACGAGTTCGGGGTGGAATGCCAGGAAGCCTGGCTTCCGGACACGTTCGGCTACTCGGCGGCCCTGCCGCAGATCGTCAAGGCTGCCGGCAGCAAGTGGTTCCTGACCCAGAAGATCTCCTGGAACCAGGTCAACCGGATGCCGCACCACACGTTCAACTGGGAAGGCATCGACGGCACCCGGATCTTCACGCATTTCCCGCCGGTGGACAGCTACAACTCCGAGCTCAGCGGCCGGGACCTTGCCCATGCCGAACGGAACTACCGCGACCATGGGCGCGGCACCACTTCGCTTGTCCCGTTCGGCTACGGCGACGGCGGAGGCGGACCTACCCGCGAAATGCTCGCAGCCGCGCGCCGCACGGCGGACCTCGAAGGCTCGCCCAGGGTGGAGCTCGGCTCGTCCGCCGACTTCTTCACCCGGGCGCAGGCCGAATACCCCGCCCTTCCGGTCTGGGTCGGCGAGCTGTACCTCGAATTGCACCGCGGCACCTACACCAGCCAGGCCAAGACAAAACTGGGCAACCGGCGCAGCGAACACCTCCTGCGCGAGGCCGAACTCTGGTGCGCTACCGCCGCCGTCAGGACCGGGTACACCTATCCGGCCGCCGAGCTCAAGCGGCTCTGGCGGCTGGTGCTCCTGCAGCAGTTCCATGACATCCTCCCGGGCAGCTCCATCGCCTGGGTGCACCAGGATGCCGAACGGAACTATGCCGCCGTCGCCACGCAGGTGGAGGCCATCATCGCCGGTGCCGCCGGATCCCTCCTGGGAGAAGGGGGCACCAGCTTCCTGCTCAACGCCGCCCCGCACGAACGCAGCGGTGTCGCCGCGTACGCCGCGGACCGGCCGGCCCCTGCGGGGCCCCCGGTGGCGGCCCAGGAAGCCTCCGGGGGCTACGTCCTGGACAATGGGGTCATCCGGGCCGTCATCAATGCCGACGGACTGCTGGATTCCCTGGTGGATACCGCGAGCGGCCGCGATGCAATCGCGCCCGGGCAGTTCGGAAACCTGCTGGAACTGCACCGGGACACCCCCAACGAGTGGGACGCCTGGGACATCGACGCGTTCTACCGCCGCAACGTCACCCCGCTCACCAGCGCGCGGTCGGTAGCGCTCGAACGCAACGGAGGGGACGCCGTCGTGGTGGTGGAACGGCTGGCCGGCACGTCGGCCGTAACGCAGCGCATCTCCCTCGCGCCGGGGGCGCACTCGTTGACGATTGCCACCGCTGTGGACTGGCAGGAGAGCGAAAAGCTGCTCAAACTCGGGTTTGCCCTCGACGTCCGGGCGGACCGTTCAGCGTCGGAGACCCAGTTCGGCCACGTCTTCCGCCCGACGCACCTGAACACGTCGTGGGAGGCAGCGAAGTTCGAGATCTGCGCCCACCGGTGGATCCACGTCGCCGAGCCCGGCTACGGGGTGGCGGTCTCCAACTCATCAACCTACGGCCATGACGTCACCCGGACCATCAGGGAGGACGACGGCGGGACCACCACCACCGTGCGTCTCTCCCTGCTGCGCGCGCCCAAGTTCCCGGACCCCGGCGCCGACCGCGGCCGGCACGAACTGACCGTCACCATCCGGCCGGGCGCCAGCATCGCCGACGCCGTCGAGGAGGGCTACCGCACCAACCTGGCACCGCGGCTGGTGAAGGGCGCCCACGCGGCAGAACCGCTCTTCACGGTCTCCAACCCGGCCCTGGTCATTGAGGCCGTGAAGCTGGCCGAGGACGGCTCGGGTGACGTGATCGTCCGGCTGTACGAGTCGCTGGGCGAGCGCTCAACGGGGCGGGTCACCGCCGGGTTCGGCGCCAGCGGCGTCCGTACCGTCGACCTGCTGGAGCGGCCGGCGGCTGCGCCCGGTGTGACGCTGCACGGGGACTCGGCGGAACTGGCCCTGCGGCCGTTCCAGCTGGTGACGCTGCGGTTTGTCCTGAGACGCGGCTGATTCGCCCTTAAACAGGCTGAGTGGGAGCGGTCCATCCGGACCGCTACCACTCATCCCCCCAATGGCGCTTGGGCGGCTGCCTCGGCTCCGCACGGACTGTCCCCGTTCACGAAGCGATTGCCGCTTTCACACATTCATGATTCTCTCACGGTCTAATGATTTTGTGAATGCCTAGCCCCGGTTCCGCCGTAATGTTGCCTTAGCGTTACCTGAAGGGGCTGCGATCAGGCCGGAGAACCAGAACAGGACGAGGCCGCCAACGTAGCCAAGCACCGCCGCATAGTTGACGAAATGCAGCCCGCCGGCCGGCACCAGGGACACCGGAAAGGTCAGGATGGCGAACAGGGCGCCCAGGAGGACCAGCAGGGCCCCTCCCCGGACCAGCCGCGGCTGCCGGCCCCTGACGGCTGACAGCAGCGGCGGCACCAGCACAAGCGAGATGTAAGCGGGGTACGTGCGGCCGGCCGCGGTGAAATACGGCGCCACCGTGGCGTTGCTGTCGGTGGACGGCACCTGCAGCCCGGCGGGCGCACCGGTTGTGTCCATCAGGAGGAACGCCGCCAGCACGGCCACGCTGCACAGCGCCAGGGCCCAGCGGCCGGGGGCGCCGGCAATCAGCGCATAGGCCCTGGCGTCGCCGAGGCCCCTGGCGAGGCGGAGGCCGACCAGCAGGACGGTCGCAAACACGAGAAACCGCAGGATCAGGCTGGTCACGTGGCGTCCGCCCAGGGCGCCGTCGATCACCGTGTAGACCGCGGTGACGGCGAGCACGCTGCACACCGTGGCCAGCAGGAGGATCCCGAACACCGTCCTGTTCCGGCCCCTCACGGCGTCCGGCACCCGGAGGACAAGCGCGGTGCCACACACCAGCAGCGTCGTCCACTCAAGGGCGGTCATCGTCAGGGGCCTCTCGAATCGTTCTGCGGCTCAGCCAGTCGTGAGAATCCGTTGGAGTAAGTCTTCCTCTTCAGCTTCGCGCCCGTCACCGTTTTTGACAGCCAGATCAGGGCCAGCCCGGTCAGGAGGCACAGCACGGCGGTGTAGTTGAAGACAAAGCGCAAGTACCCAAACGGCGGGCCGATCAGCGGGGAAGAGAGGCTGAGGGTGAGGGCCACTGACCCGAGGGCCAGCAGGGCCGCGCTGGTCCGCAGGAGCGCCGGCAACCCGCCACGGACCGTCCGCACCAGCGCGGGCAGGAGGGCGAGGGCGACGAATGCCGGATAAACGCGGCCGGCGGCTCCGTACAGCTCCACGAGGGCGGCGCTGCGGGGGTCCTTGGCGTAAACGCTGACCAGGCCCGCAGACGACCCGGCGGTATCCATCATCAGGAACACCGCCACCAGTGCCGCGGACGAGGCCACCGCGACAGCAATGCCGACACGGCCGGTCATTAGGCGGAGGGCATCGCGGGCGCCAAAACCCCGCGCGATTCTGAGCCCCAAGGCGAAAACGGTGCCGAAGACGACGAAGCGCAACACCAGATTGGCCAGGTTCACCCCGCCCAGGACTCCGTCAATAGCCACATAGGGGCCATTGATACTCAGCAGGAGGCCCGCCACCAGCAGCACGTAGATGAAGAACAGTGAGCGGTTTTCACCCCGGAAGGCGCCCGGTAGGCGGAAGGCCGCCAGGACAGCGCAGACGGTAAGAGTGGTCCACTGCAGGATCGCGATCACGGCGATGACCGTGCGCGCTTCGCCATCAGGCTGGAGATCCAGACAAAAGCGAGCCCCAGCGCCAGGGACAGCACCGCCGTGTAATTGATGACAGCCCTGAGATAGTTGGCCTCGGGCGGTATCAGCGGGAAGAGGGAACCTGCAGCCAGGGCGGCGAAGGCCACTGTCAGCAGGACCGCTCCGGCGCGGATGGCCCAGGGCAGCCGCCGCCGGATCGCCAGGAAGGTGGCGGGAAGGATGCAGACCGCGACGAAAGCCGGGTACAGGCGACCCGCCGCCGCGTACCAGCAGATCAGCGACGCGTTTTCCGGACTCCGCAGCGGCAGGCCGGACAGCCCCGTCGCCGACCCGGCAGTGTCGGCCAACAGGAACAGGACTACGGTTGCGACGCCTGTGACTGCCAACGCCGCCCTGCCGGCGGGGCCGGTGATGAGCCGGATGCTCGTGGCCGCATCGAAGGCTTTGGCAATCCGGTATCCGGCCAGCAGGACGGTTCCGTAGATGAGAAAGCGGAGCAGCAGGTTCGCGTAATTCTGGGACCCCAGCCACGCGTCGATGACTTTGTAGCTGACATCGATGCTCAGCAAAACAGCCAGCGTGGACAGCACGAAGATCCCAAAGACTGACCGGTTCTCGCCGCGGAGCGCGCTGGGAATCCGGGCGATCGCGACGAGTCCGCAGACCGCCAGCGTGGTCCACTGCAAGACCGGGATCATCCGAGGTTCTCCCAAATCTTCTTTGTCTGTTCGTGTTCGTGCTCCTGGCGGCGCAGCGTCTTCCCGAGGGACTGCAGGCGCTCGCCGGCCAGCGCCGTGAGGTCGCCGTCGGACAGCGCGTCCAGGGCGACTTGCCGTGCGTCCGGCGCCCAGCCCGCTTCCCGCTCCGTCAACAGTCCGGTGGCAACGAGTCCGCCGGTGAATCCTACGCCAGCGGCCCGGGCAGTGGCGACGGCCAGTTCCGGGGACAGCCGGTTCGCGGTCAGCTGCGCCGAATAGTTCTGCGGTGCGACGCCGGTGGCGGCGGAAACCCGGTGCCGCAGCTCGCCGTCGTCGATCGCATCCACCCAGTTGCGGACCGACGTGGCGTGCGGGGCGGGGCTCAGCTCCGGGGTCAGGGCACTGCCGGCGTCGCCGTAGCCGCCGTAGGCTGGGGACGAGCGGGAAATGACCGCGCGGAGCAGGTCCATGGTGGCAATCTGGCTGACCAGTTCAGCCGGCGTGGGAGCCTTCGCACCCGAGAGCTCCGTATAGCTGTCAAACCACGCCAGGTCTTCCAGGGGGCTTCGCTTCAGGGCGCGGCTGATGCTGACCAGGGTGTTCTCCGCGACCTTCCCGCGGACCAGCTGCTGGGCCAGCGTGGTGCGTTTGATCCCGGAGATCCTGCAGATGTCGGCCGTGCTCGCTGAAGGGGCAACGCCATGGAGCCAGAGTTGGAACGCCTTGGCGGGTAAGGGCATCTATTGCTTCCTGCGGGATCGAATGGAGGTGTGGCCGGGACAGTCCGGTGGAGCAAGAACTGCATCGATTTTACGGGACGTGCTGCTTCAACTATGCTAGATGCTCGAACCCGCTGGTCCGTACACCCCCCAAGTCCGGACCAGCGGGTTCTTTCATGCCCGGGTGCTTTCGGCGGCCCGGACGGCCCGCCGGCAGCCGGTTTGGGCCGCGGTGAGAGGATGGATAAATGACTGCAACCCTTGTTGCCAAGGACCTTTCCGGAGGCCACGACCACCGGACCCTTTTCGCCAAACTTTCCCTGACCGTCGCCCCCGGCGACGTCGTCGGCGTCGTTGGAGCCAACGGTGCCGGCAAGTCCACCCTGCTCCGGCTCCTTGCCGGCGTGGACCAGCCGCAGGAAGGCACGGTCAGCCTTGCCCCGGCAGACGCTTTTGTGGGCTGGCTGCCCCAGGAGCACGAGCGGATCGCCGGCGAAACCGTGGCGGGGTACATCGCACGGCGCACCGGCTGCGCGCAGGCCACCCTGGAGATGGAGTCCACAGCGGAGGCCCTCGGCAGCGGTGCCCCCGGTGCCGACGACGCCTACTCCCTCGCGTTCGACCGGTGGATGGCCTCCGGCGCCGCCGACCTGGAGGAGCGCATCCCCGCCGTCCTGGCGGACCTAGGCCTGGACGTCGGGCCGGACGCGGACATGACCGGGCTTTCCGGCGGCCAGGCCGCCCGCGTGGCGCTCGCGGCGCTGCTGCTCAGCCGCTTCGACATTGTGCTCCTGGACGAACCCACCAACGACCTGGACCTCAATGGACTGGCCCGTTTGGAGGCCTTTGTGCAGGGGCTGCGGGGCGGCGTCGTGCTGGTCTCGCACGACCGGGAATTCCTGGCCCGCTGCGTCACCACCGTGGTGGAACTGGACCTCGCCCAGAACGCCGTGGCCGTCTACGACGGCGGCTACGAGTCCTACCTGGAGGAACGCGCCGTGGCCCGCCGGCACGCCCGTGAACGGTACGAGGAATTCGCCAACACCAAGGCCGACCTGGTCTCCCGGGCCCGCACCCAGCGCGAATGGAGCTCCCAGGGCGTCCGGAACGCCATGAAGAAAAACCCGGACAACGACAAGATCCGGCGCGCCGCCAGCACCGAGTCCGCCGAAAAGCAGGGCCAGAAGGTGCGCCAGATGGAATCCCGGATCGCCCGGCTCGAAGAGGTTGAAGAGCCCCGCAAGGAATGGCAGCTGCAGTTCAGCATCGGTGCGGCGCCGCGTTCCAGCGCCGTGGTCGCGACGCTCCGTGACGCCGTCGTCCACCAGGGCGATTTCACCCTGGGGCCGCTGAACCTGCAGCTCAACGCAGGGGAGCGGATCGGCATCACCGGCCCCAACGGCGCCGGGAAGTCCACCCTCCTCCGCCTGCTGCTGGGCGTCCAGCGCCCGGACTCCGGCAACGCCTCCATGGGCGCCTCCGTGGCGGTCGGCGAGATCGACCAGGCCCGCGGGCTGCTGGCCGGCGGGCTGAAGCTGGCAGACGCCGTCGAAGCCGTCCTGACGGAGCTGCCCCCGGCGGAGGTCCGGACCCTGCTGGCCAAGTTCGGGCTGAAGGCGGACCACACCTCACGGCCGGTGGAGTCCCTCTCGCCGGGGGAGCGGACCCGGGCCGCGCTGGCGCTGCTGCAGGCCCGCGGCGTAAACCTGCTGGTGCTCGACGAGCCCACCAACCATCTGGACCTGCCGGCGATCGAACAGCTGGAAGAAGCCCTCGACAGTTACGACGGCGCGCTGCTGCTGGTCACCCACGACCGCCGGCTGCTGGAAAACGTGCGCCTGGACGCGCGCTGGAACGTGGACAACGGCGTCGTCACCGAGCTGTTGGGCACTACCGCCCCGAAAGGCAAGAACTCATGAGCATGGACCGGGTGGCCTGGAGCTCCCTGTACAACATCACCCGCGCCTCGTCCGGCTCCCAGCCGTTCTCGAAGGCGACGCTCAAGCGCGTGTTCGGCTTCGCCCGTCCGCACAAGGGCAAACTGATCGCCTTCGTCCTCCTGTCGATCGTGATGGCCGTGCTGGCCGTCGCGACGCCGGTGCTCGCCGGCCAGGTGGTGGATGCGATCATCGCCGGCGCGGCCACCGACGTCGTGGTCTGGCTGGCCGTGCTGATCGCCATCGTGGCGGTCGCGGAGGCCGGGCTGGGCCTGGTCACGCGCTGGCTGTCCTCCACCATCGGCGAAGGCGTGATTGTGGACCTGCGCACCCGGGTCTTCGACCACGTGCAGAAGATGCCCATCGCATTTTTCACCCGCACCCGCACCGGCGCGCTGGTGAGCCGGCTCAACAACGACGTGATCGGCGCCCAGTCGGCCTTCGCCGGAACCTTGTCCGGGGTGGTGAGCAACGTGGTGGCCCTCGCCCTGACGCTGGTGGTCATGCTGGGCAAGTCCTGGCTGGTGACCGTGCTCGCCATGATCCTGCTGCCCATTTTCCTGATTCCCGCCCGCCGGATGGGTTCCAAGCTGGCTGACCTGCGCCGCGAGGCCGCGGAGCATAACGCCTCCATGGGCACCCAGATGACGGAGCGGTTCTCGGCCCCCGGCGCGACCTTGGTGAAGCTCTTCGGCCGCCCGGATGAGGAGTCCAAGGAGTTCGCGGCGCGGGCCGGCCGCGTCCGGGACATCGGGGTCCGCACGGCGATGCTGCAGTTCACGTTCGTGACCGCCCTGACGCTCGTCTCGGCGCTGGCCCTCGCCCTGGTCTACGGCCTGGGCGGGTTCCTGGCGCTGCAGGGGCAGCTGGCCGCAGGCGACGTCGTGGTGCTGGCACTGCTGCTCACCCGCCTGTACGCGCCGCTCACCGCGCTGTCCAACGCCCGGGTGGAGATCATGAGCGCCCTGGTCAGCTTCGAGCGGGTCTTCGAGATCCTGGACCTCAAGCCGCTCATCCAGCAGAAACCCGATGCGGTGTCCTCGCCGCCCGGGCCGCTGTCGGTGGAGTTCGACGACGTGCGCTTCTCCTACCCGTCCGCGGACAAGGTCTCGCTCGCGTCGCTTGAGGACGTGTCCACACTCGATACCCGCGGCGGCGAAGAGGTGCTGCACGGCATCAGCTTCCGGGTGGAACCGGGCCAGACCGTCGCCCTCGTGGGCTCCTCGGGCGCCGGCAAGTCCACCATCGCGCAGCTGCTCTCGCGCCTGTACGACGTCGATTCCGGCGCCGTGCGCTTCGGCGGAACCGTTCCGGGCACCGGCGTGGACGTCCGGGACCTGACCTTTGATTCCATGCGGCACACCCTCGGCATGGTGACCCAGGACGGGCACCTGTTCCACGAGAGCATCGCCGCCAACCTGCGCCTGGCCCGCCCGGACGCCAGCGACGAGCTCATGTGGGACGTGCTGCGCCAGGCCCGGCTGGAAGACATGATCCGGTCCCTGCCGGACGGCCTGGACACAGTGGTGGGGGAGCGCGGCTACCGGCTCTCGGGCGGGGAACGCCAGCGCCTCACCATTGCGCGCCTGCTCATCGCCCAGCCGCGCGTCGTCATCCTCGACGAGGCCACCGCCGCCCTGGACTCCACGAATGAGGCCGCGGTGCAGGAGGCCCTCGGAGCCGCGCTCGAGGGCCGCACCGCCGTGGTGATTGCCCACCGGCTCTCCACCATCCGCGCCGCCGACGCCATCCTGGTGGTGGAGGACGGCAGGATCGTCGAACGCGGCACGCACAGCGCGCTGCTGGCCGCCGACGGCCGCTACGCGGAGCTGTACCGGACCCAGTTCGCCGAGGCCAGCGCCGTGGCGGAGGAGGCAGTTCCCGGGCTGTAGTGGTCCCGGGCTAGCCCGGCCGGACCGCGAGGGCCGGGAGGACGTGGTCGGTGAGGAGCGGGGCGAGGTCCAGCCAGCTCGGCGGCGAGGTCCAGCCAGCGGATCTCGGCGATCTCCGCGGACGGCCGGGCCTCCCAGACTCCGGGGGCGGTGAAGACCGTGGCCCGGATCTGCGTGGCGGCCTCGTTGGCGGCGTCCGCGTACCAGACGCCCAGGAGGATCAGCCGGTCGGCCGCGAGCACGATCCCGACTTCCTCGGCCAGTTCCCGTGCCGCCGTCTGGGCGGCCGTCTCGCCCGCTTCGGGCTTGCCGCCGGGGTGCATGAACTTGTCCGTGCCCCGTTTCCGGACGGTGAGGAGGCGCCCCTCCGGGTCGAAGACGCATACGGCGGAGACAACGATCAGCGGGTTCAGGCCGGTCATGCCGCAGGCTCCGGCATCCGGCGCAGGACTGAGGTGAGGAGCTGGTCCTTGGCCGGCCCGGTGACGTCCCACTCGTAGCGGAATTCGTCCGGGCCCGTCCGGGTGTAGCTCACGCGGTAGGTATCCGGGTCGCACCAGTGCTGGTCGGAGCTGTTCTGCGGTCCGAAGCCCATGCGGTGGAACGGCCTGCCGTCGGCAAAGTTCATGTCCATCGTGTCCGGGGCGCCGGTGGGCCGGAGCAGGTACTCCCTGCTGGCGGGTCCGGTGAACGGGGTGCCCGCCGGTCCGCCCGGGACGGAGGCCCAGGAAACGGTGCCGTCTTCGCGGAAGCGGAGGCCGCCGTCGTGCTCTGTTGCCGTGAAGCGGACGACGCCGGTGAAGGTCCCGCGGGTGCCGGTGGACCTGTCCAGCAGGGTCCGTGCCACGGTCCAGCTGCCCAACAGATAGGCGCGGAGGTCGAAGCGTTCCTCTTCTTGGGCCGGGCCCGGGAGTTGGGGGTTCAAGTGCCCTCGATTGGAATCGAACCAACGACACCGGCTTTAGGAGAGCCGTGCTCTATCCACTGAGCTACGAGGGCGGGCGTCCGTGCCGGCCGGCCGCGGGCCGGCCCGTTCGGACACGGGTATAAGCATACAAGGTGAGGGCGCGTACTACGCTCTTGGCATGACCGCCGCTGCCAACGTGCCCTCCAGGGACATCATTTACATTCCTGCCCTGCCGTCCACGAGGTTCCTCGCGGGCGCGCTGGCGTTGCTCAGCGTGCTGCAGTATTTCGTGGCGGAGGCCGCCGTGATCGGCGCGTGGGCGGGGCAGGAACCGTACAGCCGCCGGACCGGGTACATCAGCGACCTGGGCGCTGTGACCTGCGGGGTCTTCGACGGCCGGGACGTCTGCTCGCCGGCCCACGTGCTGATGAACGCCTCGTTTGTGGTCCAGGGCATCGGCATGATGGTGGGCGCGGTGCTGCTCGGCACGGCGCTGTTGTGCACGGTGGCGCGGCCAAGTGTGCAGCCGGCGCTGGTTTCGGCCCGCGGGATCACGCGGGCCGCCGCGGTCTCCGCGCGTGTTCTCACCGCAGCCGCCGGGGCCGGGACCGTCCTGGTGGGACTGGTCCCTGAGGACGTTGGCTCACCGTGGCACGTGGTGGGAGCCATCATGTTCTTTGCCGCGGGGGCAGTGGCGCTGGTGCTGCTGGGCTGGGTCTGGCTCCGGCAGACACCGCTGGGCTGGCCCATCCTGGTGTGCGGGCTGGTTTCCCTCGGCGCCCTTGTCACCGGCGGCGTCACGGGCATGGAGGTAGCCGAGCCAGGAACCCTTGAACGGTTCATGGGCTACCCCATCACCATCGGCACGGCCGCCGTCGGGCTTGTGGTTGCGCAGCGGACGGGCGAGCAGCGGGCCGCTGTGAAGCGGGGCCGGGCGGCGGTGCGCTGACCGTTCCGGTGGGCGGTCCGGCGACCGGTAGGCGGTCCAGCCGCCGCCGCGGGACGGGCCGGGGGCTGCCGCGGTGGGGGCCGCGGCCTGCCGCGGTGGGGGCCGCGGCCTGCCGCGGTGGCTTACTTGCCGAGGAAGTCCCGGTAACTGCTCAGGTTGCCGGTCCCGGAATACCCCAGATCGGCGGGCGAGACGGCCGAAGCCCCGTCCGCGGAGATGACCTGGATCGCCAGATTCACCTCGGGGTCACCCGCCGCGGCGTCCACGATCGCCGGAAAGGCCTCCCGGAGGACGCCGAGCATGGTGTCCCGGTCCGAGGTGTCGGCGTGCATGAAGATGTTCCCGCTGCTGCCCATGCCGCCGGAGGACTTGTATCTGGCCTCCACACTGGCCACGTGGGCCAGCGGCTCCACCGCCGCCTTGTATTTGGCAGCGTAATCCTGGTCCGAGGTTGCCGGGGTTCCCGGGGTGGCCCCGCAGCCGGCCAGGACCATGGCCAGCAGTCCGGCGGCCAGGACAGTGAGGATTTTTCGCATAGTCCGACTCTATTCGGTCCGGCCGATGCCGGACGTTGTCGACCTGACCTGGCCGGGGTCTGACGTGATGAAAGCCTGGGTGGACGGCGCGTTCCGGTAGGCCGCGAGGGCGCCCGAGGACTCGTTGGCCGCAACGGACGCGGCGTAGGCGTTGTAGTCGTGGTTGCCCAGCACGTCGCCCGGCCCGGCGCCGGGTGGGGTTGGGAGGGTGACAACGGTGGCGCCGCTGCTGCTGGGCCAGCCCACCAGTCCGGGTGCCCCCGGTTTGGCGTTGCCGAGGTCGAGGCGGGGCACGACGTCGTACGGGTGCTGCAGGGCAAGGGTGTCCACGCTGCCCGGAATGCGGGTCGAATCGATGGGGGACCCGTAGGTCAGAACGTTGGTGACGTTGAACTGGCCGCGGAACCCAGGATCGGCGGCAAGGTTTGCGGCGGTCATTCCGCCTTGGGAATGACCCACCAGCATGACCGGCGCGCCGTCGGGAATTCCGGCCTGACGCATCGCCATCGTGACGGCCTGCGACGCTGTGGACAGGGTTCCGGACGCGGAGGCGAGGTTGCCCACGGTGTCCAGAGGGTTGGACCCCGACCGGAGGTTCCATTCCGAGGTGCCCGGGATGGTCACGATGTATGCCGGTCCGTTGCCCTTGTCGACGGCGGTGATCCGCACCGCGGCGTCGGGAGTCCCGGCATAGCCGCCGTCCTCGTAGGCTGCCGTGACTCCTCCCATGATCTGCGCGAGGCTGCTGGGCATGGGGGTGTTGCGGTACCCGTTCTGCGCCGGTTCCGCCCCGACGCCCACCGCTTGCGGGTCACCGGCCACGGGCGAGCCGTCATCGAGAAGGTGCGGATGCAGGAGCCCGACGGTGGACACGGAGACGCCGGCATTGATTCCGGCGGCCAGCAGCCCCGTCCCGCCGGCGATCAGCTCGGTGACCGACGGAGGCTCTCCGGTGGTGAGGAACTCCCAGCCGAGCCCGCCGGCGTCGACCAGCCCGCCCACCACGTCCCCGCCCGCGTCCGCCAGATTGGTCGCCGCCTCGGAGGCCCGGCCGCCCAGCCAGCCCAGGCCATCGCCCACAGTGTCAATGAACTGGCCGGTTCCGGCCCACAGGCCGTCGGCCACGCCGCCGGACGTGCCGCCTGACGCGCCCCCGGCACCCGGAACCGCACTGTCACCCGGAGCCACGGTGTCCGGCAGCGGGGCCGCCGCGCTGCCGGATCCGCCGGCCTGGCCGCTCCCTGCGCGCCCGGAGCTGGCCTCCTGCTGCTGGCGGACATGCTCCCGCACGGCGTCCGCGGCCGTCCGCAGCGCTTCGGAGGTGGCCAGCAGCATCCTGCTGTGGGTCTTCCAGTCGCTGCGGAACTGCTCTCCGTCAGGCCCCCGCCATGGGCTTGCGGTGATGACGGGCGTCAGGTTCCCGCTCAGCTGGGCGAAGCGCCGGCTTGCGCGGGAGAGTTCCTTCGCGAGGAGCTCGCCCTGGTCCGTGTCCATGCCATACAGGCTCATGATGCCGACGCCTCTCTGGCGCTGTTGGCCAGGAACTCCTGCACGCCGAGCACGTGCCAGACCAGCTGGCGGGCGATGTCGCCGCCGTCCACTGCCGCCATCACCGGGCGTTGTGCTGTGGCCGGCCCGGCAGTGCGGACCGAATACAGCTGGTCGGACAAGGCCCAGACTCCGCCGGCACGGTACTGCCGGTCGGTGCCGGCGGCCCGGGACCGGACGTCCAGGTGGACCGTTGCCCGCACGGGTTCTGCGGCATCTGCAGGTTCTGCAGGTTCTGCAGGGTCGACGGCGTCTGCGCCGCCGGGCGGACCCCCGCCGTCGCCGGCCAGCAGTTCGGGGAACCGGCGCAGGGACCGTGCCATGACCGGCCACAGGACCGTCTCCGGGAACAGGGTGACGGTGACGACGTCGGCGACGCCGGCGGGAGCCACGCTTCCGTCCGCGGCCGTGGCCACCGGGCGCGTGAATTCGACGCCGAGACCCCGGCCGTCGAAGAGGTTCACCCGGCAATGGGTGGACGAATCACCGGACCGGCACACGAGGTCTGCCTGGATGGGGGCAACTGCGCTGAGTTGCAGCG
This sequence comes from Pseudarthrobacter sp. 1C304, assembly GCF_052245515.1. Classification (NCBI taxonomy): domain Bacteria; kingdom Bacillati; phylum Actinomycetota; class Actinomycetes; order Micrococcales; family Micrococcaceae; genus Pseudarthrobacter; species Pseudarthrobacter sp. 1C304. Next base: position 147,175 of record NZ_JBQQCH010000006.1, on the reverse strand, counting down.
CCTGCAGCCACTGGGGCTGGAGGATGCCGGCGTCGTCCGTGATTCCGGCGGCGGTCAGCTCGCCCTCGATTCCGGCCCGGGTGCGTCCGTCCAGTCCGGCCAGGAAAGAGGCTTCGTCGCCCGGGTGGGAGTCCGGGCGGGCGTCCGGCGCGTCCGCGGTGGAGTCCGTCCGTAGTGTTTCCGTGGCGCGCTGCACGGCCAGGGCCCAGGCGAGGCTGGTCATCCGGAACGTGGTGGTCGCAGGGATCACTGCGGAATCTGGCATGGCTGGGACCTTCGGTCGGGAACTGGCAGGAGGCTCCACCAGCAATGACTTGCACGCTATCCCACGGCCCGGCGCGGGGCCATGGGGACAACTGCCCTCCAGCCGCCGCAGGCCGTTGCGGCGCATGGCACGGATCCGTCCCTCCCGGCGAGGTCCGGCGTCGGGGTCCGGGGAAGGGGAGCGCTCCGGGGTGTCTTATGTCTCATATGGTGCTGACCTTGGATTATCATGAGGGCACTCACCGGAAGATTCGGTGCAGCGTGCGCGATGCGACTCCTGCGCACGACGAATGGCCAACTTAGGAGTCCAATGGGGACGAATGTCTGATCAGCTAGTCTTGCGGCGCGTGCATGCAGCGACGGCGCGGGCGCTCCGCAGGACGGAGGCCCGATGACGATCGGGACGGTGGCCGCAGCAGAAGAACGTGTCCCCGAGGAGTCCCCGGCAGCGGCATATCCGCCGGTGACAGAGCCGCCGTCGGGCGCCCCCATCGGAGTCCGCCTGCGGGACGGCGGCATCATCGAGGTCACACTTCCGGCCAACCAGGAAATTGAAGGGCCCGTGGCGCGGGCGGCCGGAGCCGCGGTCCGCGAGCTCGCGGACGGACGCCGGATGCCGGTGCTGCTGATCATCACTGGTGTGGTGGGCGTCAGCGTTGAGGCGCGGCAGGTTTACGCCTCCTCGATTGCGGCATCCGCCTTTGCCCTCGTCGGAGAGAGCCCCGTCGACCGCGTGATTGCGCACTACCTGCTGCGGTCAAAAACCGAGACGATCCCCGCGCAGTTCTTCACCTCCGAGGCCGAGGCCGTCGATTGGTTAGGGCACTACACGAGTGAAGACTGATCCGCCGGACCCCAGGCTGCATGCCCTCGTTGAAGGCATCGTCCGTATTGCCAGCGGGGACCTGACCACCAGGATCCCGCACTCCGGTGCGAGGGACGACGTCGCCGCGGTCATTGCCGGGATCAACCTCATGGCCGACGACCTGCAGACCATCTACCAAGAGCTTGAGGAACGCGTCGAAAGCCGGACGGCGATGCTCCGGGAGGCCCAGGTCGAGCTTGAGCGGATGGCCCTCACGGACCCGCTCACCCAGCTTGCCAACAGGACCGCGCTGAACTCGGTCCTCAGCCACGCGCTGGCCGAGACGGCGCGCGGGGAGTTGCCTCCGGCGCTGCTGGTCCTCGACCTGGACTCGTTCAAGGGCATCAACGACACGCTGGGACACAGCGCCGGCGACGACGTGCTGCGGGTCATCTCGCGGCGCCTGCAGGACGCGGTCCGCGAAACGGATACCGTGGCCCGCCTGGGCGGCGACGAATTCGCCGTCATGCTGCCGAAGTCCAACCTGGTCCGGGCCCGCCGGGTGGCGAACAGAATCCTCAAGGCCCTGGGCGAGAGCCTCGAGATCGGTGACCTCCGCATTACCTGCGGCACCAGCATCGGACTGCGGGTGGCGGAACCGGGCCAGTCAGTTGACGATCTGGTTATGGAAGCCGACACGGCGATGTACGCCGCCAAAGCCCAGCCGCACAGCAGCATCAAGGTGTTCGAGCCGGCCCTGCTGTATGCACGCCGGCTGCAGAGCGTGATGATCAGTGAAATGCGCGAGGCCATCCGACACGACCAGCTCACGCTGCACTACCAGCCGGTGGTGGAGCTGGCCACCGGCAGGATTGAGGGCGTTGAGGCGCTGGTGCGCTGGAACCATCCGGAGCGGGGCCTCCTGATGCCCGATTCCTTCATCCCGCTGGCGGAGGAAACCGGAATGATCGTGGACCTGGGCCATTGGGTGCTGCGGCACGCGGTGCGGCAGCTCCGGCGCTGGCAGCTGGAGCAGAAGGTGGACAGCAGCTTTAACGTCCGTGTCAACATTTCAACCACTGAACTGCAGAACCTCGACCTGATTGAGCACGTCCGCGACATCCTTCACGAAACCGGGGTGAACGCTGCCAACCTCGTGGTGGAACTGACGGAATCCATGGCCGTGAACGGCGGGGACGTCGACCGCTACTCCCTCAGCGGACTGCGCCGGTTGGGTGTGCAGCTCGAAATCGACGACTTCGGCACGGGTTATTCCTCCATCAGCTACCTGCGCAAGCTGCCGGTCAACGTGGTCAAGATCGACAAAAGCCTCATCGACGGGCTGGGCTCTGACGAGCAGCAGAGCAACTTTGTCGCGGCCGTCCTGCACCTCATCGAGGCCTGCGGGCTCCAGGCAGTCGCCGAAGGCATCGAGACGGCGGAGCAGGCAGCGGAACTGGCCCGGCTGGGTTGCGCGAGCGGGCAGGGATATTACTTCGGCAGGCCCGCTCCGGCCGAGCAGATCGAGACGCTGTTGGAGCGGGGGATCCTGGGGGAGTCCGTGTAGGTGCCCGCGTGGCTTTGCGCCGCGGTGTCCGCGGGTGCCACGCAAGAACGGCGGGTGCCGGAAGTCGCCTTCCAGAACCCGCCGTTCTCAGGTACCACTCAGTACTTGTGTTGCTTCTAGTACTTCGGAGTGGAGTTCGGCCACCAGTTGACGGCCTGAACGGAACCCTGCCCGGAGTTGTCGCCGCTTGCGGAAACAGCAGCTCCCGCGGTCAGGCCTGCGGCCGCGATGGCTCCGGTGACGAGGAGCGTTGCAACGATTTTCTTCATGGAGTACTCCTGTTACGTAAGAGGCTGATGCGACTCGTGTGATGCGAGTTCAGTATAGGGGCATAAGACACGCCGGAGCAGGAAGAATTGTCGCGACACCTTCATAAATATGTTATTCGCGCGAAGCTGATGGATTCCTGCGCGAAAACTGCGTCTCTCCTGCTTTTATGGACTGTCCTTATCTGCTCCCGCGGCGACGGATAATGGAATCATGCCTTTGCACTCCGTTTCGCCGCTATACGCTGCCGCAGAATTGCGCGCATACGAGCACCGGACCAACCATGCCTTCGCGCCGGCAGCCCAGAGCGCCCACGAGGCGGCAGAAATCGCCCGAAGTGAAGGCGACATGGAGGCCTGGTGGAACATGACCTTTGTTCAGGCCGAAAATTTACTCGATGCCGAGGAATTTGCAGCCTGCGCAGCCCTCGCCTCCGAACTTGTCGACGGGCCCCACTCTGCAGTGGAACCGCAGGCGAAAGCGCTCACTTACATTCTGGTGGCCAAGGCCCGGCAGGGCGCTGGCTTGCTGGAGGAAGCGGCGGACGCCGCACGGGCGGCCGCCCAACTGGTGACGGACGACGACGACATCGAGATCCAAGTCAAAGCCCGCCAAGCCCTCATCGCAGTTTTGGCAGACAGCGGAAGGCTGGATGACGCCTGGGCCGAATGTCTCGAGCTGGCGGAAGTGGTTTCCACCGAAGTCGATGACCAGCTGATCGGCAAGGTTTACTGGGTCATCGGGAACGTCGCATTCCTCTGCAACAAGGTGCAGGAGGGGCTGAAGTATCACGAACTGGCGGCGACGACGTTTTCCCCGGCAAGGAACCTTGACGTGTGGGCAAAGTTCAACAAGGCATCCGCCGCCATGCGGCTCGCGGCAGAGGTCGCCGACACCGACACCCTGCGCTGCATCGAACGGGCCGAGCTCGCCACAGACGTCATCGGCGGAAGCTCCAACGACTACCTGCTCATGAAACTTAACCGCGCCCACTGGAACCTGCTAGCCGGGGACGCTGGAGCGGCTATCGAGCTGTTGGATCAGATTTGCGCGGACCCGGACAAACCGTCCCCACAAATTATCGGCGAGGCCTGCCTGTTGCTGGGCAGGGCCCAATCGGCGATCGGCAACCTCGATGCGGCAAGGGCCAGTCTGCTTCTGGCGGTGGAGTATTTTGAGTCTTCCGGCGCGCAGCAGCGAGCGGATCAGGCCCGGGAGTACATCTCAGCCGAGGCGTGAGCCCGAGAGCGTCCCCTTCCTGCGACCTGCCTCCTGCGCGACCAGGCTGGACATGCCCTCCGCATTCCGTGGCGGATGGACATAGGGGCTTTATGTCCGGTGGCCGCACCTAAGGCTGGGCATGTTCCACTAGGGACTGGGCTGCTGGACATGCGAACCGGGGAGCATGCCCTCCGCATTCCGTGGCGGATGGACATAACAGGATTATGTCCGGTGGCTGCGTCTAAGGCTGGGCATGTCCAGTGGGGGAGTTGGGTGAGGCGGCGGGCTTTTTGCGGCCTAGGAACACCGCGGCGCCGCCGACCAGCAGGCTCAGCACCAGGAGCACCCATCCGGCGACGGTGAGTCCCGATGCGAGGGCGACCTGGCCGGCGTCGAGCGTTTCGGCGGACAGCATCGAATCGATCGAAGCGTTGCCCCACAACCGGACGGCGGCGAACAGCAGGGGCACGGCCCACAGCGCCCACCGAAGTCCCTTCCGAGCCACGTTCGTGCCGATGAGCAGCAGCCACGTGAAGCCGAAGATCAGCGGGAACAGCGTGCCGGCCGTCTTGTGGATGTAGTTGAGCTGCCCGCGGGCATCGTCGTCCATGGCGCCGCGCACCTGCTCGATGTAGCCCTGGTCGAAGCCGCCGACCAGGGAATCCGGCATGGCCAGGCCGCCGCTGAGCTGGGTGAGCTGGTTCAGGGTGAGCAGATGCAGGTACCAAAACAGGAACAGGCTCGCCACGACGCCCGCGATGAGGATCAGGTTGCTGTTGCTCTGCGCCTTCTGCGGCGTCCGGCTGGTGCTCGGGTTGATCACCGACGGCAACTGATGCTGGGGAACGACTGCCTTGGCGCCGTGCTTCTTGATCCGCTGGGCGGGTGTTTTGGCCATGGCTCCATTATTGCCCGGGCACACGGCCAGCCGGGTACAGGGACCCGCGCGGGGAGGCGGCGCCCCGTCGGCCGCATGTTCGGTGCTGCCTGTTCTCTGCCGCCTGTTCAGTGCCGCCTGTTCAGTGCCGACAGGCGGCACTAGGCTGGAGCGCGTGACCGAACTAGGAAAGCACCGGCTTGGCCGGCACAGCACTGCTGAACTCAACCCCGCCCTGGACGACTACCAGCTGGCCGAGGCACTGGTGCGTGAGGCCGGGACCCTGGCGCTCCTCATGCGGCAGGCCGGGCTGGAGGGCAAACAAAAAACCTCGGTGTCCGACGTCGTCACCGCCGCGGACCACGCGGCGGAGGCCTACGTGCTGGAACAGCTCCGGCGGTGCCGGCCCGACGACGGCATCCTCGGCGAGGAGGGCGCCTCCGTGGCCGGCACCAGCGGCCGCACCTGGGTCATCGACCCGGTGGACGGGACCTACAACTTCCTGCACGGCTCCACGTACTGGTGCTCCGCCATCGCGCTCAAGGACGCCTCCGGTGTGCAGCTCGGCGGGATCTTCCAGCCCGAGGAGGACAAGCTCTGGCTCGGCGGAACTGCCCGGCGTGCGACGGTCAACGGCGAACAGCTGACCACCTTCCGCTCGGAGGAGGGCCCCGCCGGCCGCTCCGGCACCCCGCTGTCCGAACTCGGGGCCGCCACCTACATCCACCCCACCTGGCTCGCCGACCCCATGTGTGCGATGCCGTGGCACGCCGCCGCGACCTCCGCCGCCGCGTTGCGCATGTTCGGCTCCGGCTCCTGCGACCTGGCCCGCGTGGCCGACGGCGAACTCGGCTGCTGGTTCCAGCACAGCTGCCCGGAGTGGGACTGGCTCCCGGGGAAGGCGATCGTCCAGGCCGCCGGCGGCGCGGCCGACGTCGTCCGCGTCAACGGGCTGGACTGGTTCCTCGCTGGGGGCACGACGGCGGTCCGGCAGCTCCGTGCGGCCCTTGAGTCCGGCTCCGTGGGGTAGGTCCGGAAGTCCGACTGGCTCCGCCCTGCGGGACATGCTCATTCCTGACCGGCACGAACGGACATGTACATTCTTCGCTATGACGGGCCGGGGGACATGCTCATTCGTGGCGGCGGAGAGTGGGCATATGGGCAGTATGTCCAGTGGTTGGGGCTCAGGGGGAGCATGTCCCGAGGGGACGGATCTGACTGTCAGCGGCACCGCCTAGACTTGTTAACACCATGGATATGTTGTTTGACCCTTATGCCGACGGACCCTTCCAAGCTGCTTCGACGACGGCGGCGCGCGCCAAAGCGCCCTCCGGCATGGGGGCCGCGGCCCTGGAATCCGCCCCTAATTCCGCCCCGAATCCCGCCCCTGGCGGCGGGCACCACGGCGGCCACGGGAACTACCCGGCCGGCCACGGGAACCACCCGGGCGGGGACCCGGAACACCACCGGCTCCCGGGCGCGGCGGAGCTCCTGGCGGGGCTGAACCCGCAGCAGGAAGAGGCCGTCAAGCACGCCGGCAGTGCCCTGCTGATCGTCGCCGGCGCGGGCTCAGGCAAGACCCGCGTGCTCAGCAACCGCATCGGCTACCTGATCGCCACGCGGCGGGCCCACCACGGCGAGATCCTGGCCATCACCTTCACCAACAAGGCGGCCGCGGAAATGCGGGAGCGGGTGGAGGCCCTGGTCGGGGGCCGGGCCAAGACCATGTGGGTCTCCACGTTCCACTCCTCCTGCGTCCGGATCCTGCGCCGCGAAGCCGCCAACGTGGGGCTGAACTCCAACTTCTCCATCTATGATTCCGCGGACTCGCTGCGCCTCATCACGCTCGTGGCCAAGAACCTGGACCTCGACCCCAAGCGCTTCGCCCCCAAAGCCATCCAGCACAAGATCTCCGCGCTGAAGAACGAGCTGATCGACGCGGACAGCTACTCCTCCAGCGCCAACCACAACGACCCCTTCGAACAGGCCGTCGCCGAGGTCTTCAAGGGCTACACGCAGCGGCTGCGCCAGGCCAACGCCATGGACTTCGATGACCTGATCGCCGAGACGGTCTACATGTTCCGCGCCTTCCCCGCGCTCGCCGAGTCCTACCGGCGCCGCTTCCGGCACGTCCTGGTCGACGAATACCAGGACACCAACCACGCCCAGTACGCACTGGTGCGCGAGATCGTGGGGGAGGGCGAGGGCGCGGCTGAACTCACCGTCGTCGGCGACTCCGACCAGTCGATCTACGCCTTCCGCGGCGCCGACATCCGCAACATCGTGGAGTTCGAAAAGGACTACCCGGACGCGCGCACCATCAAACTCGAGCAGAACTACCGCTCCACCCAGACCATCCTCAGCGCCGCCAACTCGGTCATCTCCCGCAACCCCAACCGGCCGGAGAAACGGCTGTGGACGGCCGAGGGCGACGGCGAGAAGATCATCGGCTACGTTGGCGAGAACGAACACGACGAAGCCCAGTTCATCGCCAAGGAGATTGACCGGCTGCAGGACGAGGGCGATCTCCGTCCCGGTGACGTCGCCATCTTCTACCGCACCAACGCGCAGTCCCGCTCCATCGAGGACGTGCTGGTCCGCGTCGGCCTCCCGTACAAGGTGGTGGGCGGCACCCGCTTCTACGAGCGCAAGGAGATCAAGGACGCCCTCGCCTACCTGCGGGTGCTGGTCAACCCGGACGACGACGTCAACCTCCGCCGCATCCTCAACGAGCCCAAGCGCGGCATCGGCGACCGGGCAGAGGGCGCCGTGGCCTCCCTCGCCCAGCGCGACCGGATCTCGTTCATGGCAGCGGCCCGCCGCGCTGACGAGGCCCCCGGCATGGCCACCCGGTCCGTCAATGCGGTCCAGGGCTTCGTGAAACTGCTCGACGACCTCGCCGAGGTGGCCTCCGGATCCGGCGCGGCCGCAGCACTGGAAGCCGTCCTGGAACAGACCGGCTACCTCGCCACCCTCCGGTCCAGCACCGACCCGCAGGACGAATCCCGGGTGGAAAACCTGGCCGAGCTGGTCGCCGTCGTCCGCGAATACGAACGGGACAACCCCGAGGGGTCCCTCGGCGCCTTCCTGGAAGGCGTCTCCCTCGTGGCGGACGCCGACCAGATCCCCGACGCGCCCGCGGGATCCGCCGACGAGCTGGCCGCCGCCGTCGCCGAGGCCAAACGGCTGGGTGTGGTCACGCTCATGACGCTCCACACGGCCAAGGGGCTGGAATTCCCGGTGGTGTTCCTGACCGGCATGGAGCACGGACTGTTCCCGCACCAGCGTTCCGCCACCGACCCCAAAGAACTGGCCGAGGAACGCCGGCTGGCCTACGTCGGCCTGACCCGGGCGCGGAAGCGCCTGTACCTGACCCGCTCAGAGGTCCGCAGCATGTGGGGCCAGAGCCAGTACAACCCGGCCAGCCAGTTCATCGAGGAAATCCCCGCCGAACTGGTGGAATGGAAGCGTGAAGGCACCAGCCGCCAGGCGGCCTGGGGCGGCGGCGCGTCCATCGGCTCGAGCCGTTACGGGGGATCGTTCTGGGGAGCGGGCACCGCCCGCGGCACCGGGGCGGATGCCTCCGCGGGGTTCAATGCCGACGTCCCGGCGGCCATCGCCAAGAACCGGGTGCAGCCGCAGAAGGAGATCGTCGCCGTCAGCGTGGGGGACAAGGTCAACCACACCAGCTTCGGCAATGGCACCGTGCTGGCCGTCGAAGGCGCGGGGGACAAGACCGTCGCCAAAGTGAAGTTCAGCGTCGGCGAGAAGCGCCTCCTGCTCCGCTACGCCCCGCTGACGAAGCTCGACGCCTAAAGCCGGTGCCCGGCGCCTAACCCGCAAGGCTGCCCGGCGGCCCGGCAGGCATAATGGAGCCCATGCGACGGACACTTCTGGGGATCCTGGCCGCCCTGACCCTGCTGGCGGCCACCGCGTGCACCGTCACGCAAAAAGATCCGGACTACGTCCCGCCCGCGCCGCTGCCCGCGCTGGAGCAGCTCCGGCAGGCGCCCCTTGCCGACGCGGAGAAGTTCGCCGCGGGGCAGGACATCCTCAGCTTCGCCACCGCGGACCGCAACGTGGTCTGCTCCCTGACCTCGGCCCGCGGTGAGCACGTGAACCTGCCGTACGAACCGAACGGCTACTCCGACTCCGCCAACAACAAGCTGGCCACAGTGCCGGTGGCACACTGCGAACTGGCGGCCTACCCGAAACCCGAAGCCACGGACATCACGGACGACTGCAGCGGGACGGGCCTGGGCTACCTCGGCGGCGCCGCACTGCTCACCCCGGACACCGCCACGTACGGCGAATGCAGGTCCGGCGTCACACAGCAGGAAGCGGAGTTCGGACCTAAGGGCACCCGCAACGGCCCGATTTCCCAGCTGCAGGTCTTGGACGAGGGCCAGAACCTGGAACGCAACGGCCTGCGCTGTTCCGCATACGACGGCGGCGTCGCCTGCGGAAACGTCTCTGCCGGCGTCGGCTTCTTCGTGTCCCGGGACCGTTACGAACTAATCTCCGACACCGGGAAAACGGCCTCCCCGGCGCCCTCCGAGGCCCCAAAAACCCCGTAATCTAGCGGTTTTTCTACGCTCCATAGAATAGTGTCCTTACTCACATAACGGGTACTCTGGGACGGGCCGGTCCCCAGAAAGGACTAGAGTTCAAAAAAGGAGCATTGCGCCGTGTGGCTCGTTTCCAAGCCAGTCGCAGGGTGCGTTTATTCCGCAGCCCGGTAACCGCGAGAACGCGGGGTCCGGCTGTACAGAAACTACTTCGACGTAGAAGGACACTAAACCGTGGACCTGTTTGAATATCAGGCGCGCGATATGTTCGAGGCGCACGGTGTACCCGTGCTTGCTGGCATCGTGGCGCACACCCCTGAAGAAGCAAAGGCAGCTGCCGAGAAGATCGGCGGCGTAACTGTCGTCAAGGCACAGGTTAAGGTCGGTGGCCGCGGCAAGGCCGGCGGCGTTAAGGTCGCCAAGACCGCGGATGAGGCGCTGGAGCACTCCACCAACATCCTCGGCATGGACATCAAGGGCCACACCGTCAACAAGGTGATGATTGCCCAGGGCGCGGACATCGCCGAGGAATACTACTTCTCCGTCCTGCTGGATCGAGCCAACCGCAACTACCTGGCCATGTGCTCGGTTGAGGGCGGCATGGAGATCGAGCAGCTCGCCGTCGAACGCCCGGAGGCCCTCGCGAAGGTTGCGATCGACCCCGCCGTCGGCATCGACCAGGCCAAGGCCGACGAAATTGTCGCCGCCGCCGGATTCGCTGAGGAGCTGCGCGGCAAGGTCGCCGCCGTCATCCTCAAGCTCTGGGATGTCTTCAAGAAGGAAGACGCCACCCTCGTGGAGGTCAACCCGTTGGTCAAGACCGGTGCAGGCGACATCGTCGCCCTCGACGGCAAGGTCTCCCTCGACGAGAACGCCGACTTCCGCCACCCCAAGCACGCGCACCTTGAAGACAAGGACGCTGCTGACCCGCTGGAGGCCAAAGCCAAGGCGCAGGACCTCAACTACGTCAAGCTCGACGGCGAAGTCGGCATCATCGGTAACGGTGCCGGCCTGGTTATGTCCACGCTCGACGTCGTTGCCTACGCCGGCGAGAACCACGGCAACGTCAAGCCCGCCAACTTCCTGGACATCGGCGGTGGAGCTTCCGCCGAGGTGATGGCCGCAGGCCTCGACGTCATCCTGGGCGACCCGCAGGTCAAGTCCGTCTTCGTCAACGTCTTCGGCGGCATCACCGCCTGTGACGCGGTCGCCAAGGGCATCGTCGGTGCACTGGCCGAGCTGGGCCACTCTGCGAACAAGCCGCTGGTAGTCCGCCTCGACGGCAACAACGTCGAGGAAGGCCGCCGCATCCTGGCCGAGGCCAACCACCCGCTGGTTACCCTGGCTGCCACCATGGACGAGGGCGCCGACAAGGCTGCCGAGCTCGCCAACTCGAAGTAAGCACCGGGAAGTAAGGCGACTTAATCATGTCTATTTATCTGAACAAAGACTCCAAGGTCATCGTCCAGGGCATCACCGGCGGCGAAGGCACCAAGCACACCGCCCTGATGCTGAAGGCCGGCACCAACGTTGTGGGCGGCGTCAACGCCCGCAAGGCCGGCACCACGGTCATGCACGGCGACACCGAGATCACCGTCTTCGGCACCGTCAAGGAAGCCATGGCCGAGACCGGCGCCGACGTCTCCATCGTCTTCGTCCCGCCGGCCTTCACCAAGGACGCCGTCGTTGAAGCCATCGAGGCCGGCATCGGCCTGGTTGTTGTCATCACGGAAGGTGTGCCGGTCCAGGACTCCGCCGAGTTCTGGGCACTGGCCCAGTCCAAGGTCGACGCCAACGGCAAGCAGGTCACGCGCATCATCGGGCCGAACTGCCCCGGCATCATCACCCCGGGCGAGGCCCTCGTCGGCATCACCCCGGCCAACATCACGGGCAAGGGCCCCATCGGCCTCGTCTCCAAGTCAGGCACCCTGACCTACCAGATGATGTACGAACTGCGTGACCTCGGCTTCTCCACCGCCATCGGCATCGGCGGCGACCCGGTTATCGGCACCACGCACATCGATGCGCTCGAAGCGTTCGAGGCCGACCCGGAGACCAAGGCGATCGTGATGATCGGCGAAATCGGCGGCGACGCCGAAGAGCGCGCCGCAGACTACATCAAGGCCAACGTCACCAAGCCGGTTGTCGGCTACGTGGCCGGCTTCACCGCTCCGGAAGGCAAGACCATGGGCCACGCAGGCGCCATCGTCTCGGGTTCCGCGGGCACCGCCCAGGCCAAGAAGGAAGCCCTCGAGGCTGCCGGCGTCAAGGTCGGCAAGACGCCGTCCGAGACCGCCAAGCTCCTGCGCGAGGTCTTCGCAGCACTCTAGGCCCAAAGCACCAAAAGTACTGCAGCACTAAAGCAACGCGGGGTCACTCACGGCCCATTCCACCGGGTGGGATGGGCGCGGAGTGACCCCGCGTTGTTTGTTTAAGTACGACGGCGGTCCTAGACCTTCGCTCCGGCGAGCAGCTCGTCGAGTCGCTCGTAGCCTTCGGAGATGCCGCCCTCCATGCCGGACTGGGCCATGCCGTCCCGGGCTTCCATGCTGGGGTAGACGGAGTGGCCGCGGAGCCTGCACCTGCCGCCGCCGAGATCCTCGAAGGTCATGAATTCCAGGCTCACCACGTCCGGATAGCCGCCAAACTCGAAGGTCTGCAGGGCGAACTCGTTTTCCCGGACGGTGTGGAAGATGCCCCGGAACTCATAGGGAATGCCTTCGGGCCCGGTATGGAGGTACCGGTAGCTCCCGCCCGTCCGGAAGTCATAATGGTCCATCTCCATCTTCATTCGCCGCGGGCCCAGCCACTGGACAATGAGGTCCGGCTCCTTGTGTGCCTTGAAGACATCGGCGACGGGAAAATCGAATTCGCGCTCATAGTCAATGAAGGGGACACCTTCGGGGACCGAGAGTTTCAGAGAGTTGCTCATGATGCGTCCTTTGCCTTGGCGCCGGTGTTCCCGGCGCCGGATTGAAGCACGGCGTCCAGGCTGCGGAACTGCCCCTCGCGGACCAGACGGTACTGGTCGATCCATGCGGTGAGCGCCTCCAGCCGTGCAGGGTTCAGGTGGACGGGCCGGCGCTGGGCGTCACGGGTGCGCGTGACCAGCTGCGCCTGCTCGAGAACCTGGATGTGCTTCGAAACCGCCTGCTTGGTGATTGCGAAGGGTTCCGCCAGTTCATTGACCGTGGCCGGGCCCCGGCTGAGCCGGGAAATGATGCGGCGGCGGACAGGATCGGCGAGGGCCAGGAAGGCCGAGTCGAGCTCGCCGTCGTCGCTGGAATCCATGAAGTGGGCGCCTCCTACTCTGCAAGTGCTTCAGCGGCGGCTAACCCGCCGTGTAATCAATCAATCTATTGATCAATCTCTTGGTTGTTAACGCTACGCCGCCCCTGCCCGCCCCGCAAGACCCCCAAACGCGGGGTCACGTAGCGCCCATTCCGCGGCCTGGAACCGGCCGGAAGTGACCCCGCGTTGCTGTCTGCCGGGCAAGTGCCTTGCGTGAAATCTCCGCAGTTTGTTAGTATGTCAGGACAAACTACAAAAGGAGCATCGAGTGCCTCTTGTGCGCATAGACGTCAACCAGGGCCGTACCCCTGAGCAGCTGCAGTCCCTCAGCCGGGGCATCCATGACGCCATCCTGGCGGAATACGGCATCCCCGAGCGCGACTATTTCCACGTTCTGACCGAGCACCCGGCAGGCCAGATCGTCGCCGAGGATGCCGGCCTGGGGTTCGAGCGGACGCGGAACGTGGTGATGATCCAGATTTTTACCCAGACCGGGCGCAGCCAGGCGGCCAAGCAGGCCTTGTTTGCCGCGATCGCACGGAATCTGGCGGACGCCGGGATCGCCGGCGAGGACGTATTCATCGGCTATGTCGAGAACACGGCGGGCGACTGGTCCTTCGGCTTTGGCCGGGCCCAGTATGTCACCGGCGAGCTCGCCACGCCGGGGCGGTAGCCCCGCGTCTAAGGGGCGGGTGACACGAATAATTCACCTTCTGTGTCATGTTGTAAATATGTCAGTACAAACCTTTGACAGTACATGGATTCTAGGGCAAAGTAGTCGATGTGGTCCCGCTCACTGCGGGGCCCCCGGAACCACTCCGGACCACGAATTCTGACAGGCAGCCGCTGTGTAAAGGTACAGAGCTCACACCAGAAAGGTCCACGATCACCGTGACCCACGAACTGCTCACCATCGGGCGCATCAGCGTTGATATCTACCCGAATGACATCGGCGTGGATCTGGAGGACGTTACATCCTTCGGGAAGTACCTGGGCGGCTCCCCGTCCAACGTGGCCGTGGCCGCGGCCCGCCACGGCCGCCGCACCGCCGTCATCACCCGGACCGGCGACGACGCCTTCGGCAACTATCTGCACCGTGAACTGCGCAAGTTCAACGTGGATGATTCCTTTGTCACCGCCGTCAAGGAATGGCCGACGGCGGTCACCTTCTGTGCGATCAAGCCCGCCACGGACGAGTTCCCGCTCTACTTCTACGGGCGGTTCCCCACGGCGCCGGACCTGCAGATCAAGGCCGAGGACCTGGACCTCGGCGCCATCCGCGATGCCGGCATTTTCTGGTCCACGGTCACGGGCCTCTGCCAGGAACCCAGCCGGGAAGCGCACCTCGCAGCCCACGAGGCCAGGCCCCGGACCGGACTGAAGCCGGGCCAGTTCACCATCCTGGACCTCGATTACCGGCCGATGTTCTGGGCCTCCGAAGAGGAAGCCCGGCAGCAGGTGGCCAAGATCCTGCCGCACGTCACGGTGGCGATCGGCAATGACAAGGAATGTGCCGTCGCCGTCGGCGAGGGCACCCCGGACGAGCAGGCGGACCGGCTGCTCGCCGCCGGCGTCGAAATCGCCGTCGTCAAGCTGGGCCCCGAGGGCGTGATGGCGAAGACCCGCAACGAGCGTGTGGTGTCCGCCCCCGTGCCGGTCGAAACCGTCAATGGCCTAGGCGCCGGCGACTCGTTCGGCGGGGCCTTCTGCCACGGGCTGCTGTCCGGCTGGCCGCTCGCCCAGGTCCTCGACTTCGCGAACGCGGCCGGCGCCCTGGTCGCGTCCCGGCTGTCATGCGCCGACGCCATGCCGACCCCGGACGAGGTGACGGGCCTGCTCGCTGAACGCGGCCGCCTGGCGCCGGGCGACTACGCCATCGAAGGAGCAACCCTGTGAGCGTCATCCCAGCCTCCGCCGCCGTCGCGGTGGACGATGATCCCCGCCGCTACGAGCACCTCAGTGTCATCCGGCTCGAAGACCCGGACGCCGTGGCCCGTGCCGCGAAGGCCCGCCGCCGCCACCCCGGCGTCAAAGCCGGCAAACAGAACTTCATTGTCGCGGCCGACCACCCGGCCCGCGGCGCCCTCGCCGTCGGCAGCGACCCCGTGGCGATGGCGGACCGGCGCCAGCTCCTGGACCGGCTTCAGATTGCCCTCGCCAACCCGGACGTGGACGGCGTCCTCGCCTCGCCTGACATCATGGACGATCTGCTCCTGCTCGGGGCACTGGATGGCAAGCTCCTCTTCGGCTCCATGAACCGGGGCGGACTCTCCGGCCTGGTCAACGAGTTCGACGACCGCTTCACCGGCCACACTGCCGCCGCGCTGGAGGCACTCGGCGCCGACGGCGGCAAGATGCTCACGCGCATCTGCCTCGGCGACCCGGACACGGTGGTAACCCTGGAAGCCACCGCCAAGGCGATCGATTCCCTCGCCGAGCGCAAGCTGATCGCCATGGTGGAACCGTTTCTCTCCGTCCGGGAACACGGCAAGGTCCGCAACGACCTCTCCACCAACGCCGTGATCAAGTCCATCGGCATCGCCCAGGGCCTCGGCTCCACCAGCGCCTACACCTGGATGAAGCTCCCGGTGGTGGCCGAGATGGAGCGCGTCATGGCGGCCACCACCATGCCCACCGTGCTCCTCGGCGGGGACCCGGACAGCAGCCAGGACGACGTCTTCGCCAGCTGGGGGGCAGCCCTCGCGCTGCCCGGTGTCCAGGGCCTCACGGTCGGCCGGACGCTGCTCTACCCGCACGACGGCGATGTGGCCGGAGCCGTCGCGACGGCGGCGTCGCTGCTGCACCGGTCCGCCCCGCGCACCCGCTCCACCCACAACACGTCCACCCGCACCGCAGAAGTATCGGAGTAGCTTCCCATGGGAATGAGCACTGCACCCGGAACCCGCAGGATGACGGTCGCCCAGGCCGTCGTCGAATACCTGTCCAAGCAGTACACCGTTGACTCGATCGGCGGCCAGGACTACCGCGAGCGGCTGATCCCGGGCACGTTCGGGATCTTCGGCCACGGCAACGTTGCCGGCGTCGGGCAGGCCCTGAAGCAGTACCAGCAGCTGGATCCGGCCATCATGCCGTACTACCAGGGCCGCAACGAACAGGCCCAGGCGCACCAGGCCGTCGGCTACGCCCGGCACACCCGCCGCCGCCAGACCTTCGCGATCAGCACCTCGATCGGGCCGGGCTCCTCAAACCTGCTCACCGGGGCGGCGCTGGCCACCACCAACCGGCTGCCGGTCCTGCTGCTGCCGTCCGACACGTTCGCAACCCGGGCCGCGGACCCGGTGCTGCAGCAGCTGGAGCGCACCGAAGCCTACGACATCACCGTCAACGACGCGTTCCGGCCCCTGTCCAAGTTCTTCGACCGGGTGTCCCGGCCCGAGCAGCTGTTCTCCGCGTTCCACCACGGCCTGCGCGTCCTCACGGACCCGGCCGAGACCGGCGCCGTCACCATCTCCCTGCCGCAGGACGTCCAGGCCGAGGCCCTCGACGTGCCCGAGGAGTTCCTCGCCGAACGCGAATGGCGGATCCGCCGGCCCGACGCCGACGACGCCGACATCGCCCGGGCCGCGGCGGCCATCCGCGCCGCGAAGCGCCCCCTGATCATCGCCGGCGGCGGCGTCCTCTACGCCTACGCCAACGACGAACTGGCGAAGTTCGCCGAGCTGACCGGCATCCCGGTGGGCAACACCCAGGCCGGCGTCGGCGTCCTGCCCTGGGACCACAAGTTCTCCCTCGGCGCGATCGGTTCCACCGGGACGACGGCGGCCAACGCCATCGCCGCCGACGCGGACCTCATCATCGGCATCGGCACCCGCTACGAGGACTTCACCACCGCGTCCCGCACCGCGTTCCAGAACCCGGACGTGAAGTTCATCAACATCAACGTCGCCGCCATTGACGCTTACAAGCACGGCACGCACCTGCCGATCGTCGCGGATGCCCGCAAGGCCCTGGTGAAACTCAACGCAGCGCTGGGCGGCTACCGGGTGGGGGCGGACCTGGAACAGCAGATCGCGGCGGAGAAGACCCGCTGGGACGCCACTGTGGATACGGCGTTCGGCACCCGTTTCACCCCGTTGCCGGCGCAGAACGAGATCATCGGCGCCACCCACCGGGGCATGGATGCGGAAGACGTGGTGATCTGCGCCGCCGGGTCCCTCCCCGGGGACCTGCACAAGATGTGGCGCGTCCGGGACCCCTTCGGCTACCACGTCGAATACGCGTACTCCTGCATGGGCTACGAAATTCCCGGCGGGCTCGGCGTCAAGCGTGCCGCGCTGGCCGAAGCTGCGAAGGGCGGGGCGGACCGCGACGTCGTCGTCATGGTGGGGGACGGCTCCTACCTGATGATGCACACCGAGCTGGTCACCGCCGTCGCGGAACGGATCAAACTGATCGTGGTCCTGATCCAGAACCACGGCTACGCCTCGATCGGCTCGCTCTCGGAGTCCCTCGGCTCGCAGCGGTTCGGCACCCAGTACCGCGCCCTGGACGAGGAACACCACAGCTTCGACGGCGGCGACCGGCTCCCCGTCGACCTGGCCCTGAACGCCGAGTCCCTCGGCGTGAAGGTGATCCGGATCGAACCGGGGGAGAAGGCCATCGCCGAACTGGAACAGGCCGTCCGGGACGCGAAGGCCGCCCCGGAAAACGGCGGCCCGATCCTCATCCACGTCGAATCCGACCCCCTGCTGGACGCCCCCAGCTCCGAGTCCTGGTGGGACGTTCCCGTCTCCGAAGTCTCCGAACTCGACTCCACGAAGCAGGCCTTCCAGACCTACGCCGACCACAAGAGCCGCCAGCGCAAACTGCTCGGCTGAGTCCCTGCCACCCTTCCCACACAGCTACAGCGCAAGCCACAGATCAAGGATGTCCACCACCATGTCAACGACGACCGTCACCACCAAAACCATCAGCCACTTCATCAACGGCGCCGAAACCGTCGGCGCCGGCACCCGCACCCAGCCCGTCTATAACCCCGCTACCGGCGCCGTTACCGCGGAGCTGCGCCTGGCCAACCGGGCCGACCTGGACGCCGCTGTTGCCGCCGCACGGGCCGCCGCCGACATCTGGGGCGATTTCTCCCTGGCCAAGCGCACCGCCGTGCTGTTCAAGTTCCGCGAACTCGTCGCCGCCCACGTGGACGACCTCGCCGAACTGGTCACCGCCGAGCACGGCAAGGTCCTCTCCGACGCCAAGGGCGAAATCGGCCGCGGCCTCGAGGTCATCGAGTACGCCTGCGGCATCCCTACCCTTCTCAAGGGCGACTACTCGGACCAGGTCTCCACCGGGATCGACGTCTTCTCCTTCCGCGAGCCGCTCGGCGTCGTCGCAGGGATCACCCCGTTCAACTTCCCGGTCATGGTGCCGCTGTGGATGGCGCCGATGGCCATCGCCACCGGCAACGCCTTCATCCTCAAGCCCTCCGAACGTGACCCCTCGGCCTCGATGCTGCTGGCCAAGCTGTGGAAGGACGCGGGCCTGCCCGACGGCGTCTTCCAGGTCCTTCACGGGGACAAGGAAACCGTGGACGGCCTCCTGACCCACCCGGACGTGGACGGCATCTCGTTCGTCGGCTCGACCCCGATCGCCCGGTACGTCCACGAGACCGCCACCGCCCACGGCAAGCGCGTCCAGGCCCTCGGCGGCGCCAAGAACCACGCCATCGTCCTGCCCGACGCCGACCTGGACAACGCCGCGGACCACCTCGCCGCCGCCGCGTTCGGCTCCGCCGGCGAACGCTGCATGGCCATCTCGGTCGCCGTCGCCGTCGGCGACGCCGCCGACCTGCTGGTCAAGAAGGTCCAGGAGCGTGCCCTGGCCGTCAAGGTCGACAACGGCACCGCGCCCGGCGCCGAAATGGGCCCGGTCATCACCCCGGCCTCCAAGGAACGCATCGTCAAGATCGTCACCGAAGCCGAAGATGCCGGGGCCGCCATGGTGGTGGACGGCCGCGACCTGGTGGTCCCCGGCCACGAGGACGGCTTCTGGGTCGGACCCACCGTGATCGACCACGTCAAGACCGAAATGACCGCCTACAGCGAGGAAATCTTCGGACCCGTCCTGGTCGTCGTCCGGGTCGATGACCTCGACGCCGGCATCGCGCTGATCAACTCCAACCCGTACGGCAACGGCACCGCCATCTTCACCTCTTCCGGCGCCGCCGCCCGCAAGTTCCAGCGCTCCGTCACCGTCGGCATGATCGGCATCAACGTGCCGCTGCCCGTTCCGGTGGCACACCACTCCTTCGGCGGCTGGAAGGCTTCGCTCTTCGGCGACAAGCACATCTACGGCCCCGAAGGCGTCTCCTTCTACACCCGCGGCAAGGTGGTCACCTCCCGCTGGCCCGAACCCACCCACGCCTCCGGCGCCTCCTACAACTTCCCGTCCAACTGACGCCCCGAGAAGAAAGACAACGCTGTCATGACTGAGAACAAGCTGATCATCGGCACCGCGCCGGACTCCTGGGGCGTCTGGTTTGCGGACGACCCGCAGCAGACCCCATGGGAACGGTTCCTCGACGAGGTGGCCGAATCCGGCTACAAGTGGATCGAGCTGGGACCCTACGGCTACCTGCCCACCGACCCGGCCCGGCTGGCGGAGGAACTCAAGGCACGCGACCTGAAAGTCACCGCCGGCACCGTGTTCACCGCCTTCCACCGCGGCGCCCAGCAGTACGAGGAAGCCTGGGAACCCGCCCGCAAGGTCGCCGAGCTCACGGCGGCCATGGGCGGCGAACACATCGTGGTGATCCCCGCCATGTGGCGCGACGACGTCACCGGCGAGGCGGTGGAGAGCGGCACGCTCACGGAGAAGGCCTGGAACGACCTCTTCGCCGGGCACAACCGCATGGGCAAGACGCTCCTGGAGGACTTCGGCCTGAAGCAGCAGTTCCACTCGCACGCAGACTCCCATGTCGGTGCGCAGCAGGACATTGAGACCCTGCTCGCCTCGACGGACCCGCAGTACCTGAACCTGTGCCTGGACACCGGCCACGCCGAATACTGCGGGGCGTCCAGCCTGGAACTGATCAAGAACTATCCGGACCGGATCGGCTACCTGCACCTGAAGCAGATCAACCCTGGCGTCCTGAAAAAGGTCAACGAGGAAAACATGACCTGGGCCGCCGCCAACCTGGCCGGGGTGATGACCGAACCGCCGAACGGCCTGCCGGACCTGCGCGCCGTCATCGAGGCCGTGGAAGCGCTGGACCGGCCAATCTTTGGCATTGTGGAACAGGACATGTACCCGGTTGCCTTCGACGTCCCGATGCCGATCGCCAAGCGGACCCGCAACTACCTGCTTTCCTGCGGCTCCCGCACCGCCGTCAACTAGACCTCACCGAGAACGAAGGACAAGAACCATGACCAAGACCCTCCGTGTTGCCGTCATCGGCGCCGGCCGTATGGGCGCCGACCACATCCAGCGGCTCAACACCCGCATCCACGGCGCGGAAGTTGCCGCCGTCGTCGACGTCGACCTGGCCCGTGCGCAGGCCGCCATCGAAGGCATCCCGGGCGCCGTCGCCCTGGCGGACGCCGACGAGGCGCTGGGCAACGGCGACGTCAACGCCGTCCTGATCGCCACCCCCGGCTTCCTGCACGAGGACATCCTGCTCAAGGCGATCGCCAAGGACATCCCGATTCTCTGCGAGAAGCCGCTCACCCCGGACGCCGCCTCAGCCTGGAAGATCGTCCAGGCCGAGGAACAGCTGGGCCACCAGCGCATCCAGGTCGGCTTCATGCGCCGCTTCGACGCCGAATACGCCGCCCTGGGCGACATCATCCGGAGCTCCGAACTCGGCGAACTGCTGATGCTGCACCACCAGCACCGCAACCCGGCCACCCCGGCCGGTTTCACCAACGAGATGCTGATCAACGACTCCGTGGTCCACGAATTCGACGCCATCCGGTTCTTCACCGGCGAGGAGATCACCTCGGTCCAGGTTCGCCTCGGCAAGGCCACCAAGAACGCCCCGGCCGGCCAGCACGACCCGCAGCATGTGCTGATCGAAACCGAATCCGGCGTCCTGGCCGACGTCGAAATCTTCGTCAACGCCAAGTTCGGCTATGAAGTGGCGACCCAGGCCTCCTTCGAGGACGGCATCGTCAACATAGGCGGCGACAAGGGCCCGTACACCCGCACCGCCGGGCACTGGGGCGGAAACGTCACCCCCGGCTTCGAGGACCGCTTCGGCGCAGCCTACGACGTCGAAATCCAGTCCTGGGTGGACGCCGCACTCCGCAGCGAAATCGGCGGCCCCACCGCGTGGGACGGGTACGCCACGGCTGCCTGCTGCGAGGCCGGCGTCGAGGCGCAGAAGAACGGTGAAAAGGTCGCCGTGAAGCTCAACGCCAAGCCCGCGCTCTACCGCTAGGACCAACGGGAGGGGGCCACGGCCCCCTCTCGCACTTTGCCGGTTCCACGCACAACCCGACTGATCCACAATGGAGTGTCCCGAAGTGAAAATCGCACTTGATCCCACGCCGTTCCACCACTCGCATAGCCTGCTCGAATTCCCGCGGGTGGTGGCGGACCTCGGCTACAAGTACATGCAGATGACCCCGCACGCCGACTTCATCCCGTTCTACAACCACCCGAAGGCCGACGATGAGCTGGTGGGCCAGCTCAAGGCGGCCTGTAGGGACGCCGGGATCGAAATTGCCTCGGTCCTGCCGGTACTGCGCTGGTCCGGGCCAGACGAGGACGCCCGCGAGGCAGCCGTCCGCTACTGGAAACGCGCCATCCAGATCGCCGTGGACCTTGGGGTCAGCACCATGAACACCGAATTCAGCGGCCGCCCGGAAAAGGCCGAGGAATCGGAGCGTGCCTTCTACCGCTCCATGGAAGAGCTGCTGCCCATCATCGAACGCGAGGGCATCGACCTGCTGATTGATCCGCACCCGGACGACTTCGTCGAAGAGGGCCTGGCCGCCATCCGGGTGATCCGCGGCCTCAACTCCAAGAACGTGGGCCTGGTCTACGTGGCCTCGCACAGCTTCCACATGAAGGACGCGCCCCTGAAAATCATGCGGGCCGCGGGGGACAAGCTGCGCCTGGTCCACGTCGCGGACACCATGAACCACCACGCCTCGCACGGGCTGCGCTACATCACCAACCCGCCCGGCAACCCGGTGCGGGTGCACCAGCACCTGAAAATCGGCGACGGCGACGTCAACTGGGAGGAGTTCTTCGGGGGCCTGCGCGAAATCGGCTTCCTCGACCGCGAGGACACCGTGATGGTCTCCAGCGTCTTCGCCGAGGACGAGAACGCCGCCGAGGTGTCCCGCTACCAGCTGGACACGATCAAGCAGCACATCCAGAAGGCCACCGTATGACGACGACGGCAACCGCGGGGCAGCGGAAGGCACCCGCCAACCACAAGAAGGCGCTGCGCACCGTCACCATCATCTCCACCTTCGGCGGGCTGCTCTTCGGGTATGACACCGGCGTCATCAATGGCGCCCTGCCGTACATGCAGGAGGACCTGGGCCTCACGCCGCTCACGGAGGGGCTGGTGACCTCCTCGCTGCTCTTTGGCGCCGCCTTCGGTGCCCTGTTCGGCGGACGCCTCGCGGACCGCAACGGACGGCGCCGGATGATCATGGTGCTCGCCGTGATCTTCCTGCTCGGCACTCTGGCCTGCACGTTCGCGCCGAACACCGAAGTCATGATCCTGGCCCGGTTCGTCCTGGGCCTCGCCGTCGGCGGCGCGTCCGTCACCGTGCCCGTCTACCTCGCCGAAGTCTCGCCGAGCGCCCGGCGCGGCCGGATCGTCACCCAGAACGAGCTAATGATCGTCACCGGCCAGCTGCTGGCCTTCATCTTTAACGCCTACCTCGGCAACACCTTCGGTGAATCCGGCGGGATCTGGCGGTGGATGCTGGTGATCGCCACCCTCCCGGCGATCGCGCTCTGGATCGGGATGCACTTCATGCCCGAAAGCCCGCGGTGGCTGGCCTCGATGGGCAGCTTCGGCGAGACCCTCAGCGTGCTGCAACGGATCCGCTCGCAGTCCGAGGCCCGGGCCGAGTTCGAGGAAGTCAAGGCCATGGCCGTGGAGGACTACAAGTCCAAAATGGGCTCTTGGCGCGACCTCAGCGTGCCCTGGCTGCGCCGCATCTTCGTGGTGGGCATCGGCCTGGCGGTCATCCAGCAGATCACGGGCGTGAACTCAATCATGTACTACGGAACGCAGATTCTGGCGGAGTCCGGTTTCGGCCGGGAAGCCGCCCTGACGGCGAACATCGCCAACGGCGTCATCTCGGTCCTCGCCACTTTCGTGGGGATCTGGCTGCTGGGCAAGGTGGGGCGGCGCAGAATGCTGATCACCGGCCAGGTCGGAACGACGGCGGCGCTGCTGCTGATCGGGTTGTTCTCGCTGGTCCTGCCCGAAGGCACCGCCCGCGGCTTCGTGATCCTGGCCCTGACCGTGACGTTCCTGGCGTTCCAGCAGGGCGCCATCTCCCCGGTGACCTGGCTGATGCTGTCCGAGATTTTCCCGCTGAAAATCCGTGGCCTCGGCATGGGGGCCTCAGCCTTCGTGCTGTGGACGGTGAACTTCCTGGTGGGCTTCGGTTTCCCGCAGCTCCTCGCCGCGATCGGCCTGTCCAGCACCTTCTTTGTCTTTGCCGTGCTGGGCATAGGCGCCATCGCGTTCGCCGCGAAATACATACCGGAAACCAAGGACAAGTCCTTGGAAGACTTGGAGCACCACTTCAAGCAGCTGGCGGCCAAACAACCCGCCGCTGCCTAGCCCAACGCAGAAGAACGCCCCGCCCGCGAGTCACCGCGGGCGGGGCGTTCTTCGTTGGCGTGGCCTGGAGCGAACCGGCTACGCCGGTGCGTGTCAGACCGGTGCGTGCAACCGGGGGAGGGCATCCACCAGCGGCGCCAGTTCCGGGACCTCGTGTGCGTCGGCCAGCGCGCGCTCCAGGGTGGCGTCATGGCTGGGCCGGGCTTCCTCCAGCAGCTCGATCCCCTTCGGGGTGAGCTCGGTGTAGATCCCGCGGCGGTCATCGGCGCACAGGATCCGGGTCAGCAGGCCCCGGTCCTCAAGCCGGGTGACGAGGCGGGTCGTGGCGCTGGCGCTCAGCGCTGTGGCGCGGGCCAGTTGCTGCATGCGCATGTGCCAGCCGTCCTGGCGGCTCAGTGCATCCAGCACGGTGTACTCCACAACGGACAGCTGAGCCACCGCCTGCAGCGAGCGTTCCAGTTCCGCTTCGATCAGTCCGTGCAAGGCCGCGAGGGTCCGCCAGCCTTGCGCCCGGACCTCGACAGCGTCGTCCTTGATGCCCATCAGTTCTCCCTTTCACATCGTCCTGCACCGGCCCCTGGAGACAACGGAACGGCGGCAGCAGGAATAGTTGCTTGCGCGCTATAGTTGCTTGTGCAACAATAAATAACGCGTCTGCAACTAATATGCTACGCCTCGATTTTCTTTCCGTACAGTTTTGAAGGAGCTTTTCCATGCCTCTTGGCCTGATAGCACTCGCGCTTGGCGGGTTCGGCATCGGACTCACCGAGTTCGTCATTATGGGCCTGCTGCCCGAGGTGGCAGCAGACTTCCGGGTCAGCGAGGCCGTAGCCGGCTGGCTCATCTCCGGCTACGCGCTCGCCGTAGTCGTTGGAGCGCTGCTCCTGACCGCCGCGGTGACGCGCTTCCAGCGCAAGCCGGTGCTGGCCGTGCTGATGGTGCTGTTTATTGCCGGAAACCTGGTCTCTGCCGTGGCACCCGACTACTGGCTGATGATGGTGGGCCGGATCATCGCGGCGCTGGCGCACGGGGCCTTCTTCGGCATCGGCGCGGTGGTCGCTGCCAGCATGGTGGCGCCCGCCAAAAAAGCCGGCGCGATCGCCATTATGTTCACCGGGCTGACGGCGGCAAACGTCCTGGGTGTTCCGTTCGGCACCATGCTGGGACAGGCTGCCGGCTGGCGGTCCACGTTCTGGGCCATCACGGCCATTGGTGTGCTTGCACTTGCCGGGATCCTCACCCTGGTGCCCAAGACCGGTTCGGGTGATACTGCCCCCGGCGGCCTGCGCGGTGAACTGCGCGCCTTCCGCTCCGGCCAGGTCTGGCTGTCCATCCTCGTCACGATCCTCGGCTACGGCGGCATGTTCGGGGCCTTCACCTACATCGCCTTCACCCTCACGGAAGTGACTGGATTCTCCGCCTCGACCGTTCCGTGGTTGCTCATCCTGTTTGGCGTTGGCCTGTTCATCGGCAACACCGTCGGCGGCAAGGCGGCGGACAAGAACGTGGACCGCACCCTCCTGGTGGCAATCTCCGTGCTGGTCGTAGTACTCGTGGTCTTCGCCCTGACGGCCGACAACCAGCCTGTGACCATTGCGTCCATGGTGCTGCTGGGCGGGTTCGGCTTCGCCACGGTGCCCGGGCTGCAGATGCGCGTCATGAAGTACGCCGCGGCGGCACCCACCCTGGCATCCGGCGCCAACATCGGCGCGTTCAATGTGGGCAATGCACTCGGCGCCTGGATGGGCGGCGTGACCATCACCGCCGGCCTGGGCTACACCTCGCCCATCTGGGCCGGCGCCGGCATCACACTGCTGGGGCTGGGGGTCATGGTGCTCGCCGCGTCAGCGGCGAAGCGGCGCGACGCCGAAGGGCACAGCCTGGTTTCCGAGCCGTCCGGCGGCCTTTCCGGAGCCGACGCAGGTTCTCTCGACACTGCACGGGAGCATGCGGAACTCCAGCGGAGCTAAAGTCCT
This sequence comes from Pseudarthrobacter sp. 1C304, assembly GCF_052245515.1. Taxonomy (NCBI): domain Bacteria; kingdom Bacillati; phylum Actinomycetota; class Actinomycetes; order Micrococcales; family Micrococcaceae; genus Pseudarthrobacter; species Pseudarthrobacter sp. 1C304. Next base: position 121,565 of record NZ_JBQQCH010000006.1, on the reverse strand, counting down.
GAGCCGCCGACTGCCGGCGGAGTCCTACACGACCATTTCAGACTCCTGGCCCAGGCGCCGGATGGCGAACTCGAACCAGTCCGGGAACGGGTCTGCGGGTAGTTCCTGTCCTGGTTCCGGGCCGGGGTCAGGTGGGAGTTCCAGTTCGGCGTCCTGGCCGGCGGCGAACAGATACCATTCCGCGAACGGGTCTGGAGGCGGCTCCATGTCGGCGCCCCATCCGGTGTTGAGTGATGGTCCCGGATCAGACAGTTCGCCAGGGTCGTCGCCAGGGAAGCCAGTCTCGAACTGATCCCAGTCCGCGCCAGGGTCCGGCTGCCAGCCAGGGTCCGGGGGCGTGCCGGGGTCCGGGCGCCAGCCCCGGTCCAGGGGCGTGCCGGGATCCCGGCTTCTGCCGGTGAGCGGGATGCTGTCCGGCCAGATTGGTGGTTCCCAGTCCTGGTGTTCGCTGGGGTAGGTCCGTCCGGTCGGTGAGGTCCAGCCGGGCGGGCTCTCCTTGGTGGCTCCGGCCGGTGTCCAGGCTGTGGTGTGTTTGAGGCGGTGGTGTTTCCGGCACGGCTGGCCAAGGTTAGTAATCCCGGTGGTCCCGCCATCAGCCCAAGCCAACAGATGGTCCGCATCGTTGTCGAGCGAGGCGTTGTTACAGGCCGGGAAGGAGCATTTAGCATCCCGAAGCCGCAACCATTGCCGCAGGGCCTTGGTGACCCGGTAGCTGGTCCGGCCGATCTCCAGCGGCGCCCCGTCCCGCGGGTCGACCAGGACCCGGTGGAACGAATCCGCGCCGCCGGCGACCAGGCGGCGGGCCATGGACGGCGGGATCGGCCCGTACCCATCCAGCATCGCCGGTTCCTCCGTCACCCCCAGGAGCGACATCACCGGGACAGTGACCAGGACCTGCGCCCGCGGCACCGGCACCGGCACGCCAGTATTCCAATCCCGGCCATCAAGATGCCCGCTGCCAGCCGTCCCGCGCTCAGCTGCACCCCTGCCCGGCCCGTCCACAATGACGCCGCTCAAAACGTCCCCGCCGGCAGCATTGTGCGTGCCGCCGGCCGTCCCTAAATCTGCGCTGTCGCCGCTGCCGGCGGTGTTGTTGCCGGTGTTGCCGTTGAGGAGGAGGGTGGCGGCGATGTCGGCGCGGAGCTGGGTCAGGGTCCGGGACTCCTCCGGGCCCTGCAACGCCCTCGCCCCGGCGGTGGTCCGGTTCCAGATCCCTGCCGCGGTCTCCGCCGGAAGGTACGCGTTGAACCAGGCCATCCCGTCGTTGTCCGGAACGAACTCGACCCGCCGGTCCGCCGCGCACTTTCTGTGGCGGGTTTCGATGCTCACCGGGTGGTGGCGTTCGCGCCACGTGCGGGCCTTGGCCCGGAACCGTCCCGGGACCAGTTCCCCGGCCGGGCACCCCCTGGCCGGGTCCGGTGCGGCCGGGTCAAGGAAATGCGCCTCCAGCGCCGCCGCCCCCGCGGCGTCCAGATTCGCCGTCTCGTCCACCATGACCCGTGCGTGCTGCCACGAGAGTGTCCCGGCGCCCAACGCCGCCAAAGTCAGCGGCAGCCGCGCGGTCAACGCCACACACTCACCCAGAAACGCCCCGGCCGACCGCTCGGAGACGGTCAGGACACCCGCGACCTCGGCGACCTCCGCCATCTCCTGCGCGGTGCTGGACGCCTCGGGCGCCGCCAACGCCTCGGAAGCCTCCAGATACTCCCCGGCGACCAGGGCTTTCAACGCCGCGCCCTGCGCCTCCATCCGCGAGAGATCGGCCAACCGGTCCAGGCACGCGTCCGCCAGATCCCGCAACGGATCCCCACCCTCCAACAGCCCAGAACCATCCTGAGGAGAATCACCCTCAGAGCGGCCATCCTCAGGCAAAACGGATGCACCCGCGCCCATCGAGGCAGCCAGCGCCGCAGCGGATGCGGCCAAAGCCTTCGCTGCCTCCCGAACCTCCGCACTGAAAACCACCTTGTTTTCCATACCCACATCGTCCCGCGAGGCACTGACATTTAAGCGGCCCGGGCACCGCCGCCGTCGGCTGGCCGCCCCCGGCACCGCCGCCCTTGCCGCCGTCGTCGATTTCGGAACAGCATGCATCCAGAACGCGCCCTTCGGCCCCGCTCTCTTACGGAACGAAGCGCATTATTTAGTAACTACATCCTAATGTCAGGACAAACTATTGACATGAGTGAGCTAAGTCACCATGATCAGTTGTAGATGGCTCACGGACTGACGCAACGAAGCGGTCGGCGTGGCCCGGAATCAAAGGAGATTGATCGTGACCAAGTTCTCGTGGCGGAAGACGGCTCTCGTAGCGGCCGTGGTACCCATGCTGGCCCTGAGCGCGTGTTCCAGCACCGGCGGCAAGCCCGCAGATTCAGGCAACGCGGCAGGCGGCGGCCAGGTCGCCTCCACGGAGCGGATCAAAATCGCGCTGATCACCCACGCGGCGGCGGGGGACACGTTCTGGGACATCGTCCGCAAGGGCGCCGAGGAAGCCGCGGCCAAGGACAATGTCGAGCTTCTCTACACCTCCGATCCTGAGGCCGGGCGCCAGGCCCAGCTGGTCCAGCAGGCAATCGACCAGAAAGTGGACGGCATTGCCGTCACCCTCGCCAAGCCCGACGCCCTCAAGGACGTGCTGAAGTCGGCCACCGACGCCGGCATCGCAGTGGTGAGCCTCAATGCGGGCGAAGGGGTGTCGGCCCAGCTTGGTGCCTTCACCCACTTCGGTTCCAACGAAAAGCTCGCCGGTGAGGCTGTGGGTACCCGGCTTGCCGCCGAGAACTACAAGCACCCGGTCTGCGTGATCCAGGAGCAGGGCCACGTCGGACTGGAAGCGCGGTGCGCCGGCGTCAAGGTCCAGGTGCCCGCAACAGAGATCCTCTACGTCGACGGCAAGGACATGACCTCCGTGCAGTCCACCGCGACGGCCAAGCTCCAGGCCACCACGGATGCTGACGTCATCATCGGCCTCGGCGCCCCCATCACCCTGACTCTCCTCAAGTCAGTCACCGACGCCGGCAGCTCTGCCAAGGTGGCCAGCTTCGACCTGAACGCGGATCTGGCCCAGAAGATCGTTGACGGGGCAGTGCTCTTCACCGTGGACCAGCAGCCGTGGCTCCAGGGCTACGGCGCCGTGGACGCCATCTGGCAGAACAAGCGCGGCGGCTTCAGCATCGGCGGCGGCCAGTCTGTGCTCACCGGACCCGCGCTCATCGACAAGGACAACGCGGCTGATGTCCTGACCTTCGCCCAGCAGGGCATCCGCTAACAGTCCGCTGGCCGGGCCGGCGCAAGCCGGCCCGGCAGCAAGGAGAAACATCATGACCATCACCCAGACACAGACAAAGACAAGGTCGGCGGCGGCCGACGAGCGCGTCGCCAAACGCAGTCCGTTGCAGAAACTGCTCGGCCGGCCCGAGATCGGTGCCCTGGTGGGCGCGATCGTCCTGTTCGTCTTCTTTGCCTTGGTTTCCCCGACCTTCACCCAGCCGAATGCCTTCGCCACCGTGCTCTACGGTTCCTCCACGATCGGGATCATGGCGGTAGGGGTGTCCCTGCTGATGATCGGCGGGGAGTTCGACCTCTCGACCGGCGTCGCCGTGATCAGCTCCGCGCTGACGGCGTCGATGTTCAGCTGGTACTTCAGCACGAACGTCTGGGTCGGCGTCGCCCTGGCCCTGCTGGTCTCCCTCGGCATCGGCTACATCAACGGCTGGATCCTGATGAAGACCAAGCTGCCCAGCTTCATCGTCACCCTGGCCACCTTCCTGATGCTGACCGGCCTGAACCTCGGCCTGACCCGGCTGATCGGCGGCGGCGTGTCCTCCCCCTCGATTTCGAACATGGACGGCTTCGACTCCGCGCGGGCCGTGTTCGCTTCTTCCGTGAACATCGCCGGCGTGGACGTCAAAATCACTGTGTTCATCTGGATCGCCCTGGTGGCCGTGGCCACCTGGGTGCTGATGCGGACCCGCGTGGGCAACTGGATCTTCGCCGTCGGCGGGGACGCGAACGCGGCCCGAGCCGTGGGTGTTCCGGTCAAGGCCACCAAGATCGGGCTCTTTATGGGTGTCGGCTTCTGCGGCTGGATCCTGGGCATGCACAACCTCTTCGCCTTCGACACCGTGCAGTCCGGTGAAGGCGTAGGCAACGAGTTCCTCTACATCATCGCCGCAGTGATCGGCGGCTGCCTCCTGACCGGCGGCTACGGCTCCGCGATCGGCGGCGCTATCGGCGCGTTCATCTTCGGCATGGCCAACAAGGGCATCGTCTACGCGCAGTGGAACCCGGACTGGTTCAAGTTCTTCCTCGGCCTGATGCTGCTGCTGGCCACCATCGTCAACCTCATCGTCAAGCGCCGCGCGGAACTCAAGTAAAGGGCCGGAAGAGAAATGAACGCCAAAGACATCGACCAGCAAACGCTGCTCCAGAACGAAGCGGACCCCCTCACCCACACCCCCGTCCACCTGCTCTCCCTCGAAGGGGTCGGCAAACACTACGGCAACATCATCGCCCTCTCCGATGTCACCATGGCCGTGGACAACGGCCGCGTCACCTGCGTCCTGGGCGACAACGGCGCCGGCAAATCCACCCTGATCAAGATCATCGCCGGCCTGCACCAGCACGACGCCGGGACCCTCAACGTCATGGGCGAGGAACGGAAATTCACCTCGCCCCGGGACGCCCTCGACGTCGGCATCGCCACCGTCTACCAGGACCTCGCCGTCGTACCACTGATGCCGATCTGGCGGAACTTCTTCCTCGGCTCGGAACTGACGTCCGGCTTCGGCCCGTTCAAGAGCATGGACGTCGAGAAGATGAAGGAGATCACGCTCAAGGAACTCGCACAAATGGGCATCGACCTCCGCGACGTGGAACAGCCCATCGGCCAGCTCTCCGGCGGTGAACGCCAGTGTGTCGCGATCGCCCGCGCCGTGTACTTCGGCGCGAAGGTCCTGATCCTCGACGAGCCCACCGCCGCCCTCGGCGTCAAGCAGTCCGGCGTCGTGCTCCGCTACATCCTGCAGGCCCGCGACCGGGGACTGGGGGTCATTTTCATCACCCACAACCCCCACCACGCCTTCCCCGTCGGCGACCGGTTCCTGCTGCTCAAGCGGGGCAAATCGATCGGCTACTACGACAAGAAGGACATCACCCTCGACGAGCTCACCGCCCAAATGGCCGGCGGCGCCGAACTTGCCGAGCTCGCCCATGAACTCGAACAGCTCGGCGGCCACGGCGACGTGGTCAAGGAGGTCAAGGGCGAAGTCGCCGACGTGTCCCAGACCACCGGCAAGACCTACCAGTAGCTGCCGCCCCATTTCCTGAAAGGACAAGCCTTTGGCTTATCTGAACCACACCCCGGCCAAGACCTCCGCACCGGTCAGGATCGGACTCATCGGCTCCGGCTGGATGGGTGCATTCCACGCCGAGAGCATCGCCCGCCGGGTCCCCGGCGCCGAACTCGCGGCCATCGCGGACCCCAATGTGGAATCCGCCGCTGCGCTGGCGTCCGCCTTGGGCACGGCCAAGGTGACCGCCGACGCGGCCGACATCCTGGCCGACCCGGAAATCGACGCCGTGATCATCGCCAGCCCGGTACGCTTCCACGCGCAGCTGATCGGCCAGGCCGCTGCCGCCGGGAAGCACGTGTTCTGCGAGAAGCCTGCCGGCCAGGGCCTCGACGAACTCGACGCCGCCCTGGCGGCCGTGGAGTCGGCCGGGGTGCACTTCCAGATTGGCTTCAACCGCCGGTACGCGGCCGACTTCCAGGCCGCCAAGAAGGACCTCGCGGCTGGCACCGCCGGCACACCCCAGCTCCTGCGCTCGTTGACCCGGGACCCGGGGACGGGAAGCATCCCGCACGCTGCCCGCGTCCCGGCCTGGACCGTCTTCCTGGAAACCCTGATCCACGACTTCGACACCCTGAACTGGTTCAACGAAGGCGCCGAGCCGGTGGAGGTCTACGCCATGGCCGACGCGCTGGTGGAACCCGGACTGCGCGATCAGGGCTTCCTGGACACCGCCGTTGTCACCATCCGCTACAGCAACGGTGCCATCGCCGTGGCCGAGGCAAACTTCAGTGCACTCTACGGCTACGACATCCGCGGCGAAGTCTTCGGCTCCAAGGGCATGGTGCAGGCAGGGCGCGCCACGGAAACAGCCGCCCGGCGCTACACGGCCGAAGGAATGTCGGCTGACACCCCCCGGCTGAACGTCGAACTGTTCCGCGATGCCTACACGGACGAGCTCGCCGACTTCACCGCCGTCGTCCGGGCACGGCGGGACGGCAGCAGTGACCATGCCGCGACGTCGTCCGCGCCCTACACACTGACGCCCGGCGCGGCGGATGCCCGGCGCGCGCTGGCCATGGCGCTCGCCTGCATCGAGTCGGTCCAGAGCGGCACGCCCGCCAGGGTACAAACAGGGGCAGTAGAAACACCGGCCGTGCCAGAGACGGCAGCCCTCTGATGCGGCTCGCCGTCTGCGCGGAGATGGTCTTCACCGACCTCCCGTTCACGGAGCGGGTGCGCCGGATCCACGACGCCGGTTTCGACGTCGAGCTCTGGGACTCGCGGACCAAGGACATCACCGCCCTGAAGGCTACGGGAGCAACCTTTTCCTCCATGACGGGCTACACCGCCGGCAGCCTGGTGGACCCCGAGACCGCCGACGAGGTGGTGCGGACTGCGGAATTGCTGATCCCCACCGCCCTGGAACTCGGCGTGAGCCGCATGGTGGTGCACCCGGCGGAACTCGTGGACGGCCAGGCGGCGCGCCCGATCTACCGGTCCACCGGCCAGATGTGGATCACCGGCGCCCGCACCCTGGAACGGCTGGGCCGGCTTGGCGAGAAACACGGGGTGACCTTCTGCCTCGAGAACCTCAACACCATCCTGGACCACCCCGGTATCCCGCTGGCCCGCGCCAAGGACACACTGGCGCTGGTTCAGGCCGCCGGGCACCCCAACGCCCGGCTCATGCTGGACCTCTACCACGCCCAGATGGGGGAGGGGAACCTGATCGAGCTGGTCCGGAGCGCGCTGCCGTACCTCGGTGAAATCCAGGTGGCGGATGTGCCGGGCCGGTGCGAACCCGGTACCGGCGAGATCAACTACGCGGCCGTTGCCAGGGCCCTCACTGACGCCGGCTACGACGGGACAGTGGGCATGGAAGCCTGGGCCAGCGGCGACAGCCAGGCGGCCCTGGATGCCTTCCGGGCGGCGTTTACCGTATCCGCGGACCGCGTGAAGGCGGAAGTATGAAAGACGTCATTCTGGGACTGGTCGGCGTGGGGCGCATCGGCGTCATGCACGCCAACAACATCGCCGCGCTGGGCGGCACCCTGAACCGGCAAGGCATCAATATCCGGCTCCGACTCACCGACGTTGCCGCAGACCACGCCCGGACCGTGGCCGCCGGGCTCGGCGCCGAGTTCCTGCCCTCAGTCGAGGCGCTCCTTGCCTCCGGGCTGGACGGCCTGGTCATCGCTACCGGAACCGCAACCCACCCGGACCTGATCAAGGCCGGGGTGGACGCCGGTGTCCCGGTCTTCTGCGAAAAACCCGTTGCCCTGAACGTGGCGGACGCCCTGCCGGTGCTGGACTACATCCGGGACCGGAACGGCATGGTCCAGATCGGCCACCAGCGCCGTTTCGACGCCGGGTATGCGGAGGCCCGGCGCGCCTATCAGGCCGGGGAGCTGGGCTGGATCCACTCCCTGCGCGCCGTCACCTGCGACATGGCGCCGCCGCCGGTCGAGTTCCTGGCAAGCTCCGGCGGGCTGTTCCGGGACTGCTCGGTCCACGACTTCGACATCCTGCGCTGGCTCACCGGCCGCGAAATCGTCGAGGTCTACGCCAAGGGGTCCAACAACGGGGACCCCGCCATCGGCGCTGCCGGTGATGTGGACACGGCCCTCGCGCTGGTGACGTTCGACGACGGCACCGTCGGGACGGTCTCGGCCACCCGGTACAACGGCGCGGGACACGACGTGCGGCTGGAAATCCAGGGTTCGCGCCGTTCGATCATGGTGGGCCTGGACGATCAGACGGCCTTGGCTTCCGCCGAACCAGGGGTCAGCTTTCCGTCCGGGGACCCGCACCGCACCTTCGCCGAGCGCTTCGAGGCGGCCTACCGTTCCGAGATGGCCGCCTTCGTCGAGCTGATCCTTGGCCGCCGGGAGAATCCCTGCACCCCGGAGGACGCCGTGGCCGCCTCCCGGGTGGCGGACGCCGCGCAGGAATCCCTCGCGTCCGGGGTGCCGGTCCGGGTGGTCCAGGCCGTACCCCGCTGACAGCGCCGCAGGCCGTATCCCGCTGACAGGACCCGCAACGCAACGCCCGTCTGCACGGGAAGCCAAGAATAAACAGAACCCCGGAGCCCACAGGCTCCGGGGTTCTTCAGTGCAGGTGCAGCTTCGGGCGTCAGACCCCGAACGGCAGCCGCGGATCGATGTCCTGGCCTTCCCAGGTCTGGCGGATCCAGCCGTGGTGCGGGTCGTCGCTGATGAGCCAGTCGCGGACCGGGCCGGGTCCTGCCATCACGTTGAGGTAGTACAGGTCGTAGCCCGGCGCGGCCATGGCCGGCCCGTGCCAGCCGTAGGGCACCAGCACGACGTCGCCGGTCCGCACCTCCGCGGAGACATCGATGGGGCGCTGGTCCGAGGCGTAAACCCGCTGGTAGCCGATCGCGTCGTCTGCTCCCGGCCGGGCGGGGGCGCCGGGGGAGACCCGGGTCTCGAAGTAGTAGATCTCCTCGAGGCTGGTCTCGCCGTCCTTCTCCTCGTCGTGCTTGTGCGGAGGATAAGAGGACCAGTTGCCGGCCGGCGTGAGGACCTCGCAGACAATAAAGCGGTCCGCCTCCAGTGCCGCGGGGGTGCCGAAGTTGTGCACCTGGCGGGAGCAGTTGCCGGCGCCGCGCAGTTCCACCGGCGTCTCGGCGGCCGTGATCAGGCGGGTCGGGTAGGAGGCGTGGGCCGGGGCGGTGGCCACGGCGACGCGCCCGCCGTCGGCCGAACTGATGGTCACCGCCTTGCCGGTTCCGGTGTAGAGCACGTCGCTGGGGCCGCTGAAGACGCTTTCCCGGCCGGCCAGCCGGTACTTCTCGCCGTCGACCGTCGCCGTGAAGGACCCGCCCAGCGGCACCACAATGCGCTCCTCGTCCGCGGCGGGAAGCTCGACGGCGGCCCCCGGGGCCAGCGTGGCGACCTTCAAGCCGGTATGCGCCCATCCCGGGACATCCAGCGCGGAATCGGAGGTCCCCAGGGGCACGTCCCAGGGGCCGTGGGCGGCGGTGCCCAGCGGATAGACCCAGTTGGCCATAAGTTCTGCCCTTTCTTAGTCGCGCCGGAAGCCGGCGCGGGGATTGACGGTGTGGGGTCCGCGGCAGGGCGGTGCGCAGTGTCCCGCCGCCGCGCCTGCCGCTGGAGGCTTACCTTTGGACGAGCGTCATTTCGAAGCTGTAGGAATCCGCCCGGTACACGTGGTGGCCGGTCTCCACCTGGCGTCCGGTGTCATCCACGGCGGTGCGCTCCATGGTGACCAGAGCGGAGCCGGGGGTGGTTTCCAGCATGGAGGCCTGGTAGTCGTTGGCGATCACGGCGCCGATCCGCTGCGACGCGAGCCGGAAGTTCACGCCGCCGTTGCGGAGGATCCCGTAGAGGCCCTGCTCGGCAAGCAGCGCTTCATCGATGGCGGTGATGTCGTCGCGGACCCAGTTCTCCATCAGGGCCAGGGGCTTCCCGCCGACCTTCCGGAGCCGGGTGAAGTGGTAAACCTTGGCGCCGGCCGGAAGCTGGAGGGCCGCGCGGGTGGCGGCATCGGCCTCATCATGGGAAAAGCTCAGCACCTCGGTGGTGGGCCGGCTGCCGTTGTTGCTGAGGTCGTCAAAGAGGCTGGAGAGTTCAAGGGGGCGCCGGACCTGGCTGGAGACCACCTGCGTGCCCACCCCGCGCTTGCGCACCAGCAGGCCCGAGCGGACCAGTTCGTCCATGGCCTTGCGCATGGTGGGCCGGGACAGGTTCAGCTGGGCGGCGAGGTCAATCTCGTTGTCGAGCCGGCTGCCCGGCGGCAGCACGCCGCCGTGGATCGCGGCTTCGATGCCCTGCACCACCTGGTGGTACAGCGGCACGGGGGAGGACCGGTCGATGTTGAGGTTAAGCTGATTCGTAAGTTTCTGTGCCACCACGACTGTTGCGCTCCCTTTGTGCCCCGGACCGGAAACCGGTGCGGCCGCCAGTACTTTGCCGGCAATATTGTCCGCATATGTTCGCTTGATAGGACATACTGCCTAAGTTGATAGTAGCAGGGCGGATCGAGCGGGTGGAAGAGACCCGGCCGGGCTGCCCCGGTGAATCCCGCCGTAGTGGTCGATTCCGATTCACCGGCAGTTCATCCTGCCGACGCCGGGGCACCATGCGCCGGCCCTAGCCTCGGTAGCGTGATCTCACTTAGCCGCCGCCTGTCCTTGCCCTTAACCTTGCCACTGGCCGTGTCCCTGCTGGCCGCCGTCGCCGTTCCGTCCCACGCCGCACCGTCCCATGCTGCCCCGTCCGGCGCCGTCCCCGGCGCACTCTCGGCCCAAGCGCCTGTGGAGCAGCCCTCCGGAGAGGTGCCGCTGACCGAGCCGCGACCCGCCTACAGCCAGGACTTCTCCGGCGCCGGCCTGCCCGCGGGGTTTACCGCCGTCGAGGGCGAGTGGAAGGTGCAGGACGGCCGGCTGTACGGCACCAGCACCGGTTCCGGCCAGATCTCCCGTGCCACCTTCGGACCCCACCTTTCCAACTTCCGTCTCGAAGCGACCGTGCGGTTTGAAAACGTCCTCAATGCCGCCCGGTGGTCCGCGCTCGCTCTCGATATCCAGCCCGGCGGCGGGGTTCCCTACTGGCTCGCCACCATGCGCTCAGGCAGCACCGCCACCAACGGCCTGGAGTTTGCCGAACGGACGGCTGCCAACGGCTGGAACGTCACCGACACGGCGTCGGCTCCCACAAACGCCGGCACCGGACAAGACGTGCGCGTTGCCGTGGAGGTGCACGGCAGGAAGGCCGCCTGGTACTTCAACGGCCAGAAAATGATGGAGACCAACCGCCTGGTCCGCTCCGACACAGGCATCCTGGGATTGGTGGCCAACGGTGCCACGGTGTCCTACGACGACATCGAGGTCACCGAACTCCCGGACACGGAGTCCCTGCTGGTCCGGCCGGGGGAACAGCCCGCGGTGATCGCCCACCGCGGTTTGTCCTCCGTGATTCCGGAAAACACCTTGCAGGCGCTGCTGTCAGGCGGCCGCAGCGGCGCGGACTGGATTGAAATGGACGTCAACACCACCAAGGACGGCATCCCGGTCGTCATCCACGACAACACGGTGGACCGGGTGACGGCGGGAACGGGCGACGTGTCCGTCCTCACCGCCGATTACATCGCCGGGCTGGAAACCGGTTCCTGGTTCGCCCCGGCGTACAGCGGCGCCAAAGTGCCCACCCTCGCTGAGTTCCTGGACCAGACGGAGACGGAGGGAACCGGGCTCCTCCTCGAGGTCAAGGGACCCGAGACCCGCGAGGAGGTGCAGCGCACCATTGACCTGATCCGCGACCGGGGGATGTTCAGCCAGACCATCCTGCAAAGCTTCGATACGAACGTCCTGCAGTACGCCCGCGACTACGCCCCCACCCTGCGGCTGGGCTTGCTCCGCGGCGCCCTCGATGCGGACGTTGTGGCGGCGGCCAAGCAGGTCGGCGCCGTCACGTACAACCCGAGCTGGAACGCGCTCGCGGCCCGCCCCGGGGCCATCAAGGAACTGCACGACGCCGGCATCGCCGTCATGCCGTACACCGTGGACAGCCCCCGGCAGTGGCAGGCCATGACCGACGCAGGAGTGGACGGCATCATCACCAACCGGGCCGGGGCCCTGGTCGGCTTCCAGAGTGCCTTGCCGTCCGCCCCGCCGTCGCCGGCACCTGCCCTGACGTTCCTCGGAAAGCTCGACGGCGCCACGCTCACCCGGGGCGACACTGCCGTCCCGGCCACCGCAGCCACCAACGCCGAGACCATTGTGATCACCCTGGACGGTGCCCCCGCGGAAGAAGGCGAAGCGGTGGACGTCAACTCCCTTACTCTCGGCGAACACACATTCACCGCCAAGGCCACCGGCCCCGGCGGTGAGACCACCGTCAGCGCCACCTTCACGGTCCGGGCAAGCGCAGCCGGGCTCCTCGCCCTGGTGGTGGCACCCGACGTGGATGCCAAGGTCCGGGACAAGGTGTTGAAGTACATCGACGCCGAACGCTGGGAGGACGCTGCCGCCGCGGCAGAGGCGGCAGCCGGCAAGGGTCTCCCTGCCGAGCGGGCAGCGCTCATTGCCTCCGATGCGCGGGCCCTCGCCGGATAGCCGGTTCCGAGTGCGTCAGCGAGAGCCGCTGCACACGGCCACAAAGGCCCGGAAGGGCGCCAGCCGCTCCTCGGCCGGCAGCTCCAGGGCCTCCGGGTGCCACTGCACGGACGCCACCCACCGGTCCGGGTCCTCCAGCGCCTCGACGGTGCCGTCCTCGGCCAGCGCTGTGACCACCAGCCCGTCCGCCACCCGCGCCACGGCCTGGTGGTGGCCGGAAGCGATCTTGACCGTGACGCCGCCGGGGCCGTGGCCGCCGCCGCCGTGATCTTGGTCGCCGTGCTCTTGGCCGCCGGGGCCCGGCTGTCCGGTCCCGGGTCCGCCGTACAGGCCGGCCACCTTGGTGCCGCGCCGGACCTCCACTTCATGCCAGGCCCACGGGCCCGCGCCGGGCACGGGGACCGCTTCCCGGTGCGGCACCGCGCCAGGGTCCATGTCCTGGATCAGGGTTCCGCCGTAAAGGACGTTGAGCAGCTGGTGGCCCCGGCAGATGCCCAGCACCGGCAAGCCGGCGTCGATCGACCGCCGTGCGATGGCAAGGTCCAGGTCGTCCTGCGCCGGGCTGACGTCGTAGCAGGCATCCCCCGGCTCCTCGCCGTAGAGCCGGGGGTCCAGGTCGCCGCCGCCCGGAAGGACGACGCCGTCGAGCGCCTCCAGCGGCTCCTCCGGTGAGGCAAGGAGCACCGGTTCGCCGCCGCCGTCGCGCACCAGCTCCACGATGTGGTCGAAGAGTTCGTTGGCCTCCGCCACCCGCGGATCCTGGCCCGTCGAGCTGCTGAGGCGGACGGGAAGGCCGATGCGCGGCCGGCTGCTGCGGGGGAGGGGCGGAGTCTGCATAATTCATTTTGCACACAGGCGCCGGGACTAGGATTGCCGGATGACGAACCGATACCTCGTGTCCCGCAGCCGCTTCATCGCGGCCGCCCCGGAAGCCATCTTCGACGTGCTCGCCACCCCCGCGCTGCACAGCGTGATTGATGGCTCGGATACCGTGAAGGGCGCCCAGCCGCGCGGCCCGGAGCGGCTGTCGCTGGGGGCGAAGTTCGGCATGGAGATGAACATCCTGCTCGACTACAAGATCCTCAATACGGTGTGCGAGTTCGAGGAGGGCCGGCGGATCGCATGGCGGCACTTCGGCGGGCATATCTGGCGCTACGTGCTGGAGCCCGCGGCCGACGCCGCCGGCAGGCCCGGCACCACCGTCACCGAACAGTGGGACGCCCGGCACGTGCCCGCAAGGATCCTCCTGCGCCTGCTCGGCTATGTCCGCCGGCACCCGGCCAACATCGAGCAGACGCTGGCCAAGCTGGACGCCTACATGAGCTCCGAAGCAGCCTCCGGCACCGGGTCCGCCCCGGACCAGCTCCGCTAGGGGCACCGGATGTGTGCTGCCCGCAGCCTGCACCCCAGCCCCCGGACGCTGGAGGTCGAAAGCCTGGACAGCTTCGATTCGCTGGTCGCGGCCGGGGCGAGGTCCATGCAGGGCTGGCATGCCCAGTCGCTGGACCTGCGCGGGCGCTCGGCGCAGCTCGCCGCGATGCAGGCGCAGGGCGGGATCTTCCTCGGCTGCACTTTCGACGACGGCGTGGAGGATTTGCTGCGCAGCCGCGGCGCCCTCATCTTCCCGCGGCTTGAGGCGGTGCCGTTCAACCCCTACCGCGGGCGGCTGTACACCCCGCAGGAGCTCTACGCGGGCATCTCCGAGACCCGCTACGAGGACACCCCGGACGCCAGGGTGTACCAGTGGAGCATCCGCCCCGGCCAGCGGCACCGCCTGGACGCGACACTGGCCGCTGCGCTGCACGACCACTCGATCGGCGATGCCCTCGACGACCTGGCCCGCTCGGACCTCTGCGCCGGCCGGACCATGGTGGGCGTCATGGGCGGGCATGCGGCGCACCGCGGGTCGGCCGTTTTCGAGGAGGCCGCCCAGCTGGGGCGCCTCCTGGCCCGGGACGGCCGGGTGGTGGCCACCGGCGGTGGCCCCGGCGCCATGGAGGCCGCCAACCTCGGCGCCTACCTGAGCGATGCCACGGAGCCGGACTTCAGGCGGGCGCTGGGTGACCTTGCCGCCGTTCCCGGGTTCCGGCCGTCCGTCTCGGCGTGGGCACGGTCCGCCGCCGCCGTCGTCGAACGCCATCCGGAGGGCACGCCCTCGCTGGGGATCCCCACCTGGTTCTACGGGCACGAACCGCCGAACTTCTTCGCCACGCACATCGCCAAGTACTTCGCGAACGCCATCCGCGAGGCCATCCTGCTGGAACTGTGCAACGGCGGCATCGTCTTCCTGCCGGGCTCCGGGGGCACCGTGCAGGAGATCTTCCAGGACGCCTGCGAAAACTACTACGGCACCCGTGAGACCATCACGCCGATGGTGCTGGTGGGCCAGGAGCACTGGCTGCGGCGCTACCCGGCGTGGCCCCTCCTGCAGAGCCTCGCGGCGGGCCGGCAGATGGAGGGCCGGATCTTCCTGGTGGACACGGTGGAGGAAGCGCTCGCGGTCCTGGACCGGTAGTGGCCTAGAGGTCCTTGCGGCACTGCGCTTTACCCAGTTCGTACAGGCCGTTGAGGTCCCCGGCGGCCAGGCCGTCCGGCGCCCCGATCTCGGGGTACATCAGCTGGACCGGATCGTCCACGTGCTCCAGCCCCATCACATGGCCCAGCTCGTGCAGGATCACCGCGGTCGCATACGCCACGCCGTCCTGCCGGCCCAGGTCCTCGGCGATCTGCGCGGCATCGAGTTCCAGGCTGCCGGTGACAAAGCTCTTGGGGCCGTCACCGAAGCTGAAGTGCGTGCTGCCCCCGGTGCCGATCACCGGGCCCTTCAGCTGCGGGGCCTGGTCCGGGGTGGTCCAGGTGATCAGCAGCGGCGCCCAGCGTTCCCCGTAGGCCTCCGGCTGGTACGGGACCCGGGTAGGCGAAGGCTCCTCGGTGGTGGCGCCGTCGTCGACGAAACGGATACCGGTGGCCCGGGAGATCGTCCGGATCGCGTTCCCGACCAGGTTCTCAGCACCCTCCGGGGCCAGTGCCGCGTTCACCACGTAGTGGAGTGGCCGGCACGGCGAATAGCCCACCGGGGTGCCGTCGTCGTTAACGGCCAGGAATCTGTAGGAGCTGCTGGCGACGGCCGGCTTCTGCGGGTGTCCCAGCGGCTGGTCCTCCTCCTCGACGCCGGGCGGCGGAGTGTCCGTGCGCAACTCCTCGGGCGCGGCCGGCTGGCCGGGCTGGCCCGCCATCGCAGTGCCAGGCCCGGTGCCGCGGCTCACTTCGAAGAGCCCGGAGAAACGCGGATCCCCGTAGATGAAACCGGCGGCCACAAAAGCCGCGCCGGCAATCAGGGCAGCGGCGGCCAGGCCGCGGACAATGCGCCATGTGGTGCGGGAGCGGCTGTGCCGCGGGGTGCGGTCCCGGAACTCCGGACCGTCCACTAGGCCACCACAGCGCCGAAGGCCAGTCCCAGCAGGTACGTCACGGCAGCGGCGCCCATGCCGATCGCCAGCTGGCGCAGGCCCCGGGTGGTGGGGGAGGTGCCGGAGAGGAGGCCCACCACACCGCCGGTGAAGAGGAGTGCGATGCCCACCAGCGCGGCGGACACCACCAGCGCCGCGATGCCGGTCATCCCGAGGACGAACGGCAGGATCGGCACGATGGCGCCGGAAGCGAAGAAGCAGAAGCTCGACGCCGCCGCGCTCCAGGCAGTGCCGACGGCCTCGTGCTCGTCGCGGGACTCCGGGACGTCCGGCTGCAGGGACAGGCTGGGGTCGCAGTCGCAGTCGCGCAGGCCCATCCGCTCCGCGACGCGGTGCTCGGCGGCCTCGCGGGACATGCCGCGGGCCAAGTACACCAGCAGCAGTTCGTTGTGCTCGATGTCGAGGGAGGGGGCGGCGGCGAGGGTGACTTGCGTGGGCCGGGTGGCGGCCAGGAGTTCGCGCTGGGAGCGCACCGAGATGAATTCACCCGCGCCCATGGACAGGGCCCCGGCCAGCAGGCCGGCGACGCCGCTGAGCAGCACCACGGAGCTGCCCACCCCGGAGGCCGCCATGCCCATGACCAGGGACAGGTTGCTGACCAGGCCGTCGTTGGCGCCAAAGACGGCCGCCCGGAAGGTGCCGGCCAGCCGGTTCCGGCCCCGGGTGGCCAGGCCGCGGACCACTTCCTCGTGGATCTGCTCGTCGGCCACCATGGCCGGGGTGGCGGAAGGGTCGGTGGCGTACGGGGACCGGCTTTCGGCCCGCTGCGCGAGGGCCAGGACGAAGACCGAACCGAAGTGGCGGGCCAGGAAACCCAGGAACTGGCTGCGCAGCGACGCGGGGCGGGGTCGGCCGGCGTGTTCGCCCAGCAGCTGGAGCCAGTGCGCCTCGTGCCGGCCTTCGGCGTCGGCGAGGGCAAGGAGGATGTCGCGTTCTTCGCCGGTGCGGTTCTGGGCGAGGTCCCGGTAGACCGCGGCCTCGGCCCGTTCGTCGGCGAGGTACTGCCGCCAGCGCCGGATGTCCGCAGAGCTGGGCGCCGCGGCAGGTGCCGGCGGCTCCGGGCTTGCGGCGGGGGTGCCGGGGCGGGCTGCGTCCTGCGGGGACTCCGGGCGGCGCGGGCCGTGCTGGAACGGGTCAGATGTGGCGTGCTGGGACACGGAAGCTCCTGGGCTGGAAAGGGCATGGTTCGGCCCCGTTGCGTAACCAGCGTACCCCGTCTTTCCGCGGATTTTCGGTCGGTGATCCTGAGCAAGGAGTTTAGGCAAACCGTAAAAAGCACGGTGCCGCGGCACGGTCCGCACCGCCCGGCGCCGCCGCGCGCGGGAGGCCTTGACCGTCCGGGTCCGCGGTGTTCGAATGAAACCCCAGGGCGGGTTCTCCGGAACCACAGCCGCCACAGCCGTTCTACGGAGGTTGCAACATGGACAACATCGGCTCACGTCCGGTCCAGCCGGCCCGGGATTCCCTTGAGTCAGATCCCGCGTATGACTACGCGGAGGACGCGCCCGTCAGTGACACCGGCGAGACCGAGGAGGAGGAACTCCTGGAGGAGGCCGACCGGCTGGTGCCCCTGGACGCTGAGGACTTCCTGGGCGATGAGAAACCCGTGGTGCCCCTGGACGGAGAGGAGTTCCTGGCGGCGGAGGAGGAAGAGTGAGCAGCCTCCCGCTGTCCTGAACTTCCGGCCCATAACGTCCGGCCTATTACCTCCGGTCCACAACGTTCGACGGCGGCGCCCCCGCGAAGGGAGCGCCGCCGTCGAACGTTAAGAGGTGGCTTTCGCCTTAGTGGGTCAGGACCGGGGCCTGTTCCTCCTCGGCGGCAGCGCCGCCGGCCACCCTGCGGCGCCAGTTGGACATGACCGCGGGGTCTGTCGGCTTGGTCAGCAGGGACACGGCGATGTAGACCGCCGCGGACGCCAGCAGACCGAAGTAGATCGGTTCGTTGGCGTAGATGCCGTCCAGCGGCACCTCGGCATTGATCTCCAGGATGATCATGGTGCCGAGGGTGACCACCGAGCCCACTGCCATGGAGGCGGCCGCGGCGGCGCCGGTGCCCCGCTTCCACACCAGCCCGCCGAGGATGGCGACGAGGAGCCCGCCCACCAGGATGTCGTAGGCGATGGTGAGGGCCGCCACAACGTCCTGCGTGACGATGGCGATGACAATCGCGACGATGCCGAGTCCCAGGACCCACATGCGGTTGGCGCGGACGTCGTGCTCCGGGTTGTCCGTGTCGTCGGTGTTGATGTTCTTGCCGAACCAGCTTGCGACGAACGGCAGGACGTCGGCGCGGGCCACGGTGGCTGCGGCGATCAGGGCGCCGGACGCCGTCGACATCATGGCGGCGACGGCGGCGGCGAGCACCAGGCCGCCGATGCCGATGGGCAGCAGGTTGGTGGCAACCTCGGCGTAGACCACGTCCTTGCCGAGAGCCTTGACGTCGATGTCCGGCAGCGCGACGCGGGCGCCGAGGCCGATGAGGGCGCCGGCGGCACCGTAGAGGATGCAGTAGATGCCGGCGGTGGCGCCGCCCCAGCGGGCCACCCCGGGGGTCTTGGCGGTGAAGACGCGCTGCCAGATGTCCTGGCCGATCAGCAGGCCCAGGGTGTAGACGACGAAGTAGGTGATGATCGTCTGGATGCCGATGCCGTCGATCTGGAAGAAGCTGGCGTCCACCCGTTCGCGGATGCCCTCGAAGCCGCCGGCGGCGTTGAGCGTGAACGGCAGCATCAGGAGGAAGATGCCGACGGTCTTGATCACGAACTGGACCTGGTCGGCCAAGGTGATGGACCACATGCCGCCGATGGTCGAGTAGACCAGGACGATCGCGCCGCCGACGGCGATGGCGACCGCGCGGTCCCAGCCGAAGAGCACCACGAAGATGGTGGCGTAGGCGCCGGTGGAGGTGGCGCAGAGCATCAGCGTGTAGGCCAGCATGACGATGCCGGACGTCTGGGTGGCGCGGCTGCCGTACCGCAGGCTCAGCATCTGGGAGACGGTGTAGATCTTGAGCTTCTGGATGGTGCCGGCGAAGAGCAGGCTGAGCAGCAGCACGCCGGCGCCGATCGCGACCACCAGCCACATGCCGGAGATGCCGAACTTGTAGCCCAGTCCGACGCCACCGACGGTGGAGGCGCCGCCGAGCACGACGGCGGCCATGGTTCCGGTGTAGAGGAACGGGCCGAGGCGGCGGCCGGCCACCAGGAAGTCACTGTTGTTCTTGGTGCGGGACTTGCCCCACCAGCCGAAGGCCAGCATGGCGATCAGGTACACCACCACTATGGCGATGTTGACGAAACTTGCGTCCATTAGGGGCTCCTCAGAGCGGTTCAGAGCAGGGCTGACCCGGCCGGTGCCCAGGAAGGCGCCGGGGATCAGATGCTTCTTGACGGGTACGGTGACGGACTGCCGGCGGATCGGCCCGGAGTCGGGACAGGTCCGTGTTTCGGCGGTGATTGCCCATTAGGCAACAGTTGTTGCCACACAGTATGTTGTGATCCGAGTAACAGTCAAGACGCATTACGCGTCGCGGGCGGATCAGGCGTGCCGGGGGTGCGGCCGCGTCTAGTATTGCTCCAACAATGGGGCCAAGCAGCCGGCCGGGAAAGGTTCCTACATGAAGGCTCTACCAGTTGAACCGAGCAACGTTCCCGTTGCCATCGGTTCCCGGATCCGCGCCGCGCGGCAGTCCCAGCGGCTCACTATCGAGCAGGTTGCCGACGCCACCGGGCTGACCAAGGGGTTCCTCAGCCGGGTGGAACGTGACCTTACCTCCCCGTCGGTGGCGTCCCTGGTGACGCTGTGCCAGGTGCTCTCCATTTCGATCGGCGATCTCTTTGCGGCCCCGGAGACCCATCTGACCAAGAAAGACGAAGGCCCGCGGATCTCGCTCGGCGGCGAGGGGATTGTGGAGCGGCTGCTGACCGCACGCTCTGAACGCCGGGTGCAGATCATCCAGGCCGTGATCGAGCCCCGTGGCCGCGGCGAATCGGAACTGTACGCGGTGGACTGCGACGTCGATGTGCTGCACGTGGTCCGGGGCAGCATCCGGCTGATCCTCACCAACGAGGAGTTCGAACTGCACACGGGGGACACCGTGACCTTCCCCGGCCGCGAGCCGCACACCTGGGTGAACCCGACCGATGACGCCGTCGAGGTCCTCTGGGTGCTGGTGCCCGCCGCGAGCCGGTAGCTTCCGGCTGATTTTCGCCCGGGCCGACGCGCTGCCGCCCAGTTACTTCCATCCGGGAGCCCTCCCGGGTTGGTGGGCCCCGGAAGTCTGCGGGTTCCTTGGCATGGGTTCCTGAGTAACTGGGCAGGAGCGTCACGACGGCGCCTCAGGGCCTGGGCTGCGCCGCTGCCCGAGGACCGCGCGGATCTCGGCCACGACGCGCTCGGGCTCAAACCAGATGTGCTCCGGCATGTAATGGAGCGCGGCAAAACCGGCCACCGTCGAGGCGTTGTTCCGGTTCAGGTCCCTGCGCATGTCCGCTCGGCGGGAGTGGAACGCGAAGCCGTCCACCTCCACGATCAGGAACCTTCCAGCAGAAAGTCCACCCGGCCGATCCCCGGCAGGTAAACCTGGGCGTCGTAGTTGATCCCGTTGGCGCGGAAGAGGTGCTGGGCATCGACCTCCACGATGGATTCGGCACGGAGGTCCAGTTCGAGCAGTGCCTTGCGGACCCGGCCGGACCGGTCGGCGGAAAGCTGATCCGTCAGCAGTGCCAGCGGGACCCCGTGCAGGCGCATGGCCGAGGTCGCGATGGCCGTCGACGCCGGGGGAGCGAGGCAGGTCATGGCGTGGAGCACCACGTCCTCGACTGCGGCCACGGGCAACGCCGGATGGGGCGCGAACCGGACCGTCCGGTGGCGGATGAACCCGCTGCCGTGGCCGTGGTTGCACGCCAGGTGGTGCTGCGCCGGCGGCCTGCGGAGCCACAGGCCGTAAGGCTCCGCCGCGCTGGCACAGCTGACCCGGGCGTTGCAGAGAATAGCCGCCTCGAACTCGGGGCGGCACCCCGGAACGACGAACACGCCGCGTCGGGGCTGGCGGACGCCGGAGGCCGCGAGATGAGCAATATCGGTCCGGGAATAGCCCGCGGCCAACAATTGCCCGGTCCGGGCGACGCCGCCCAGCTGCCTGAGGTATTCAACGGGGTCCATCAGGCCAGTACAGAGTGCGCCGGAAGCCTGTGGAACCCGGCAATCGTGCTATCTGGACAACGCGGAGGAGGGTGCGGCTGCGTTCCCGCCCGGTTACTGCCTGCCGCGGCGGGCGCTGCGGGACGCAGAACCCCGGATTTCCGCGGTTCTGCGCCGGTCTGGGCGGGGCAGCCGGCGAAGTAACTGGGCAGGAGCGCCGGGTCCCGCCGTCGCGCGCGGACCAGCCGGGTTCTGCCACCGCGCCAGCCACCACTCAGGGACTGATTTGTAAACATTTGATGCGCATCAGGCAACTTCAAGTGTATGATGGCTGTCACACCCGTCGGTCAGTCCTTGAAGGAGAGGCTTCTTTTGGAAGAGCTGCGCATCGAGGCCAATGGCAACCTTGGCCCCATCGATTCATCCCGCATCCCGCGCTACGCCGGAGCCGCCACCTACGCCCGCCTGCCGCGGCTGGACCAGGTCGCCAAGGCCGACGTCACGGTGGTGGGCGTACCCTTCGACTCCGGCGTCTCCTACCGTCCCGGAGCCCGCTTCGGGTCCAACCACATCCGCGAGGCCAGCCGCCTGCTCCGCCCGTACAACCCGGCCTGGGACGTCAGCCCCTTCGAAAACATCCAGGTCGCCGACGCCGGCGACATGGCCGTCAACCCCTTCAACATCAACGAAGCGATCGAGACCATCCAGCAGAACGCGCTGGACCTGACCGCCTCCGGCAGCAAGCTGCTGACCCTCGGCGGCGACCACACCATCGCCCTGCCCCTTCTCCGCGCCGCCGCGGAACGCGCCGGCGAGCCCGTCGCCATGCTGCACTTCGATGCGCACCTGGACACCTGGGACACCTACTTCGGCGCGGAGTACACCCATGGCACCCCGTTCCGCCGCGCAGTCGAAGAAGGCATCCTCGACACCGAAGCCATCAGCCACATCGGCACCCGCGGCCCGCTCTACGGCAAAAAGGACCTCGACGACGACCACCGCTTCGGCTTCGGCATTGTCACCTCCGCCGACGTCTACTACCAGGGCGTGCTGGAAACCGTCGCCAAGGTCCGCGACCGGATCGGGAACCGTCCGCTCTACATCTCCGTGGACATCGACGTGCTGGATCCCGCGCACGCCCCCGGCACCGGAACCCCGGAAGCCGGCGGCATCACCAGCCGCGAACTGCTCGAAATCATCCGCGGCTTCCGCGGCATGAACCTGGTGGGGGCCGACGTCGTCGAGGTCGCCCCCGCTTATGACCACGCGGACATCACCGGTGTCGCCGCCAGCCACGTGGCGTACGAGCTGGTGACCCTCATGGCGGACCGCGCCCTCGACGGCGACCGCTTCGGCGCCGCCAACGGGTACGCCGCGCAGGCCCTCGGCCAGGAAACCCGGCGCCCGGCCGGCTTCGAGGCTCCCGCGGCCCGGGTGGAAAGTGCGGCCCAGCGCGTGGAAAGCGGGGTCTCCCGATGACCGGCGTACGCAACGGCGGCGACCTGGTCGTCGAGACCCTCGAAGCGCTCGGCGCCAAGACCGTCTTCGGCATCCCGGGCCAGCACGCCCTGGGGCTCTTTGACGCCATGGGCCGCGGAAACCTGCACTTTGTGTCCTCCCGGGTGGAGAACAACTCCGCCTTCGCCGCGGACGGCTACTCCCGCGCCACCGGCGAGGTGGGCGTCCTGTTCCTCTCCACCGGCCCCGGCGCGTTGACATCGCTGGCCGGGCTGCAGGAGGCCTACGCCACCGGCGTACCGATGGTGGTTGTCGCCAGCCAGATCCCGCTCGAGGGACTCGGCGCGCGCCGCAAGGGCATGCTGCACCAGCTCGATGACCAGAAGGCCTCGGCCGCGAACGTCACCAAGAGCCAGCGGCTGATCCAGCACGCCTCCGGCATCCCCTCGGCCATCCAGGACGCCTGGACCGAGGCGATTTCCTCGCCGCAGGGACCCGTCTGGCTGGAAATCCCGCAGAACGTCCTCTTGGACCCCATCATGGTTCCCCCGGTGGAAGACGCCCTCGCCGAGGCCGCCGACAACCCGCCGCGCGTCGAACTGGTCCGCGAAGCCGTGAAATGGCTGTCGACGGCGGAACGCCCCGCCATCATCGCCGGCGGCGGAACGCGCCGCGGCCGGGCCGAGCAGTCGCTGCTCTCCATCGCGGAGAAGCTGCGGGCTCCGGTCATCTGCACCCCCGGCGGCAACGGCGCGTTCCCGTGGAACCACGAGCTCTCGCTGCAGTCCTGGATCGAGGACCAGTACATGACTGAGCTGCTCGAGGACGCCGACGTGCTGATCGTGATCGGCTCCTCCCTTGGTGAAGTCACCTCCAACTACTTCACCTTCGAGCCGCGCGGCAGGATCATCCAGATCGACGCCGAACCCCGGGTGCTGGAGTCCAACCGCCCCGGCCTGGGCATCAGGGCCGACGCCGGCCAGGCCCTCGCCGCGCTCGACGCCGCCCTGACGGAACCGCACGCCGAGCGTGCGGACTGGCACGGCACCTCACCCGAGGCCCTGGTCAAGGAAACACTGGCCAAGGTCAAGGCCCGGCTGGAATCCCAGGACCTCGGCAAGGAGCTGAAGTTCATGGCGGACATCAGGGACGCCGTGCCCGCCACCATGCAGACATTCTGGGACATGACCATCTCCGCCTACTGGGGGTGGAGCTGCTGGGACGCCCGCGAGGGACAGTTCCACTCCGCCCAGGGCGCCGGCGGGCTCGGCTTCGGCTTCCCGGCCGCGATCGGCGGCGCGGTCGGCCTGGAAACAACCGGCCGGGATGCAGCCGGCAAGCCCGGCGGCTCGTCACGGGTGCTCGCGGTTTCCGGCGACGGCTCGGCGATGTACTCCATCTCTGAACTGGCCACCGCCAAACAGCACAATGTTCCGGTGACCTGGCTGATCGTGGACGACGGCGGCTACGGCATCCTCCGCGAATACATGGTGGGCGCCTTCGGCAAGGCCACCGCCACCGAACTCGCGCGCCCGGACTTCGTCAAACTGGCCGAGGCCTTCGGGGTTCCGGCCGTCCGGGTGGCCCCCGAGGAGGTGGGGGACGCGCTCCGCGCCGGATTCGCCGCGGACGGACCGAACGTCGTCGTCGTCGAAACCCTGCTCAAGATGTTCGCCCCCACCCATCTCGAGGAATAACTACCCTCCATCGATTGACCACAAGTGGCCGCTATCCCGCCCGGGATAGCGGCCATTTGCGTCAGATGGGTGGCGGGCGGGAGCTGGCCCGAAGGAGGGTTAGTTTCCCAAAGTAACTAGTCCTCTGCTATATTGGTTGCCTCAGGCAAGCAAAGCCAGCAGGAGGAAGCCGCCATGGCCGTCGCGCCGGACACCGCCGCAGAACTCGTCCACCAGATTTTCGACCTCCAGCGCGCAGTCCGCTGCGTCGCGGCCGTGAAGCTGCGCGGTGAGGACACCGGCGTCGCCCTCCAGGGCGTCCTGCGCTTTGTGGGGGAGGGGGAGTCCCGGGCCACCGCACTGGCGGAGCGGCTCGGCGTCAGCGCCCCCGTCCTGAGCCGGCATATCGCCGAACTGGAAGAGCAGGGCTACGTGGTCCGCAGGCCGGACCCCCTGGACGGGCGCGCGCAGCTGGTGGCCCTCTCCGCGTCCGGAGTCGAAAAGCTCCGGTCCATCGAGGAGCAGCGCGCCGCCACCCTCCTTGAGTTCCTGCAGGACTGGAGCGAGCAGGACGTCGAGCAAACCACCACCACCCTGCAAAAACTTGCTGAGTCCCTGAGGACAGCAGCCCGGGCAACGACGGCCGGATCCACCACCACCGACCTTGTTTGAGGAGCGCCCCATGACAGCAACCCTGGAAAAACCACCCGCACCGCAGGCGGCCATGACCCACCGCCAGATCATGGAGGCCCTGACGGGCCTGCTGGCCGCGTTCTTCACCGCGATCATCAGCAGCACCATCGTGGCGAACGCGCTGCCGACCATCATGTCCGAGCTCAACGGCACCCAGACCGACTTCGCCTGGGTCATCACCGCGGCCCTCCTCGCGAACGCCGCCACCACGCCGATCTGGGGCAAGCTGGCGGACCTGTTCAACAAAAAGCTTCTGGTCCAGCTCAGCATCGTGGTCTTTGTGGCCGGGTCCGTCATGGCAGGACTCTCGGAGACCATCCCGCTGCTGCTGACCGCCCGCGTCATCCAGGGTGTGGCCATGGGCGGGCTGACCGCACTGGCGATGGCCATCATCGGCTCCATCATCCCGCCCCGCGACCGCGGCAAATACTCCGGCTACATGGGCGCCGTGATGGCCGTGGGCACCGCCGGCGGCCCGCTCTTGGGCGGCTTTATCGTGGACAGCCCGCTGGGGTGGCGCTGGACCTTCTTTGTCTGCGTTCCGCTCGCCGTCATCGCCCTGATCCTGCTGCAGATCACCCTGAAGCTGCCGCACGTCAAGCGCCCCGCCAAGATCGACTGGCTGGGATCCGTGCTGCTGACCTCCGGCGTAAGCCTCCTGCTGATCTGGGTGTCCTTCGCCGGCAACCCGGACTACTACGACTGGTGGTCATGGCAGACCGTGGCCATGGTGGGCGGCGGCATCGCACTGCTGGCCCTGCTGGTCCTGGTGGAATCCAAGGTGCCGCAGCCCATCATTCCGCTGAAGATCATCTCGCAGCGCACCACGGCCCTCGCCATCCTCGCCTCGGTCGCCGTCGGCGTCGGGATGTTCGGCTCCTCCGCGTTCCTGGGCCAGTACTTCCAGGTGGCACGCGGCGCGTCCCCCACCGAGGCCGGGCTCCTCACCCTGCCCATGATCGCCGGAAACCTGCTCGGATCCGTGGCCTCCGGCCAGCTGATCAGCCGCACCGGAAAATGGAAGCGGTACCTGATCGCGGGCTCCGTCCTGATGGTCGGCGGCCTCGGTCTGACCGGGACCATCGATCACACCACCGAACTCTGGCTGACCGGCGTCTACACCGCAATCCTGGGCATCGGCCTGGGCCTGCTGATGCAGAACCTCGTCCTGGCCGTGCAGAACACCGTGCGTGCCAGCGACATTGGAACCGCCAGCGCCTCGGTGGCGTTCTTCCGGTCGGTCGGCGGCGCCATCGGCGTCTCCGTCCTGGGCGCCATCATGGGCAACCGGGTCAAGGAACTCGCCACCGAGGGCCTCGCCGCCGCCGGCATTCCCGCCAGCGGCGGAGCGGGCGCCAGCATGGACCTGGCGCACATGCCCGAGCCTGTCCGGGAGATCATGCGGGCCGCCTACGGCGACGCCACGGCCCAGATCTTCATGGTCTCGGCGGTTGTCGGGCTCGTTGCCCTGGTGGCGATCCTCTTCATCAAGGAAGAGCCGCTGCGGCGCACCGTGGACATTGTCAGCCCGGCTGCCAAATCCGACGGCGGCCCGGCCCCGTCCGCCGCGACTGCGGTGGAGTCCGCAGCCCCCGCGGACCTCGACCGGGAATTCGTGGACGTCCTCAGCCGGGAGCGCGAGAGCCAACACCGGGCGAATTAACGGCCGGGGTGCCGGGTCCCCGGAAAAGTACGCCGTTTGGATGATTTTCCGTCCCCGATGTTCCCCGCCGGCCGGTGGTTTCGTAGAGTTGGATGGCTATGGCTGTCGGCCCCCTTTGCTAGTCATGGGAGCATCCGGTTGAGGTTCCCTTGCCAGATACTTCACCAGCCTCAACTATTCGGTATTTCCTCAAAGGACACGTGGGCATGCTTGTCACTCTTATACGGCGCTATTCGAAGCCGTATCTGCCGTACATCTGGGCAGTGGTACTTTTCCAGCTCGCCTCCACCATCGCGGCGCTGTACCTCCCCAGCCTGAACGCCCAGATCATCGACGAGGGCGTGTCCCGCGGCGACACGGACTACATCTGGCGCACCGGCGGGGTCATGCTGGGTGTCGCCCTGGTCCAGGTCGCCACCGCGATCGCCGGGGTCTACTTTGGCTCCAAGGCCGCCATGGCGTTCGGCCGCGACCTGCGCCGCGGGGTGTTCCGCAAAGTCACCAGCTTCTCCGCGAAGGACGTCAACGTCTTCGGCGCCCCCACCCTGATCACGCGCGGCACCAACGATGTGCAGCAGGTACAGATGCTGATGCTGATGGGGTTGAACTTCATGGTGGCCACGCCCATCATGTGCATCGGCGGCATCGTGATGGCCGTCCGCGAGGACCTCAACCTGTCCTGGCTGGTCTGGGTATCCGTTCCGGTCCTGGTGGTGGTGGTCGGGTACCTCGTGGTCCGCCTGATGCCGCTCTTCCGGTCCATGCAGGAGAAGATTGACCGGCTCAATGGCATCCTCCGCGAACAGATCATCGGCATCCGCGTGGTC
The DNA here is from genome assembly GCF_052245515.1 of Pseudarthrobacter sp. 1C304. Classification (NCBI taxonomy): domain Bacteria; kingdom Bacillati; phylum Actinomycetota; class Actinomycetes; order Micrococcales; family Micrococcaceae; genus Pseudarthrobacter; species Pseudarthrobacter sp. 1C304. The sequence continues at coordinate 94,241 of NZ_JBQQCH010000006.1, read as the reverse complement.
CGCGCCTTCGTCCGCGAACCGCACGAGGCCCAGCGGTTCGGCGCGGCCAACAAGGACCTGACCGACGTGTCGCTGAAAATCGGCGCCCTCTTTGTCCTGATGTTCCCGGCCATCGGCATGATCCTCCACGTTTCCACAGCCGCCGTGCTGTGGTTCGGCGGCCAGCGGGTGGACGCCGGTGAAATGCAGGTGGGCGCGCTGACCGCCTTCCTGCAGTACCTGCTGCAGATCCTGATGGCCGTCATGATGGGCACCTTCATGGCGATGATGATTCCGCGCGCCTCGGTCTGCGCGGATCGCATCGGTGAGGTGCTCGACGTCGAACCCTCCATCCACGAAACCGTCACCCCCGTGGCACCGGCCGAAAAGGCCGGCCGGGTCGAATTCCGGAACGTGACCTTCGCCTACCCCGGCGCCGAAGCGCCGGTGCTCAGCAACATCAGCTTCACCGCCGAACCCGGGCAGACCGTGGCCATCATCGGCTCCACCGGCGCCGGCAAGTCCACCCTGCTGGCCCTGCTGCCCCGCCTGTACGACGCCGCCTCGGGGGAAGTGCTGCTCGACGGTGTCCCGGTCACCAACCTGGACCGGGCGGAGATCACCCAGCGCGTTGCCATGGTGCCGCAGCGGCCGTACCTGTTTTCCGGAACCATCGAGCACAACCTGCGCTTCGGCAAGCCCGACGCCACGGACGTCCAGCTGTGGGACGCCCTCACCGTGTCACAGGCCGCGGATTTCGTGCGCGAAAAGAAGAACGGCCTCCACTCACGCATCGCCCAGGGCGGCACCAACGTCTCGGGCGGCCAGCGCCAGCGGCTGTGCATCGCCCGGGCGCTGGTCACCGAGCCCAAGGTGTTCCTCTTTGACGACTCCTTCTCCGCCCTCGACGTCGCCACCGACGCCCGGCTCCGCAAGGCCCTCAAGGCGAAAACCGCCAACGCCACCGTGATCATTGTGGGCCAGCGCGTCTCCACCATTGCCGACGCGGACCAGATCCTGGTGCTCGACAAAGGGCGGATCGTGGACCGCGGCACGCACGAACAGCTGCTGCAGAGCTCCGCGACCTACCAGGAAATTGTCGAATCCCAGCTGACCGCGGAGGCCGTGGCATGAGCACCGAACAGAACGTCTCACGGAAGTCCGGGGATCCGGCAGGCACGGAACCCGGCTCCCAGCGGACCGCTGCGGAGTCCGCTGCACCGGAGCCGGACGAGGACTTCTTCGAAGAGGAATACCGCCCGGGCGAAGCCGACGGCGGCATGTTCGGTGACCTTCCGGCCAAAAAGGCCCAGCACTTCTGGCCTTCCGCGAAGCGCCTGATGGGGTTGCTGAAACCCGAACGCGCCGGCATCATCGCCGTCTTGGCCATGGTGACGGTCGCCGTCGTCCTGAACGTGGTGGCGCCGCGGATCCTTGGCCAGGCCATGGACGTCATCTTCGGCGGGGTCGTCGGCAAGCAGTTGCCCGCGGGCGGAACCAAGGAGGAGTACGTAGAAGACCTGCGCGCCCAGGGCCAGGACAACTTCGCGGACATGCTGTCCACCATGGACGTGGTCCCCGGCGCCGGCATCGACTTCCAGGAACTCGCCTTCCTCATCAGCGTTGTCCTGCTGATGTACTTCGTCGCCAACATCTTCCTGTGGCTGCAGGGCTACGTCCTGAACATCCTGGTGATGCGGGTAGTCCGCCAGCTGCGCGACGACACCGAAAGGAAGCTCAACAAGCTCCCGCTGAACTACTTCGACACCCGCCAGCGCGGCGACATCCTCTCCCGGGTCACCAACGATGTGGACAACATCCAGCAGGCCCTGCAGCAGGCCTTCGCGCAGCTGGTGAACTCGGCCCTGACGGTGATCGGCATCGTGATCATGATGTTCATCGTGTCCTGGCAGCTGGCCCTGATCGCCCTGGTCGCGCTGCCGCTCTCGGCCGTGGCGGCCGGCGTTATCGGCGCCCGCAGCCAGAAGCTCTTCGCCGCCCAGTGGAAGAACACGGGCGAGCTCAACGGCCAAATCGAGGAGTCGTTCTCCGGCCACGACCTGGTCCGGGTCTTCGGCCGCGACGCCGACATGCTGGACCGCTTCGACGAGCGGAACGAGGCCCTCTACCAGGCCAGCTTCGGGGCGCAGTTCGTGTCCGGCATGATCATGCCGGTCATGCAGTTCGTCTCCTACCTGAGCTACGTCGGGATCGCCGTCGTCGGCGGCCTGCGCGTCGCCTCCGGCGGGATGAGCCTGGGCGACGCCACCGCGTTCATCCAGTACTCGCGCGAGTTCACCCAGCCGCTGGGCCAGATGGCGGGCATGGCCAACATGCTGCAGTCCGGCGTCGCGTCCGCGGAGCGGGTCTTCGAGTTCCTCGACGCCGAGGAACAGGACGCCGAAACCGCCACGGAGCACCTGCCGGCCAAGACCGACGGCCACGTCGAGTTCCGCAACGTCACGTTCAGCTACACCCCGGACAAGCCGCTGATCGAGGACCTCTCCTTCACCGCGGAGCCCGGCCACACGGTCGCGATTGTCGGCCCCACCGGTGCTGGTAAGACCACCCTGGTGAACCTCGTGATGCGTTTCTACGAGCTCCAGGGCGGCAGCATCACGCTGGACGGGGTGGACATCACGCAGCTGAGCCGGTCCGAGCTGCGCGCCAAGGTGGGCATGGTGCTCCAGGATGCCTGGCTCTTCGGCGGGTCCATCTACGACAACATCCGCTACGGCAAGCTGGACGCCACCGAGGAACAGGTCATGGAGGCGGCCAAGGCCACCTTCGTGGACCGGTTCGTCCGGGCCCTCCCCGACGGCTACAACACCGTCATCGACGAGGAAGGCAACAACGTCAGCGCCGGCGAGAAGCAACTGATCACCATTGCCCGGGCGTTTGTGGCCAACCCCTCCCTCCTGATCCTGGACGAGGCCACCAGCTCCGTGGACACCCGTACGGAGGTGCTGGTCCAGAAGGCCATGGCCGCCCTGCGCACCGACCGCACCAGCTTTGTGATCGCCCACCGCCTCTCCACCATCCGCGACGCCGACACCATCCTGGTGATGGAGGCCGGGCGGATCGTGGAGCAGGGCGCCCACGCCCAGCTCCTGGACCTCAAAGGCGCCTACTTCCGGCTGTACATGTCCCAGTTCGCCGGCGAGGACGCCGAGACAGCCTTCTCGGACAACCCGGAACACGATGCGACGGCGGTGCACAGTTGAGCGCCGCACGCCCGGCATCGGCAGCGGCCGAGGCCGGAAGCCCGTCGTCAGCGGAGTCCCCGGGCCCGGAGTCCCGGCGCATCGAGGTGCAGATCCCGATGCGGTGGGGCGACATGGATGCCTACGGCCACATCAACAACGTCCAGGTCGTCCGGATCCTGGAGGAGGCCCGCATCGCCGCTTTCGGCCCGCCCCGCGGGACCGGACTGCCGGGCATCGAACCGCCGGTACCGCTCTTCAACGAAGTCCCGGAGGGGACCCTGGCGCTGATCGTGGACCACAAGATCCGCTACGTCCGGACCCTCGAGTACCGCAACGTGCCGGCCGTGGTCCAGCTGTGGATCGGCGCGGTGAAGGGTGCCAGCTTCGACATCCACTACCTGGTGCAGGACCCCGTCACCCGCGAGGACTGCGTCCGCGCCAGCAGCCACCTGGCGTTCGTGGACGAGGCAACGGGCCGGGTGCTCAGGCTGACGCCGGAGCAGAAGGAGAAGCTGGCCCGCTTTACACCGGCTCCTGCGGGCTGACCTAAACCGGTCCCATTGCCTCTATCTCGCCCTATCGATCGTCCCTAGAATGAACAACCCGCGGGCATGTCAGCCCGGTAGCGAAGGAGCGCAGACCATGGTGAACAAACGAGCACAGATGGTGGCGAACAAGCGCAAGAAGTACGCGCGGAAGAAGGCGTGGAAAGAGCTCTCGCCGATGGCCAAGTTCGGCACCATCACCGCCGCCGCCGTCCAACTCTCGCTGCTGGTCGCGGCCCAGACGGACATCACCCGCCGCCCGGCGAATCAGATCCGCGGCAGCAAGGCGATGTGGCGGGTCGCCACGCTGATCAACTTCGTGGGCCCGGGCAGCTACTTCACCTTCGGCGTCAAGCGGCACTCCGCCGCAAAATAGGGACGGCTGGCCAGCGAATCCGGCCGATCTTCGGAACCTACTCCGAAGTAACATCCGGGTGTCCCGTAATGCGGGCGTTCAGCTTAAGCCTGTAAATTGAAAGCATGACCCCAGCCAAAAAGCCTGCCATGCACCGTGCCCTCGGCATCTCCAAGGAGATCGAAGACGCAGCGTGGTTCGTGTTGGGGCCGGGGCTGCACGGCAAACCGTCGGCCCTGGACGGGCGCACCAAGACCTGGTCCGTCCAGGCCGCCGCGGAGCTCCTCGACCGTCTGGAGCGCGGGGTCCCGGACCCCAAGGCCCCCATGATGACCAACCTGCGGGAGAACCTGCAGGGAGCCTCCCGGGGAGCGAAGCAGCTGGCCGTTGAGCTGTTGTTCCTCCAGTCCCTGCCGCTGGCTCACGAGGTGAAATCCCTCAAGGTCAAGCGGGCGCGGGTGGCGGAGGCCGCCAGCTGGCTGGAGCCGCCGCTGGAACTGCCGGACGAACTTTACGCCGGCATGACCGACCACGGGGTCATCCGCGACCGCACCGCGGAGTTCAACTGGACCATCTGGGACCACCTGAAATGGCTCTGCCGCTTCGTCCAGCACGTGGCCCAGCGCCCGGCGGGCGCCGTCGCGGCCGCCGTCAAGGATCCGCTGTCGTTCCACCGGCTGGTGGCCGGCACGCCGGACGACCAGCCGGCCATCCGCCGCAGCATCGAATTCCTGGTGTGGCCCAGTTATTTCGAACCCGTGGTGGCCGACGTCGAACGCCAGGAAATCCGCGACGCGTTTGCCTCCCTGGTGGGCGGGGCGAAGGGCGACAGCGACGAGGAAATCTCGGCGGACATCCACCGCATCCGCCTGCACCTTGACGAGCAGGCCGGCCAGCGGATCGACTGGTACGCCCGGCAGCTGGTGAGCCAGTGGCGGAAGGTGGGCGATCCCGGCCGGCGCGCCTGGCTGCTGCGCACCCACCACGACAACGCCGAACTGCTCAGCACCTGGCAGTCCGAGGAATCGGTGACGCTCGACGTCGAGCACCTCCGGCTGCTGGACCCCGGCGTCACCGCCGGGGTGGTCCAACACGCCGTGGACGAGGACTACAAGCACCTGGGCTACGTCGAACGCGAGGACACCAAGACCGCGGTCTTCGCGTTCCTGACCGTGATGAAGCCCGGCGATCTGGCCCTGTACCAGAGCTCCGGTACGGTCCGGGTGGGCGTGGTCCTGGGCGAGCCCGAGCACCGTGAGGACAACCGCCGGCTGCGCCGCAAGGTCCGCTGGTTCGACGAAACGCACAACATGACCGAGCTGCCCCGCCACGTGCAGCGGCAGCTGGCCACCTCCGGGATCGTCGCGGACATCACCCGCGTGATCCAGGCCCTCGAAGCCCTGCTGCCCGCCGAAGCGGAAGCCCAGCCCGGCGACGGCACCGAGCCGTCCGCCGTCGTCGAACCCGCTTGCGAAGGGTTCCGCCCGCTGACGCCGGAGTTCGCCGCGTCCCTGCACATGGACCTGGAACCGCTGCAGGAAATCGCCGAGCTGCTGGAGGAGAACCGCCAGCTGGTGCTCTACGGCCCGCCCGGCACCGGCAAGACGTACCTCGCCAAGCATCTGGCCGCCCAGCTCGCCGGCGACACCACCGACGAACGCGTCAAGCTGGTGCAGTTCCACCCGTCGTACGCCTACGAGGATTTCTTCGAGGGCTTCCGGCCGGACAAAAATGAGGAAGGCCAGGTGTCCTTTAAGCTCGTCGCAGGGCCACTGCGCCGGATCGCCGAGGAGGCTGCCAAACCGGGCAACGAGAGCAAGCCGTACTTCCTGATTATCGACGAGATGAACCGGGCGAACCTCGCGAAGGTGTTCGGCGAGCTGTACTTCCTGCTCGAATACCGCGACGACCGGATCTACCTGCAGTACAGCCCCAACGAGCCGTTCACGCTGCCGGACAACCTCTACATCATCGGCACCATGAACACCGCGGACCGGTCCATCGCCATGATGGACGCCGCGATCCGCCGCCGCTTCTCCTTCATCGAACTGCACCCCAAAACGGAACCGGTGAAGGGCTCGCTGCTGCGGTTCCTCGAGGCCCGCGGCCTGGATACGACGCCGGCCCTGCTGATGGACGCGCTCAACGACGCCATCGACGAGTGGGACCGGGACCTGATGATCGGCCCGTCCTACTTCATGAAATCCTCCGCGCAGACACCCAAGGGCCTGCGTCGGATCTGGAAGTACGAGCTGATGCCGCTGCTGGAGGAGCACTACCACGGCCAGCTGAACCGGGCCCAGCTGGATGAGCGCTTTGGGCTGGACCAGCTGCTTGACCGCCTTGCGCGCGTCTAGCCAGCCAGGGCCGGCCAGCCGTACCGCCGGCCCCGGCGGGCCGGGTTCGGGTGCGTCGGGTTCGGTTGGGCCGGGTTCCGGGCAGGTCCGCCGGATTGTCCTCGATGAACTCTCCGGCGGCGTGGTCGAGCGGCTGACCCCGGACAGTGCGGCGTACATCAACGGCAGCGGCCTGGCCAAGGCATCGCCGATGGGCCTGGGGCTGTACCGGATCGAGCCGGTGGGGAAAGTCGGTTCCGTGCGGACGCCGGCGGTGCAGCTGGAGGTGCGGCCCAAGGACCGGCTGGGCCTGGACCGGCTCCTTTTTCTGCTCGGCTACGCGGGGGACCAGGGCTTCCGGGAGGAGCCCGTGGCCGCGGTCGAGGAAGCGGACCTGTGGAGCGCGCTGGCCGAATCGCTGGCGCAGCTCGCCGAACGGGCGCTCAGCCGCGGCGTGCTGCAGGGCTACCTGAATGTGGACGACTCCCTGCGCACGGTTAAGGGCCGGATCCGCATTTCGGACCAGATCTCCCGGCGCCCCGGCATGCTGGTGCCGCTGGAGGTCTCCTATGACGAGTTCACTGAGGACATCGCGGAGAACCGTATCCTGCGGGCGGCGCTCGAACGGATGTCCCAAGTCCCGGGGGTGCGGCCGGAGGTGCTGAGCCGGCTGCGCCAGCTCAAGGGCAAGCTCGCCGCCGTGACCCGCCTGCAGTCCGGCGCGCCGTTGCCGGTGTGGCGGGCCAGCCGGATGAACACGCGCTACCAGGCTGCCCTGCGGCTCGCCGAAGTGGTCCTGCGCCATGCCTCGGCCGAGGCCGGCGACGGCGCCCAGCAGTCGGCGTCGTTTGTGGTGGACATGTCCGTTGTGTTCGAGGACTTCGTCGGCACGGCGCTGCGTGAGGCCATGGCGGTGTACCCGGGGGAGATGCGGCTGCGCTACAACGCCCTGCTCAACGAGGCGGTCCGCGACTCGGACCGGATCGTGGTGCGGCCCGGTGCAGTCCATTTGCTGGGCGGGCGGCCGGTGATGGTTTACGACGCCAAGTACCAGGCCGCGGCCGACGCCGGTGCCTCACTGTCGGGGGACCATTACCGGATGCTGGCGTACTGCACGTCACTGCGGGTGCCGACCGCGTGGCTGGTGTATCCGGGCGCCGGCGAGATCAAGCTGCGCCGGATCCTGAACACGGACATTGACGTGGTGGAGTTCCCGCTGGACCTGTCGAAGCCGCCCTCGGAAATTCTGGCCTCCGTGGCGGACCTCGCGCAGCAGTCATGGGGCGAACTGGTGCGCCAGGCGACCATCAGCCGCTGACGCATTTCTTCTGGCAGGCGCCGCTAGCTGGCTTCCTGCTCCAGGGAAACAGCCAGGAGGTGGCACAGGAGAGCCTTTTCCGGCTGGCCCGGGTTGTTATTGATGTGCTGGCGGAGCTTCTCGCGAACGTGCGCCTCTTCAGGCTTGCTGTCGGAAAGGATCGCATCAATGATCGCGGATACCTGCCGGCGGAGGGGCTCGAGGTCGTGGTCCACCTCGGTGGACTGCCCGTATCCCTGCGGCCGGTAGCCGGGGGACGTTCTCGACGGACCGCTGTGGATCCTCGGCGACGTGGTGGACCTCAGCAAGTGCGGCATCTGGCGCTCTCCCGTGGAGTTAAAAGATGAGTAAGTGCGGAATCAGTAGAGTCCTTGTCCCCAGATTCGGATATTACCTGAGGCAACACAATCTGTCGCGCATGGCCGCTGGCCTATTTTTTAGGTGTCGTCTTCAACCAAATCCGGCTAGGATTCCCGCGGCTCGACGCGCGGTTCTGCCGATGAATCTCCTGCGGAGTCGGAGCGCGCGCTGCCTGGCGGGATTGGGTCGGCGAGGAACTGGTCCAGCTGGGCCTCCAGCGCCGTAAGGTCCGCAAGGCCGCACTCCCAGACGGTGAGGACGTCCCAGCCCAGGCTCTCCAGTTGCTGGCGCTGCAGGGCATCGCGGGTGCGGGTGCGGGTGCGCTTGGTTTCCCAAAACTCGGCGTTGGCTTTGGGAGCGTGCTGCCCCACCCGGCAGTCGTGGAAGTGCCAGAAACAGCCGTTGACGAAGATGACTTTGTGGCGGCCTGCGAACACCAGGTCCGGGTTGCCGGGGAGCCGGCCCCCGCGGGTAGTGCCGTGCAGCCTGTAGCGGTAACCCTTGGCGTGGAGCAGCCGGCGGACCAGCAGTTCCGGCTTGGTGTTCTTCCCGCGGATGCGGGACATGTTCCAGCTGCGCCGCTCAGGTGTCAGCTTGTCCGCCATACGTCAAGTCTAGGCGGCGGTGTCCTGCCGGGATCGGGCGGGCTCGGGCAGGGCAGGCGGCGTTGCCGACGACGGCGGAAGGTCGCCGCCGTCGTCGTACGGTTTCTAGATTTCCCGTTCCGGATGCTCGCCGAACTGGAAGTGCCGGCCGGTGACGCTGGTCGGTGCAATCTCGACGTAGAAGTCCTTGAGTGTGGGCACCCACGGCTTGAGACCTAGGGCTTCTGCGGCTGCGATATCCGCGGAGTTGTCCAGCACGCGGGCCGTGCCGCGCAGGACAACCGACCACGCCTCGTCGGCCAGGATGCCGTCCGTTTCGAACAGCACTTTGGCGTTGATGGTCAGCTCCGCGAGCTTGTTCCCCGGCGCCGTGCGGAGGTAGAGCTTCCGCCCGCTCACGGCGTAATTCACCGGGAAAATGTCGGGTTCGCCGCTGACCGTGACCACCAGCCGGCCGTGCTTAGTGCCCTCGATCAATTTCCAGCACTGATCGTCATCGAGTACGAGGACGGGGTTCTCATCTGCATGTTCGAACATCATGGGGTTCATTGTTCTGGGCAGTGTAGAAAAGCGCCAGAGGCTTGAGCAGGGAAAATCGGTGAAACGGTGCCCGGTCGGGACCCTGTGGATAACTTCCAACCCCAAAATGTAACGTCGGTTACCCTTAAGGCATTGTTTGGCTTCAGGCGTCTTGATTTTCTATCGGGGGAGTAGCTGACCATGACATCTCGCACCGCACATTTCGGCCGTCACAGGCGCATTTGCGCGGTGCTGGCAGCGCTACTCATTCTGCCGGTCGCCGCCTGCACCGGCGGAGGTACAACGCCCGGAGCGACAGCCGCGCCAGAATCCCCAGGCCCGACGGCGTCGCCCACCCCATCCGCCACCCCCACGCCAACGGCCAGTTACAAGCCGGCGGACGCCTCCGGCAGGGCAGAGAATGTCCCCGTTCCGGTGCTCCCGGAGGCTGCGAAGGCGGAGACGAAGGAAGGTGCGATCGCCTTCGCCGCCTATTGGTTCAGCCTGCTGAGTTATGGATACGAAACAGGTGATTTGGCCCCGCTGGAAGCAGTTACGTCGCCTGCCTGTGGGCCGTGTGAGAAGGCGAAAAGCGTCATCCGGGCATGGCATGCGGAGGGTCGCTGGCTCATTGGTGGAAAGATCACGACTCCGTCTGTGAGCAGTGAGTTCATTCGTGACGAGGACTCCACGTACCAGGTAGCCGTGCAGGCACAGCAAACGCCGCTTACCTATATGAGGCAGGACGCCAGCGTAGCCCGTAGCGACCCTCAGCCTGACGACACGGGCAATCTGCTGTTTGTCACTTATAGCGACGGAGCGTGGGCTGTCGCCGATGTCGGCAGAATCGTCGGTTAGGTCGTGCGACCAACTGAGAGCGTCCGGCGCTACATGACCGCCCGGATTATCGCAGCGGCGATTGTCGTGTCCTTGGCTCCTGCATCAGCTCACGCTGAGCCGCCCGATATATTCAGTGATTGGACTCCCGACAGTGTCAGCGTCGGCGGCTACAGGCTCGACCCTGCGACGGGGAAATTTGTGGCGCTTCAACCGGGGGCTCCTAGCGCCGACCCCAACCAGTACAAGTACGAATTGCAGTGCCACCTGGGCGGCGGCGACTTCGACACGGACTGCCTCGCTGTTGTTGTCGACTGCAAGAACGGCCCCGACGGAAATGACGGTATCCCGGTCGTCTGGTTGAAGGCCCCGGCTGGTGTGCCAAACCCGACGTGGACGTACCACTCCGGCCCCACGTGCCTCTTCGATCCGAGGCCGGAGGACCTGCTGCCCCGGATTGCCGCCATGATCCAGACGGAGTTCCAGCGTTTGCCGGTCGCCGCAGGATCTGTCACCGCGCAGCCGAGTCCGCATACCCTGCGGGGCGCCGAGACCAACTTCTTCGCAGAAGCAACCGAGCAGCAATTCGACATCACCATCCTGGCCCAGAAAGTCCACGTCGTCGCCAAGCCCGTCCAGTACACCTGGAGCTACGGCGACGGAACGTCGCTGGGGCCGCAGACTGCGGCCGGGGGACCCCTGCCCCAGGACCGCTGGGGCGAAAAGACCGCCACCAGCCACGTCTACACCCAGACCGGCGATTTCCCGGTGGTCCTGACCACTCATTTTCAGGGCACGTACTCGGTCAACGGCGGCCCGCCGTTGCCCATCCCGGGCCAAGGGCAATTCAGTTCCCCGCCCCAGACCGTCAGCGTCTGGCGCTCCATCACCCGGAATTATGCCGACGATTGCCTCCGCAACCCGCAGGGACAGGGTTGCCCCGGCGTCGTGCCGCCCGCGCCTTGACGGCAGTTCAGGGTCTAAGCCCGCAGCTCCCGGTCAAGCCGCTCCATTCGGGCGCTGACCAGCTGCCCGCGTGGATCCTTCGGCCCCAGCAGCGCAGCCAGGGATGCCGCGGCCGCGGTGTCGGCGGAACCCATGTCACTGGTGCACCACTGCAGCATCAGCCGGGCATCGCCGCTGGACCGTACGGAGGCCCCGACGGCGTCATTGAGTTCGTCGCGCATGAACCCGACGGCGAGGTTGCTCGAACGGTTCAGCAGCCTGGCCCGGTAGGCGGCAAGGGCCTCCGCCACCCGGCCTTCGCGCAAATGCCTGGCCACGGTGGCGGCGTCCGTCACCACCTTGACCGTCGGCGCAAATCGGTACGGGTTCGCGTCGACCACATTGCCCAGCGCGCTGCGGATTCGGTGCATCTCGGTCCGGATCGCCGCGGGAGTGCCCGCGTCGCCGTGGATCTCGTAGGCCAGTTCGTCGGCGCTCCAACCCTGGGTCCTCGACGCCAGCAGGGCCAGGATCTCGGCCCGGCGCAGCGTCAGCGGCCGGCCCTGACCGCCGTCGAGCGCTGCCGACGGCGCGTCCCCCAGCAGCCGCAGCGTCAGCAGGGACTGGATTCCGCTTCCGGGGCGGCCCGCAGGAGTGCTGCCCGGCCAACCATCGGCGCCAGCGGTAGCAGTGGACTTCAGGAGCTCCTCGGCCAGCCGCACGCCGCACCGCACTAGCCGCAGGCTGTCCGGCGTGACGGACTCGAACGGTCCGGACACATCCAGAACGCCGACCACGTCGCCCGTCAAGGGGTCGCGGATCGGCGACGCGGTGCAGGCCCAGTCGTGGTGGGTCCGGACGAGGTGTTCGGCCGAGAAGAGCTGTGCAGGGGCGCCGGTCACCAGAGCCTCGCTGATGGCGTTGGTTCCGACGCCGGACTCGGACCAATCGGCGCCTTCCACGAACTCCAGGGAGTCCGCCAGCTTCAACGCCTGTTTGCTGCCGACGCGCCACAGCACCTCACCCTCGTGGTCGGTCACGATCAGCAGGTGGCGCCCGGTGGCGGTCTCGTCCGCCAGAAGTTGTGACAGCGCGGGCATCACGGCGGCCAGGCGGTGGCCGGCACTCAGCGAGCGGGCCTCAGACACGTCGTGCCGGTGCACCGGGCGGTGCTGGTCCGGGTTGATGCCCAGCGCTAGGGACCGCTGCCAGGATTTGGCGAGGGATGGCGACAAGTGCGGATTCGAGGTGCCGGCCACGGACGCCTCATGAGCCGTCCGGAGGGCCCGTGCATACTCGGCCGGCGCGGAAAACCGCAGGTCGGCGAGCTGCGTGATGGAGTGGCCGCCCTGGCGCATGCTCATTCTCCCAACTCGCCGTCGAATCGTCGCACGTGGCTGAGCTCCGGCAAACCCCGGCCGGCTTCTGCGCCGGCCGGGGGCCTGGGAGCTCTGTGTAACCCGATTGTAACCCCCTGCGACTTTTACTTGTGATGCGGGTCACGCCGCGGTCTGGACGCCGCGCATCGGAGCGACCCACAGTCAGCAATGGAAAGAGGAAACATGCCCGGGACACCAAACGGCGTGGTCGAGGCGTGGCTGGCGCAGTTCGAGGAAGCGCTGCGCAGCCGCACCATCGACGACGTGCTTGATCTCTTCGACGACGATTCGTACTGGCGCGATTTCGTCTCGTTCACCTGGAACCTCAAGACCCTGGAAGGCAAGGAAGACATTGGCCGTATGCTCAACGCGACCCTGGACGACGTCCAGCCGCACAACTGGACACTGGCCGAAGACGCCACCGGCGACGCCGCCAACACCGAGGCCTGGATCAATTTCGAGACTGCCCAGGCCCGCGGCCACGCCCATCTGCGCCTTCGCAACGGCAAATGTTGGACCCTCCTCACCACCATGCAGGAGCTCAAGGGCTTCGAGGAAAAGAAGGGACCCCGCCGCGAGAAAGGCGTCGCCCACGAGATCACCCGGGGCCGTAAATCCTGGCTGGAGCTGAAAGAGGAACAGGAAGCCCGGCTCGGCTACGAGGAGCAGCCCTACACGGTCATCATCGGCGGCGGCCAGGGTGGCATCGGCCTGGCGGCACGGCTGCGCCGGCTCGGCGTGCCCACCATCGTCATCGAGAAAAACGACCGCCCCGGCGACTCCTGGCGGAACCGCTACAAGTCGCTCCACCTCCACGACCCGGTCTGGTACGACCACCTGCCGTACATGAAGTTCCCCGACGACTGGCCGGTGTTCGCCGCCAAGGACAAGATCGGCGACTGGCTGGAGCACTACACCCGGATCATGGAACTGAACTACTGGTCCAAGACCGAGTGCACCGGCGCCCGTTTCGACGACGCCGCCGGGGAGTGGGTGGTGGAGGTGGTGCGCGACGGCGCACCGGTCACCTTGCGCCCCAAGCAGCTGGTCTTCGCACTGGGCGTCTCGGGCTACCCCAGCGTTCCCGTGTTCGACGGCGCTGATTCCTTTATGGGGGAGCAGTACCACTCGTCCAAGCACCCGGGCGGCGGGGACTGGACCGGGAAGAAGGCCGTGGTGATCGGCTCCAACAACTCGGCGCACGACATCTGCGCCGACCTGTGGGAGCACGGCGCCGACGTCACCATGGTGCAGCGCTCCTCCACGCACATTGCCCGCAGCGAATCCCTCATGGACCTCGCCCTGGGCGGGCTGTACTCGGAGGAGGCCCTGGCCAATGGCGTCACCACCGAAAAAGCCGACCTGCTTTTTGCCTCCCTGCCCTACCGGATCCTGCCCGAAGCCCAGATCCCCATCTATACCGAGATGGCACAACGCGACGCCGAGTTCTACTCCCAGCTGGAAGCCGCCGGCTTCGACCTGGACTTCGGCGTGGACGGTTCCGGCCTGTTTCTCAAGTACCTGCGCCGCGGCTCCGGCTACTACATCGACGTCGGCGCCTCGCAGCTGATCATCGACGGCCGGGTCAAGCTCGCCAGCGGTGAGGTCGGCAAGATCACCGGGAACGCCGTCGTCATGGCCGACGGCACGGAACTGGAAGCGGACGCCATCATCTACGCCACGGGTTACGGATCCATGAACGGCTGGCTGGCCGATCTGGTCTCGCCCGAGGTGGCCGACGCCGTCGGGAAGTGCTGGGGCTTTGGCTCCGATACTCCCAAGGACCCCGGCCCCTGGGAAGGTGAGCTGCGGAACATGTGGAAACCCACCAACGTGGAAAACCTCTGGATCCACGGCGGGAACCTGCACCAGAGCCGGCACTATTCCAACTACCTTGCGCTGCAGCTCAAGGCGCGGATGGAGGGACTGCCCACACCGGTGTTCGAGCTTCAGCCCACCCACCACACGCGCTGACCGGCAAGGCAGTGACAATCCCCGCCCCGGGAACCACACTGGGGAGGGCGGCACCCGTTGTGATTATCCAGCGACATGCCGTGGACGCGCCGGACCCGGCGCGTCCACGGCCCTCAAGCAAAGGAAACACTATGAAAGCAGCACGATTCCACGCCCGTGAAGACCTCCGGATCGACGATGTGCCGGTGCCGGAGCTGCGTCCGGGAGCGGTGAAGATCGCCGTCGCCTGGTGCGGGATCTGCGGAACCGACCTCCACGAATTCCTGGAAGGGCCCATCTTTACGCCGCCGCCGGGGAGCCCCCACCCGATCTCCCACGAAGAAGCGCCGGTCACCCTGGGGCACGAATTTTCCGGCACCATCGAGGAGCTGGGCGAGGGCGTCACCGGGCTCGCCGTCGGGGACAGCGTGGTCGTGGAGCCGTACATCGTCTGCAACGAATGCGGACCGTGCCGCAGCGGCCACTACAACCTGTGCACCAAGCTCGGCTTCATCGGCCTGGCCGGCGGCGGCGGCGGCCTGAGCGAATCAATCGTCATTGACACCCGGTGGGTTCACCCGGTCGGCGACATCCCGCTGGACGAAGCCGCGCTCATCGAGCCGCTCGCGGTGGCCTATCACGCCGTCGGCCGCAGCGACGTCAAAGCCGGGGACGTCGCCGTCGTCGGCGGGGCCGGCCCCATCGGGCTGCTGACCGCAGCGGTCCTCAAGGGACTCGGCGTCACTACGATCGTCACCGAACTGTCGGCCGCGCGGAAGGAGAAGGCCGTGTCCTCGGGCGTCGCGGACCACGTCCTGGACCCCAGCTCCGACGACGTCAAGGCCCGGGTGCTGGAACTGACCGATGATGCGGGGTCCGATGCGGCCTTCGAATGCGCCGGCGTGAACGCGGTGCTGGACACCATGCTCGACGTCGTCAAACCGGCCGGCGTCGTGGTCAACGTGTCGATCTGGGGGCATCCAGCCACCGTCGACATGCAGAAGGTGGTCCTGAAGGAGATCGACCTGCGCGGCACCATCGCCTATTGCGGTGATCACGCGGCCGCCATCAAGCTCGTCCAGGAGGGCAAAGTCGACCTGAAACCCTTCATCACCGGCAGGATCGCCCTGGAAGATCTGGTGGACAAGGGCTTCGACACACTCATCAACCACAACGACACAGCGGTCAAAATCATCGTCCACCCGTAGTGATCCGGGTCGCATCCGGAATACTTGCAGACGCCGGGCAGTTGGCATCAGGGAACCCAATCCCTGGTGAAAGGAACCGCGCATGCTGTTTTCCCCGATGACTCTCGGCGAGCTGGAACTGCCCAACCGACTGGTGATGGCGCCGCTCACCCGCGTCCGCTCCGGCCGGGAAGGCGTTCCCGGGCCGCTGGTGGTGGAGCACTACCGCCAGCGGGCGTCGCTTGGCCTCATTGTTAGCGAGGGGACTTACCCGAGCCACGCTGGCCAGGGTTTCCCGGGCCAGCCCGGGCTCGTCACGGACCAGCAGCTCCAGGGCTGGTCCGAGGTGACGGCGGCGGTGCACGCCGAGGGCGGGCGGATCTTCGCCCAGGTGATGCACGCCGGCCGGGTCACCCATGAGGACACCACCGGCGGCTACGAAGTGGTCGCCCCCAGCGCCATCGCGATCGACGGCGAGACCCGCACCTACGAAGGGAAGAAGCCGTTCCCCGTTCCGCGGGCTTTGGACACCTCGGAACTGCCGGGCATCATCGAGGAGTTCGTCACGGCGTCCCGCAAGGCGATCAACGCCGGGTTCGACGGCGTGGAGCTGCATTCCGCCAACGGCTACCTGCTGCACGAGTTCCTGACCCCCGCCGCCAACCAGCGCGACGATGTCTACGGCGGCTCGCCCGCAAACCGGGCGCGCTTCGTCATTGAGGTCGCCCAGGCCGTGGCTGATGCCATCGGTGCGGACCGCGTGGGCATCCGGATCTCGCCCGAGCACAACGTCCAGGGGGCGCTCGAGTCCGACGCGGCCGACGTGCAGGAAACCTACGCCCATCTGGTGGACGCCCTGGCGCCGCTGAAGCTCGCCTACCTGAGTGTGCTGCACAGGGACCCCGCCAGCGAGCTGGTGCGCGACCTGCGCACCCGGTTCGGCGGAACCTTCCTGCTGAACAGCGGGTTTGGTGTCATCACCACACGCGAGGAAGCCATGTCCATTGTTGCGGACGGCCACGCCGACGCGGTAGTGGTGGGCCGGCCCGCGATCGCCAACCCGGATCTGGTCCGCCGCTGGCGTGACGGGCTTCCGACCAACGAACCGGATCCGACCACGTTCTACTCCGACGGCGCCGAGGGCTACACGGACTACCCGGCGTACCAGAACTAGTCCCAGCAGCTAGTCCCACGGGACATGTCCACTGGTGGCCCCGTTCACCACCGGACATGTCCCTCGCTATCCACGAAGAGTGGGCAGAATGCCATTCTGCCCACTCTTCGGATTTAAGAACGGGCATGTCCGTCGGGCTTGGCCACGAAGAATGAGCATGTCCGTTGGGCCCCGCCGCGAAGAATGGGCATGTCCCGCCGCCACCCACGTTCACCACTGGACATGTCCCTCGGAAGCCTCAGGCAGTGGGCAGAACCCCATTCTGCCCACTCTTCGGCGTTAAGAATGGGCATGTCCCCTTTCAGTTGGCGGCGACCGAGCGCTGGCACAGGCCGATGAACCCGCCCAGCTGCTCCAGGCCCTCGGGGTGGACGGGCAGGTAGTTGGTAAGCTCGGGCGCCCGGATCACGACGGCGCGCCACTGGCCGCGGGAAACCGCCACATTGATGCGGTTGCGCGAGAGCAGGAATTCCATGCCCCGCGGCGCCTCGGCCACCGCCGAGCAGGCCATGGACACAATCACGACGGCGGCCTCCTGGCCCTGGAACTTGTCCACCGTGCCCACCCTGACACCGGCCAGCCCCGCTGCATCGAGGACCTCGCGGATCACGTTGACCTGGGCGTTGTAGGCGGCCACCACCAGGATGTCCGTCTCGCCCAGCGGCCGCGCGCCCTCTTCCGCATGCCAGGTCAGGCCCAGATGCCGGTCCACCTGGCGGACCACCTCGGCAGCTTCCTCGACGGACGACGTGATGTTGCCGCTGTGCTCCACCATGACGGTTTCGATCCCGGCGGGGACCCCCTCCAGCCGCCGGAGGTCAGCCGCCGGGGCTGAGTGCAGCCTGCCCTCGTACGAGAGTTCCGAGACCGCCCGGCACAACTCCGAGTTCATCCGCCACGAGTCGGCCAGGAAATAGCCCAGTTCCGGCGGGAGTGTGGCATGCCCGGCGGAGACCCAGCCCAGCGCCGACTCGTCCACCGGTTCGGGGTGGGCGCCTTGGCTCACCTGCGGGAGTTGCTGCGGATCGCCGAGCAGCAGCAGCCGGCTGCTGGCCTGCGCCACGGCCAGGGTGTTAGCCAGGGAAAACTGCCCGGCCTCATCGATCACCAGAAGATCCAGCGCACCGGCCGGGACAGTGGCACCCGTCATGGTCCACGCCGTGCCGCCGATCAACGCGCCGCCGGGCCGGCCCAGCAGCGCCGCCACTTCGTTCGGGGAGCGCTGCTCCCAGGGCAAAGCTTCATTGTGCTTCACATCCTTGGCCACCAGCGCCGGGCTGACGCCGGCCTTGGCCACCGCCGTCTTCAGCAGGTTCTCCACCACCGCGTGGGACTGCCCGACGACGCCGACCTTCCACCCGCGGGCCACCAGCCGGGCAATGACGTGCGATCCCACGTGCGTCTTGCCTGTTCCCGGAGGGCCCTGCACCGCCAGGTAGGAGTGGTCGAGGGCCAGGACAGCGTCCGTTATGGCATCGACAAACCGGTCCGGACCCTCCCCGGGCTGCGGGAGGGCGGCGCCGGAAGCCAGCCTCGGCGGTAGGCGCCGCATCAGGTCCAGAGCCGGGTGGCGGGGGAGTGAGCCCGCCGCCAGGCCGGTCACCGCCGACCCGGCCAGTGATTCCAGCGCCTGCTCAAGGCTCTTGGTGGCGAGGGGTTGGTCCTCCGTCAGCGCAATCGGGAGTTGGTTGTGGGGCGGGATCTTCCGGTGCAGCCGGTCCCGAATGATGACGGTGTCCTTGCCGTCATCATGTCCAAGTCCCAGTACTTCCGTGCCGAACCATCCGTTCCGGCCGAATCCATCCTTGCCCGTCCCCTCCAAACCGGCCGGAAGAGGCCGCGCGTACATCCGGAACCACTTGCTGCCCTCACGCAGATCTGAGCCGGGGCTCACCGTTCCGGTCAGTTTGACCCGCCGCTCCGGCAGCTTTTTGCCCGACTGCTGCCAGTCGTCGAGGATCTCCGCGGATTCAACCAGGAAAACATTCCGGTCCCGCTCGTGTGTGTCCGGGCCGTTCTCGCACCGGTCGAAGTGTGCCCACCAGAACGCTTTGCGCTCACGGCGGTGGTAGCTGACA
Source organism: Pseudarthrobacter sp. 1C304 (assembly GCF_052245515.1). NCBI lineage: Bacteria > Bacillati > Actinomycetota > Actinomycetes > Micrococcales > Micrococcaceae > Pseudarthrobacter > Pseudarthrobacter sp. 1C304. The sequence continues at coordinate 75,465 of NZ_JBQQCH010000006.1, read as the reverse complement.
GCCGCGGCCAGCATGGCGACGGCCTTGCGGTCGTCGGCGGACAAACGGCTGTCCGACGAAGCGGCTTGCAGCAGCGCCCGCTCGACAGGGCCAAGGGCGGCATCGGCCCCGGGTGGTCCGTCTTCTCCGACGGCGGTCGTCGCCTCGCCGTGGCCTGCCCCGTCGGACGAGGCTTGGTCCGCCTCCGCGCCAGGCTCGATGCCGCCCCGCCCGCTCCCGCCGCTAGGCCCCCCACCGCCGGCGCTACCCGGCCCGCTGCCGGGCTGGATCCCGCGCTCCCGGGCCAGTCCCAGGAGCCAGTTCCGGAGCTCCAGGGTGGAGAGGCAGTCGTATTCGTTGTAGTCGGCGATCCCGGCAAGGATGCTGGCGGCTTCCTCGGCCCGGCCGTCGTCGCGCGCATCGCAGTAGCGGGCGTACGCCACCACCGAGGCGCCGGCGTCCTTCACCTCCCCGGTGCGCAGGTTGGTCCCCATGTACAGCGGCTCAAGTTTCTTGATGCTGTAGGAATTCTCGGAAATCCGGATGCTGTTGCGGACCGTCTGGTACAGGTCCACCAGCAACCCCTCGCGGAGCCAACCATCCACGGTGTCCTCGCCGGCAACGTGCATCACGGAGAGCTTCCGCAGCGCAGTCTTCTCGTACGGGGCGTAGTGGTAGACGTGCATGTCGGGGTAGTCCCGCCGGCGCTTCTCCACGTAGTCGAGGAAGTCGAGGAACGCCTGCTTCTCCGCCTCCCGGGTGTGCGCCCAGAACGGCCGGAACACCCCGGCCACGCCGCGCGCCGCCGGTGCCTCCATGACGCCGAACAGGTACTCCAGCCCCCAGACGCCCGTGGCGCTTTCCTGCCACAGGGGATCGCCCTCGAAGTCGAAAAAGATGTCCCCCTCACTAGGGGTGGGCAGTTCGGCGAGCGAGTTCTCCGGGATCACCCCAAAGCGGATGCTGTGCACTTCGCCGTCCTTGACGAACCCCACCTCACCGTCCGCGGGGCCGATGCCGCTCTGCATCCGGGCCTGCTCCCGCAGCCGCAGCTGTGCCGCGCTGGTGTTGGCCAGGGCCGCTTCGGCGAGCTGGCGGACGGTGCGGATCCCCTCGGCACGGAACTTCTTGCGCTGGGCGGAATTCATCCGGGCCACGAGCAGCAGGTCGTCGGTGGCCTTGACCTGTTCCTGGCAGTAATCGCAGCGGCCGCACGCGGTGATACCGGGGGCGTCCCATGCCACGGTGCCGGGTTGCGCCCGGTGAGCCGAGGTCAGCGCCACGAACCTGTCCCGCCGCTCCCGGAAAACCGGCAGCACCTCGGCGAGCTTGTGGTGGCTGCGGACGTAGTCGAAGCCGCCATCCGGGAGCTGCACCGTGGCACCGAGGACCAGCGTCACGGCCGGGTCCGGCGTGATCCCGGCTTTCAGGAGCTGGTCTCCGTAGGCAGCCAGCTGGAGCAGGGCGGACACCTTCGCGTGGCGGGCCAGCTTGGTGTCGAAGACGGCGTAACTGCCGCCGGCCTGCCGGACCAGGAAGTCCGAGCGGCCGTGGAACTGGCCGTCAAAGAACGCGGCCTGGAAGACGACGTCGGCCCCCGCGCGGAGCGCCTCGATGGACTCGGCGTGCTTGGCCTCCAGTGTGGCGCGGTCCATGGTGTCCGCCGGGACCACGTCGTACACGCCGCGCGCCGCGGCCGGATCCCAGTGGCCAAAGTCCGCCACGAACGTCTCGAGCACCTTCCGCTCGTGCAGGTCGCCCAGGACGGCGGCGTGTTTGAGCATCTCATCGTCCGCGAAGTCGGCCTTGGGGGAGCGGCCCAGCTTCTCGTCGAGCTTCCGGAGCAGCTGGTACTCACAGCTGGCGGCGATCACCAGATCGCTCGCGGAGAAAATCAGGTCCCGTGCGGAACCCGGCACTTCCGGTTCAAGGAAAAACACTGTGCCCCCGATGTTGATGTGATGCGGTGCCGCTGGCCCCGCATCGCAGATGCAAAATACAGATGCAAAATACTGATGCAAAATACAGCTGCGAGTTCGGATCCGAATTCAGATAAGTCACTACAGATGGCCCTGCGGCCCGGACGTCCAGCCGGTGCTGCCCGCCCATCTGTTCTTCAAGCTATCAAAGCCCTCCGACAATCCGGCGCGGACCCCGGACGGGAGGGGCTGGTTCCTGTCGCAGGCCCGGCGTAGGGTCTGGTGACATGACCGAACAGCAACCCTTCGAGCTGGTCCAGCGCTACGCACACTTCGAGCTGCGCCGCTATCCCGCGCACGTTGTGGCCGAAATAGAGGTCAACGCAACGTTCGACCGGGCCGGCAATGCTGCCTTCCGGCACCTGTTCAACTACATCAGCGGCAACAACAATGCCCGGCAGAAGCTGGCCATGACGGCCCCGGTGGTCCAGGAGCCCGGTCCTTCGCAGAAGCTGGCGATGACCGCCCCGGTGCTCCAGAGCGGTCCGCTGCCGGGACGCGGTGGACCTGCTGATTTTGTCGTCGCCTTTGTCCTCCCCGCAGGCACGACGGCGGAGACGGCGCCGGTCCCCGCGGACCCCCGGGTCAGGATTCGGGCCGTCCCTGCGTCCCTGGCGGCTGCCCTTCGGTTCTCGGGCAGCGGCTCGGCAGCTGCCTTTGAACGGCGCAACGAGGGCCTCCAGGCAGCCCTGGTACTGGTCGGCTTGACCGCCGTGGGGCCGCCGCGGTTTGCCCAGTTCGATCCTCCGTTCAAGCCGTGGTTCCTGCGGCGGAACGAGGTAGTCCAGGACGTGCAGGAGCCGGCGCCGCCTGCGGACCAGCACGGCCCCTGACGGCGGTAAGGCAAAATGGCAGGGTGACTCAACTCCCGCACCGCCCTTCCCCGTCAGCTTCCACACCGGCGCCCAAAACCCAGGCTCCCCAGACCCAGGAGTCGGGCATCGCCGCCCAGATCGCCGCCGAACTCGGTGTGCAGGCCTGGCAGGTCAAGGCGGCCGTGGACCTGCTCGACGGCGGCTCCACCGTGCCCTTCATCGCCCGGTATCGCAAGGAAGCCACTGGGACGCTCGATGACACCCAGCTCCGCGACCTGGAGGAACGCCTGCGGTACCTCCGCGAGCTCGAGGACCGCCGTCGGACCGTGCTGGAGGCGATTGCCGCCCAGGGGGCGCTGACACCGGAACTGCAGGCCGCCGTCGTCGGCGCCGATACGAAGTCGCGGCTGGAGGACATCTACCTGCCGTTCAAGTCCAAGCGCCGCACTAAAGCGCAGATCGCCCGCGAAGCCGGGCTGGAGCCGCTGGCCGACGCCCTCCTGAAGCGGCCGGAGCTGGATCCGGAACGAGAAGCGGCCAAATACCTCAACGCCGAGCACTCCGTCGGGGACGCCGCAGCCGCGCTCGCCGGAGCCCGCGCCATCCTGGTGGAACGCGTGGCGCAGGACGCCGACCTGGCCGCCACACTCAGGGAGCGGCTGTGGACCCAGGGGCGGATGGTGTCCCGCGTCAAAAAAGGCAAAGACGCCGAAGGACAGAAGTTCAAGGACTACTTCGACTTCTCCCAGCAGCCGGCCGGCATGCCCTCGCACCGCGTGCTGGCGCTGCTGCGCGGCGAGAAGGATGGCGTGCTGGAGCTGGACCTCGCCGAGGCGGAACCGGACGACGACGCCGCCCTCACCGCCGCACGCGGGCGCTACGAAGCCGCGGTGGCCCGGTTCCTCGGTGTTGCCGACCGCGGCCGGCCCGCCGACGCCTGGCTGCTGCAGACCGCCCAGACCGCGTGGCGCTCGCGGGTGCTGGCCCGGCTGACGGCCGACCTGCGGAGCCAGATGTTCGCCGCCGCCGAGGACGAGGCCGTCCGGGTCTTCGCCGCCAACCTCCGTGACGTGCTGCTCGCCGCGCCGGCCGGAAACCGCGCCACCCTGGGCCTGGACCCGGGACTGCGCACCGGTGTCAAAGTCGCGGTGGTGGACGGCACCGGCAAAGTGGTGGCGACGGACACCATCTACCCGCACGCCCCGGCCCGCAAGTGGGACGAGGCGCTGCGGACGCTGGTGGGCCTGGCCCGGAAGCACGGCGTCGAACTTGTGGCGATCGGCAACGGCACCGCGTCGCGGGAGACGGACAAGCTTGCGGCGGAACTGCTCAAGCAGCTCGCCGCCGGCACGGAGTCGGCGACCCCCGGCGCCAAGCCGCAGAAGATCGTAGTGTCCGAGGCCGGCGCATCCGTTTACTCCGCGTCGGCGCTGGCCGCGGCGGAGCTGCCCGGAATGGACGTCTCCCTGCGCGGCGCCGTGTCCATTGCCCGGCGCCTGCAGGACCCCCTCGCGGAGCTGGTGAAGATCGAGCCGAAGTCGATCGGCGTCGGGCAGTACCAGCACGACGTCACCGCCGCGAAGCTGGACCGCAGCCTCGATGCCGTGGTGGAGGACTGTGTGAATGCGGTGGGCGTGGACGTGAACACGGCCTCCCCGGCGCTGCTCAGCCGCGTGGCCGGCGTCGGGCCGCTGCTGAGCGAGAACATCGTGGCGTACCGGAATGAGCACGGCCCGTTCACGAAGCGCGCCGAGCTGAAGAAGGTGCCGCGGCTGGGCGCGAAGGCGTTTGAGCAGTGCGCCGGCTTCCTGCGGATCACCGGGGGAGCCGAGCCGCTGGACGCCTCCAGCGTGCACCCCGAGGCCTACCCGGTGGCGCGGAAGATCAGGGCGGCCGCCGGGACGGCGCCGGCCGCGGGCAGCTACGCCGCCCTGGACCCGCAGGACTTCGTGGACGGCACGTTCGGCCTGCCCACGGTGCAGGACATTATCGCCGAGCTGGAGAAGCCCGGCCGGGACCCGCGCCCGGCGTTCGCAGCGGCGGCGTTCTCGGAGGGTATCGAGAAGATCTCCGACCTCAGGCCCGGGATGGTGCTGGAGGGCACCGTCACCAACGTGGCGGCGTTCGGAGCGTTCGTCGACGTCGGGGTGCACCAGGACGGGCTGGTGCACGTCTCCGCGCTGGCCAACCGCTTCGTGTCCGATCCCCGCGAGGTGGTCAAGTCCGGCCAAGTGGTCCGGGTGAAGGTGCTGGAGGCAGACCCGGAACGGAAGCGCATTTCCCTGACGCTAAGGCTCGACGACGAACCGGCGGCCTCCGCGGGCCGCGCACCGTCGCCGCGGGGCCGGCAGGGCGGGCCTGGGCAGCAGGGAGAAAGCCAGCCGCAGGGCCAGAGCCAGCCGCAGGGCCAGGGGCGGCCTAAACCGCAAGGCCAGGGCCAGCCGCAGCGGCAGGTGCCGGGCCAGCCGAAGCGGCAGGGGCCGCCATCCGCCCCGGCCAACACGGCGATGGCGGAGGCGCTGCGGAGGGCCGGTCTGGGGAAGTAGGTCCGCCGCGGCCGCCTGCCGCTCATCGCTGGATTCCTACCGCTTGGCGCACAAATAGTACGTTTGCTGACGATCTGCACCATGATTGCCGAAGGCAACGGCCCTGATCGGGGCTTTCGCCTCTATGCCGCAGGGACACCGACGTCTGAAGCAAAGGGAGCACTTATGGGCTGGCTGGACCGTGAACGAACCATCGCCCCACCGGGATTCAACCGGTGGCTGGTGCCGCCCGCGGCGCTCGCCGTGCACTTGTGCATCGGCCAGGCGTACGCCACCAGCGTCTACAAGACGGCGCTGGTCAAGCACTTCGGCGCCAGCCTGACTGAAATCGGCGTGATCTTCTCGATCGCGATTGTGATGCTGGGCCTCTCCGCCGCCGTCATGGGCACCTGGGTGGACAAGAACGGCCCGCGCAAGGCCATGTTCACCTCGGCCGTGTTCTGGGCCAGCGGCTTCCTGATCGGTTCGCTGGGCATCTTCAGCGGCCAGCTCTGGCTGGTGTACCTCGGGTACGGGTTCATCGGCGGCATCGGCCTGGGCATCGGCTACATCTCGCCGGTCTCCACCCTCATCAAGTGGTTCCCCGACCGCCCGGGACTCGCCACCGGCATGGCCATCATGGGCTTCGGCGGCGGCGCCCTGATCGCCAGCCCCGTCTCGACCGCCCTGCTGAAAATGTACGACCCCAACTCGGGCGCCCAGGGCTGGGTGGCCAGCGGCGACGCCGTCGGCAAGCTCTTCCTGACGCTCGGCGCCGTGTACCTCGCGTACATGCTGTTCGGCGCCTTCACCATCAAAGTCCCGGCCGACGGGTGGAAGCCCGCAGGCTTCGACCCGTCCAAGGTCAAGGCCGCCACACTGGTCACCACGGATAACGTCTCCGCAAAGAACGCCGTCAAGACCCGGCAGTTCTGGCTGGTCTGGATCGCGCTCTTCTGCAACGTCACCGCCGGCATCGGCATCCTGGAGCAGGCCGCCCCGATGATCCAGGACTTCTTCCGCCAGTCCGACGGCGTTTCCTTGGTGAGCGCCGCCGTCGCCTCCGGCTTCGTGGGACTCCTCTCGATCGGCAACATGTCCGGCCGGTTCGCCTGGTCCGCGACGTCGGACATCACCGGCCGCAAGCGCATCTACATGATGTACCTGGGGGTCGGCGCCGTGCTCTACACGGTGCTGGCGCTGGCCGGCTCCGCCACCACGTTCCTCTACGTGGCGCTCGCGTTTGTCATCATCTCCTTCTACGGCGGCGGCTTCGCCACCGTGCCGGCCTACCTGCGCGACCTGTTCGGCACGTTCCAGGTCGGGGCGATCCACGGCCGGCTCCTGACGGCTTGGTCCGCGGCCGGCATCGCCGGGCCGCTGATCGTCAACGCGTTCTTGGACGCCCAAGGCAAACCCGGCCAGCTCACCGCCGCGTCCTACCAGCCCGCACTGCTGACCATGGTGGGGCTGCTGGTGATCGGTTTCGTGGCCAACCTGCTGGTCAAGCCCGTGGATAGCCGGTTCCACGAACCGCGCCCCGAGCCTGCCCGTACCGAACCTGCCCGTTCCGAAGAACCCGCCATGGAGGCCTGAGATGAGCACTGCGCAGACATCTGCGAACCAGACACCGGTAAACCCGGCCACCGGAAAACTGGTGGTTGCCTGGGCACTGGTCGGCGTGCCGCTGGGCTACGGCGTCTACGAGACCCTGACCCGTGTGGCGGCCCTCTTTGGCTGACATCGCTGCAGGTTCCCTGGCCCCCTCGCACGACCGCACGGACCCCGGCCGTACCGCCGCCGGCGGCACGGACCGCGGCCGCACGGCCGCACCAGCGGAGTCCGCGCCGGGCTTTCCGCCGGAGTCCCGGGCCGGGTTCACCCGCCCGGAGGCGTTCACCACGCGCCCTACGCTCCAGGGCACCTTTGGGATGAGCGCTTCCACCCACTGGCTGGCGACGGCGGCCGCGCAGGCCGTGTTGGAGCGCGGCGGCAACGCGTTCGACGCCGCAACTGCGGGAGCCTTCGTGCTGCATGTGGTCGAGCCGCACCTGAACGGGCCCGGCGGGGACATGACGGGCGTCTTCGTCACCGCGGCGGAGCCCGGCACCCCCGTGGTCCTAATGGGCCAGGGCCCGGCGCCCGCCGGCGCCACGGTGGAGCATTATCTCGCCGAGGGCCTGGAGCTGGTGCCCGGCTCCGGCGCGCTGGCCGCGGCGGTTCCTGCCGCCGTCGACGCCTGGCTCCTGCTGTTGCGCGACCACGGGACCTGGGAGCTGGGCGACGTGCTGGACTTCGCCATCGGGTACGCACGCGAGGGGCACCCGTTGCTGGGCAGGGTGGGGACCACCATCGCGGCCGTGGCTGAGCTGTTCCAGGCCCACTGGCCGACGTCGGCAGAGCTGTGGATGCCCGGCGGCCGGATCCCGGCCGAGGGGGAGCTGGTCCGGAACCCGGCCTATGCCCGGACTCTGCAGCGGCTGGCGGACGCCGGGGCAGCCGCGGGTGACTCGCGCGCCGCCAGGATCGACGCGGCCCGCCGCGAATGGCGCGAGGGGTTCGTGGCCGAGGCCCTGGTGGCATCCGTGCAGACGCCGCACCGGCACTCCTCCGGTACGGACCATCGCGGCGTCCTCGCGCTGGAGGACCTGTCCGGGTTCGAGGCAGGCTACGAGGCCGCCGCCACCGTCGAGTTCCGCGGGCACACCATCGCGAAGACCGGGCCCTGGGGGCAGGGGCCGGCGCTGCTGCAGACGCTTGCCATCCTTGACGGGTTCGATGACGCGTACCTGGACCCGTCCACCGAACTCGGGGCGCACACCATTCTGGAAGCCCAGAAGCTGGCGCTCGCGGACCGGGAAGCGTACTACGGCGATACCGACGTCCCGCTGGACTATCTGCTGTCTCCCGAGTACTGCGCCGAGCGCCGGGCGCTGATCGGTGAGCGGGCCTCGCACGACTTCCGGCCCGGACGCGTGCCAGGCCGCGAGCCGTATCTGCCGCCGTTGCGGACGGAGTACACGCCGCCGGCGCTCGCCGGGGAGGGCTCCGCCGCGCTCGGTGTCGGGGAGCCGACCGTGGCGCCGAGCGGGGAGACCCGCGGCGACACGTGCCATATCGACGTCGTGGACCGCTGGGGCAACATGGTTTCGGCCACGCCGTCGGGCGGCTGGTTGCAGTCGTCACCCGCCATCCCGGAGCTGGGTTTCTGCCTCGGCACCAGGCTGCAGATGACCTGGCTGGAGCCGGGCACACCTTCCACGTTGACGCCGGGCAAGCGCCCGCGGACCACTCTGACGCCCACACTGGTGCTGCGCGACGGCGAGGCAGTCACCGCGCTGGGGTCCCCGGGCGGTGACCAGCAGGACCAGTGGCAGCTGCCGTACCTGCTGCGCACGATCGTCGGCGGCTATTCGCCGCAACAGGCCATCGACGCGCCTACCTTCCACACGACGTCGATGCCTGGTTCGTTCTGGCCGCGCACCTGGGAGCCCGGCGGCGCCGTCGTCGAGGACCGGCTCGGTGACGAGGTCATCGCGGGGCTCGAGCGCCGGGGCCATGTGGTCACAAGCGTGGCTGGCTGGACGCTGGGGCGGCTGTCCGCCGTCGTCCGTGATCCGTCCACGGGGGTGCTGCAGGCTGCGGCGAATCCCCGCGGCGCGCAGGGTTACGCGGCCGGGCGGTAGCGCCGGTGGGCTCCGGCGCGGCTGTCACCCGGGTGACTGGAGACGGTCCATAAAGCGGACGGATTCGGCGGCGATCTGCTGCTGGGCCTGTTCCCGGGAGATGCCAGGCTCGCCGTCCCCGGGCTGGACGCCGTAGTCCCCGAAAAATGCGTGCACTCCGCCAACCACGGTGGCGAACTCGGCCGACGGCGGGAGCAACGGCTTTGACGCCGCGACCTTGTCCGGGGTGGTGAGCCCGTCGTTTGACCCAGAGATGGACAGCACCTTGAGATGGCTGGAACCCGCCATGCTGTCGGCGGGGAATGATGCGAACAGGAGGAGCCCGTCCACGTCCTGGTTCGACTTCGCGAAGGTGGACGCGCTCACTCCGCCGAGTGAATGGCCGCCGGCGGCCCAGGAAGTGATCTCCGGATGCCGATCCATGGCAGCGCGGGCCTGATTGGTGTCCAGCAGGGGGATGCCCAGGGGTGCTTTCAGGATGACCACCAGATTGCCGGCGTTGACCAGCGGGCCGAGGATGTCCTGATAGGCCTGCGAGGCGACGCGTGCCCCCGGGTAGAAGACGATGCCCGCGCTGGCCTTCCCTTCCGGGGCAAGGGTGATGGAAATGGCGTCCTCGGTGCTGGTTCCTGACGTTTGGCCGTCAGCTCCGCTGGGCTGGTGGGGGAACGGGTTGAGCCACAACAGAGCGGCAACCAGACCCAGGGCCATGAGACGGCCTGCGAGTCCGCGGACTAGCTGCCACGGTGAAACGGTGCGCTGGCGTGGCTCGTGGTGTGCCGGGTCCGTCCGTTGGTTTCCAGTCCGGACTCCGATTCCGGCCGCGCGTCGGAGGAGGAAGAACGCCCAGAGGAGGCCCGCTGCAGCAGTAGCCATCAGTAGGACAGGCAACGCGGGGTGGCCGCCGAGGATGGCGCTGTTGCTGAGCAGCATCCAGAGCGGAACCACTATCAGCGCGCCCGCAGCGACTGCGCCGGTCCAGTTGAGGAAGGTCCAGACCCAGCCCGGGCCCGTGGACTGGGTTCTCGGTTGGTCTGGATGTGTGGACTGGGTTTTTGGTTGGCCCGGCTGCATCGCATCCTTCACCATCCGATGGTATCTCCATCATCGAGATAATCGGTTCATCTCACCTGACATTCGAAATCAGGCTGCGGTGGGGAGGTCTTCCGGGTGGAAGTAGTGGTTGCGGCGGGGTTGTTGGTGGGGGTCGATGTGGGGTGGCGGGATGAACCAGGGGATGCCGGTGTGGAGTTGGATGGTCCATTGCTCTTTGTGGATCAGGTGGTGGTGGTGTGAGCAGAGCATGACGCCGTTGTCGGTGCCGGTGGTGCCGCCGCGGGACCAGTAGGTGATGTGGTGGGCCTCGCACCAGGTGGCGGGGATGGTGCAGGCGGGAAAGGCGCAGCCTTGGTCGCGGGCGGTGAGGGCTTTGCGGATGTGGGGCGGGAAGATCCGTGAGGTGCGGCCGATGTCGAGGATCCGGCCGTTTCCGCCGAGCAGGACCGGGATGATGTCCGCGTCGCAGGCAATTTTCCGGGCAGTGGAAGCGGTCACGGGCCCGGTGAACAGCATGGTCCCCGTGTTCCCCGTGTTCCAGGCGGCGTGGCCTGGGGCGAACGGGCCGCTGCGCGGGCCCGGAGCGTCGGCACTGCGTCGGCGATTGGAGGTCTCTGGGTCTGTGGCGTGGTTGAGGCGGGCGAGGAGGTCTTGGTAGTCGATGGTGACCATGACCTGGGGGCGGAGCCCTCCGGTGGCGGGCAGAGCATCGGAGGCCAGCGCGATCTTGCAGGCGCCGACGAGGCCATCGAGTAGTCGTTGCGGACGGGTGCGGAGATCCAGCGGAACGCCCGGCCCGGCACCGCCATCTGCGCTACTGCCATCCCCTGCGGTGGTGTCCGCGGCAGCGGTCTCGCCTGCAGCAGCCCCGATGGTGCCCGTTGCCGCGGTTCCCGCCGCAGGGTTAGCCGAGGTTGCTGGGGTGCTGGTGCTGGTGCTGGTGCTGATGCGGGGGTTGGTGCCGGTGTTCATGACGGTGAGGAGCTGTTCGGCCTGTTCGGCGGTCGCGAAGATCTCCAGATGGTGCAGGCCGTGGCGGGGCTTGCGGATAAAGGCGCCCTGGCGCTGGCGCAGGAGTTCCTCGGAGGGCTCGGCCCCGTCCTGATCGAGCGCGTCAACCCACTTCCGGGCCACCCGGGCCAAGAAGTCCGGATCGTTCTCCGCCGCGACACGGGTCAGGGCGTACTCCATCCCGTCCACGGCCTCCGGAGCGCAGACGTGCCGGACCCGGTCCAGCGCCAAAGTGATGATGGTCGCGGACCGGGACCCGACCTCCCCGGACGCGACAGCGGCACCGAGTTCCGCTCGCAAGGGAGCCAGCGGTTCGCCGGCGAAGCCTTGCCGTGGCAGCAGCTCCCCGGCCAGCGTCAGCCGGCGGTGGGCCTCCGCTCTGTTGATCCGCAACCGGTCCCGCAAGAACTCCGTTGTGTTCCGGTACCCGTCATCCACCACCACTGCCACACCCGCAGCATTCGCTGACATGGCAGCCCCGGCAACGGTCCCCGCATCAGAGCCGGCCTGCGCGGCCACGACACCGGAATCCTCTACCGCTGTCTGGGTCACTGCATCATCCCGCCAGCCGGTGGTCCACGATGTATTGGCTTTCGCAGCGGCGGCCGCGGCCTGCTTCCTGGTCCGGTCCACGGCACCGGCCGCGGCGATCTGTAGGTGCTCGATGTGCCGCGACGCCTCCTCCACCCGGCCGGCGACATCCGACGCCTCCTGAAAGTCCCATGCTGCCGAGTCCCCGGCCGCCCGCGACCCCGCATCCCGCAGGAGCGCCAGGGCTGCATCCACAGCCTCCGCGACGGTCAAGCCGTCCGCGCCGGAACTACCGGCCGGGGCCGTATCCCGGTCCGGATCCTCAACGGCGATGAAATCCCTGACGGCTTCCATAAAACCCACACTAGTAACGACCTACGACAAAATAGCTCCAGCCGGCCTCCGGCCCGTATTTTGGCCACGACTTTGCCGGCAGCGCTCAGGCGCGCCGCCCAGCCGGGCCCGCTATTCCAGGAACCGCGGCCGGCCGAACTGGGTCCGGACGCCGGGGGAGAAGATCACTGATTCCGGCGGACCCTCAACGTGGATGCCGGCCGCAGCGACCAGCTGATCCTCACAGTGAGTCAGCTGCGCCCGGTACAACGGCCACGGCTGATGGGTGTTAGGAACGTATAGGGTCCGGCCCTGGAAGCGGGTGTGCAGACCAAACCGGGCAGTGAGGTGGAGCGACAACGGATCTGAGGCCTCGACGTCGGGCTCCGGGGCGACGGCGAAGTCGGTCCGCGGCCCGCTCCGGAACCGCTGCACCCAATACCCGGCAGACCGGCCCGCCCGGCCCGCCGGACCCGGGCCGACCGCCCCAGAGCCAGCCCGCGCACCACGAAAACCCGATCGGGACCAAACGTACGGAATCCCGGCCGCCCGCGCCGCCAGCACTACAGCCAGCCGCGTCGCGTCGAGGCTGAGGAAGACCACACCGCGGGTGCCGTCCGGCTCCCGGGAGTAGAGGCGGACGTTGATTTCAGTGAAATTTCCGAAATACGGAATCGCGGGACCGCGGCCCAGTCCGGCGCCCTCCATCCGGAAGCCGATCAGCCCCACCCAGGCCGACCCGTCAAAGTTGTCCGGCGCCACCCCGGGCGGCATAAACGCGGCAGCGACGGCGTCGGGGATGCGCCAGTGCAGGAAGACGGCATCCGTCCACCGCTGGTCCATGATGACCGGGGAGGGAAGTTCGGGGGCGCTGGGCCAGGGATCGTGATCCATGAATACAGGGTCCGTCAGCCCGTATGTCCGGAAGGGCTTCTGCCCGCCGCCGACGCGGCGGGGGATGGTTCGGGCTCTTTCTGCCAGGGCCAGCGGCCGGTGATTTCCAGCTCGAGGGAGAAGCTCAGGAACGTCCGGATCAGCACAATGATGGCCAGCACCCCCACACTCTCATAGGTGGGTGCGACGGCGACGGTGCGGATGATGTCGGCCGCCACGAGCAGCTCCAGCCCCAGCAGGATGGACCGGCCCAGGAGTTGCCGGTACGACCGGTACACGGACAACGGTTCGGCCCCATCCGGCAGCTTCCGCGGCTGGAATCCGCGCAGTGCCAGCGGGATGGACACGACCGCGCCGATCACCATGACGGCCACACCGGCCACGTCCATGTAGCGGCCGGCGGCTTCGATGATCTCCTGAAGTTCCATAGTCCCCGTCCTGAAGGCGTGCTGGCGGCTTGAACCGGTAAGCCCTAGGGGTACCGTACGCCTACGCCGGCCAGGATGTCCCGGTAGCCTTCGCGGAAGCTGGGGTACACGAACTCCAACCCGGTGCTCCGCAACAGTGCGTTGCTGCACCGTTTGTTGCCGCCCCGGGACGGTTCGCCGCCCTGCCGTGAGCCGCCCTTCCGCGAGCCGCCGCTCCCTGAGCCGCCGTCGGGGGCCTGCTCAACAGCGGCCGACGGCGGCTGGGGGAGTCCCAGCTCGGCGGCCAGGAAGCGCAGGACATCGCCCATTTCGGCAGGTTCGTTGTCGACGCCCAGATACAGGGGCGCGGGTACGGATTCCATGGTGCACAGGTGGACGATCGCGGCGGCGGCGTCGTCCCGGTGGATGCGGTTGGTGAAGCGCGGCTCCGCCGGAATCACCGCGGTCCCCCCGCGCACCTGGTCGATCAGCCGGGTCCGGCCCGGGCCGTAGATGCCGCCCAGCCGCAGCACCACCGGCGTGATCCCGGTTCCGTCCAGCCGGCTGAAGAGGAGCTCCTCCGCCTCGCAGATGATGCGGCCGGAGAACCCGCCGGGTTCCGGCGTCGTGCTTTCGTCAATCCAGCCCCCGCCGGCGTCGCCGTAGACAGCTGTGGAGGAGACAAAGAGTACCCGCCGCACCGGGGCCCCCGAGGCGAGGACGGCGTCCAGCACGTTCGACAGTCCGTCCACGTATGCGGCGCGGTAGGCGGCTTCCGTGGGGGAGTCCGCTGCGACCGCGACGACGACGGCGGTGGTGTCCGCCGGGAGGGGCGGCAGTTCGCCGGCGGTCAGGTCAGCCGCGGCACCTTCGATGGCGGCCGGAAGTTTCTCCGGCGAACGCCGCCAGCCCACCACGCGATGTCCGGCCGCGGCAAACCGCAGCCCGGCCTCGGTGCCCAGATCGCCGCAACCGGCCATAAGTACAGTCATAGGACCAGTCTGCCAGTGATCGAGGAGCTGCTCCGCCCTCCAGGTTCCGTCCCTAGCGTGCGGGGACCGTCTGGCTGACGCCGGGGGCGGGATACGGGGCCGGGGGCGCAGCCGGGCGGTAATTGGCGGCGAAGTTCATCAGCAGCATGACGCCGACGAACAGCAACATCACCTGGAACAGGAACACAGCGCAGCTGGGGCTCTTTGATTGACGCCTGTTCTGCCCCCGGGGGCCGGGCTGCCGCGCTGCCACCTGCGTCCGGGCCCGTACACGCCCCAGTGAGGCGGCTGCGCCGTCGTGGTGGTTGACGTTGTGAGGTTTAAATTGGGCCGTCGTCATCAGCCGGGGACTGGTTGCGCCGCCCAGCAGCCCCTGCAAATGCGCGTGGATGGTGGGCACAAGGACCGGATCGAGTACGGCCGGCAGGTCCGCCACCGCCCCGCGGAGAGTGTCCAGGCCTTCGATGCGTATTCCGTTGGACGTTGTGCCTTGAAGGTGCGGCTGTCCTACCAAGCAGATCCACCCTTGGACCAGGCGCCGGTGTTCCGGCTCCAGGAGCGCTGCCAAGGCTGAGCATTGCTGGAGAATCCCCGAGACCGTTGATTCCTTGTTATACCCGTTTTGGCGGAGGACTCCGTGACTCAACTGGACGTCGCCGCTCCAGTTCTTGGCATCAACGATCAAGATGCCGCCGGGACCCACCAGGATGTGGTCGAGGTTGGCTTTCGGTCTTCCCGGCCAGTGAACGTCATGAAGCGCGAGCCAGCCAAGGGCCTCCAGCCGGGTCATTCGGTCGGCGACGGCGGCTTCGCCGGCAGCGCCCGCAGACCATGCGTGTGCATTTCGCTCCGCCTGTTCAAGCTCCCGTCGCAAACGCTGAACGCGTTCCGCGGCCAGCCGCGATTGTTCGGCAGCCCTGTCTCCTGCAGCCATGTTGTCCCCCAACTAGCGATGGTCTGCCGTGCTGCAGCGATTGGTGCAGACGTGCGGGAGTCAGCATAAGCCAGCCGACGGCGGATCACCCGCGCGGCGCGGTTTGCCGCCGTCGGGCACCCGCCTTCCGCGCGGCCCGCGGCCTGCCGCCGCCGGACCCGGCCCGCCGTCGTCCGGTTACCGCGCCGGGATGGGGAAGAACACCCGCGGATCCTGCAGAAGCGCCGGGTAATCGAAGTCCGAGCGCTTCAGGATCTCGTCAACCTCGAAGTGGCGCGCGAAGCGGCCGTTCACGGTGATCGGACGGCCCAGAACCTTGCCGACGGCGAAGGACGCGCCGCCGTCGAACGGGATCGCGATGGTCGACTTGCCGGGAAGCGTGTTGAACGCTTCTTCCTGCTGCTGGCGTTTGCGGGTGGGCTTCTTGACGAGCTGCTTCGGCGGAAGCTTGCGCACCTTGGGCCGGCGGGAGCCGGAGTCCGCGTACACGAACTGGTAGTCATCGTCGGCGGCGTCGGCAACAGCCTTCGCCCGGCCCACGAGCGGCAGGCTCACCGTGTCCAGCTTGTCCGGGGCGGTGTCGCCGAGTGGCAGGCGGAGGACCCACATGCGGTCGCCGGTGGGATCCTCCGGCAGCAGCTCGTGCTTGGGCTCGGGCCAGACGTACTCCAGATCGGGTTCCGTGTCCGGGAACAGCTCGGTGTAGAACCGCGGGTCCTTGGCGATCAGCCGGGACCGGTGGCTGAGGTGCACTTCGGGGTTGCCGAGCCACGGCGGCATCGGGATCTTGTCCGCATAGCCGGGGTGGGCGGCCTGCGGCGCGAATTCCATGATCTTCTCGCGAGTGGTGTCCGCGCCGCCGCGGGCGGTCCACTCGTCCACCATCGCCAGGCCGTACATGGTCAGCGCGGGAACATACCCCATCCACATCCGGATGGCCGGGTGCGACTGCCAGCCGTACTCCGGGATCACCAGCGCACGCAGGGTCTGCAGCGCCTCGACGCGCTGCTTGCCGAGCCGGGCGCGGTCCAAAACCGCGGCGCTCTGCTGGAAATCGGGGAAGGGGAGAAAAGTCTGCATCAGTCCAGTTTGAGGCCACGGAGCCGATGCGCCAATTGCGGACGGCCGCGGGTGAGGGTGTTCACATTTCGGAAGGGGCAAGACGCGCCCGCGGATCGCGCGTAAGCTATCACAAAGACCCCCTGCGCGCATGAGGACTCTCCTATGTCGATCAATACGTCAGCTGCATCTGAGGCGCCCGCAGCGCCTGTCTTCCGGCCCAAATACGGACAAATGCTGAGTCCTGAAGCCAAGGGCATCGTGGTCCTGGAAGAGTTCACCATCGATCCCGCGGCCGCCCGCACGGAGCAGAACGGTTTCCGCGCGGCCATGGCCTCCGTGGCGCTGACCATGCGCCGTCTGGTGGCGCTCAGGCTGTTCATTGCGGCGGTGGCCATCGCCAACCTTCCCCTGTTCCTGCTCTCCAGCGGCTGGGAAATCTATGTCATTTCGCTCAGCGTGGTGGTGGCGGTCCACGCCGCGGTCTCCTGGCTGAACCGGCACGAGCCGAAGATCAAGCAGCGGCGAATGCTGGAACTGCACCTCAAGCGCGAAAAGAGCGACAACTACCGCAAGGTCCGCGATGCCGTGAAGTACGTCATTGACGCACCGGCCCGCATGAACGAGAGCCTGTACCTCGAGCTCCTCGCCGCCAAGCGGGTGGCCCTGCACCTCGCCATGGGCACCGTGGCCCTGCTCGACACCAGCGACGACACGGCCTGGAAAGTGCGCATCATCCGCGAACTTCCGGTCGCTGCCTAGCCCGGAGAGGTTCCCATCCGTCCCGGGTGTGGGCCTTACTGCCGGCTGATGCTGAACGCGTCGGTGAAGGTGTAGCCGTCAGCCGGGACAAACCTGGCGGAGAGCTTGTCTGCGGTCAGGATGACGTCAAGGGTGCCGAAGGCGGGGGCGCGGTTTTTGCCGGAGAAGGCGGCGAAATAGCCGGCCTCGGAGTCGTCTTTGTGCACATCGTAGATGCTTTCACCGCCCACCCCGATGGTGGTGAACACGGTCCCGGTGCTTTTGGCCAGGGTGTCGTCAGAATCGGTGATGCAGCCCGGGGAAAACGTATCGGGCACCAATGCTGGGCAGTCGGGGCCCAGCGCCAGCTGGTGGGTGCGCTGGTAAATGTGGTCATGGCCGGTGAGGACCAGGTCGACTTTCTTGGCCAGCAGCATGTTGGCGAATTCGCGGCCGACCGAGCAGCCGTCGTATCGGCCCACGCTTAGGCACGCGGCGTGCATCCCGAGGATGGTCCAGGGGATGTTGGCCTGCGCGGCCCCGTCGATGGCCTTGGTGGTCCAGCCCAGGCGGTCGCTGCCACTGGAATAGTCCAGCTGCTGCCCGTCCTCGAAGGGGATGCCGGGGGAGACCATGATGAGCCGTACCAGGGGGTTCTTTTCTGGGACATCGACGTACCACTGCGTCCCGTAGTCCCCTTGCAGGCCCGGAAGCCTGTTGGGCAGGCACTTGGCGATCTTGGCGATGTCGCCGTCCGTGCCGTCGCTGTCATGGTTGCCCGCGATGACTTGGTAAGGGAAATCCGGGCCCAGCTTGCCCTTGACCATGTCGCAGAACTGTTGCTCGATACCGTCCTTGTAGCTGAAGTCGCCGAGGGCAAGGTTTAACTGCGGATTGAGGCCGGCGATCGTGTCCAGCACCTGTTTGGAGGTTTTCTTGACCCCGATGTCACCCTGCGCGGTGAAATGCAGGGAATCCCCGGAAATCTCCGGAGCTGGACCAGGAACTGGCGCAGTTGGCGGGGCGGGGTCAGGGGAGCCCGGCTGGCAGCCGGCCATCAGCAGGCACAGGCATGCATAAAGGGCTGCGGCCGTTCTTCGTCTTCCCGGTTTATCTGGTTTCGCGGCCATGATCATCCCTCGGCAGCAGAGTGGCGCGGGAAAGATTCGTCCCGTACGGGTAATGATGCCGCCAACCACCGTGCGGTGGCCACTGAACGGCCGGCCCTGGCCCGCCGGAGCCAGGCCGCACCGGCCCGATATGCGACCACGAGCCACCACTCAAAGCAGCACGACGCCGGAGCTCCCCGCAAAGGAGGACGCTCCGGCGTCGTGGTTTAACGGCTAGTTACGGCCAGCTCAGGCAGGCAGCTGCAATACCTGCCCCGGGAACACCAGGTCAGGGTCGCTGACGGTCGAGGCGTTGGCATCGGCCAGCAGCTGCCAGCCGCCCGCGATGTTGAGCTTCTCCGCGACCTTGCTGAGCGTGTCGCCGCTCTGGACGGTGTAGCTCTCGCCGCTCAGGGCAACGGGCGCGGCGTGGCGCGGCGCCGCCTTCGCGGGGGCAACGGCCTTGGCGGCGGGCGCCGGGGCGGCAGCCTTGGGGGCGACGCTGCGCACCGGAGCCTTGGCGGTCGCCTTGGCCGGTGCGGGAGCCTGCGCTTGCGGCGCGCTCTGCGGAGCAACCGCGCCGCCGCTCAGGCCCAGCTTCGCAGCGCAGGCGGGCCACGCTCCCCAGCCCTGGCCTGCCTGCACCCTCTCTGCAACAGCGATTTGCTGCTCACGGCTGGCGTTCGCGGCTGAACCCGTTCCGCCGTAGGCCGCCCAGGTGCTGGGGCTGAACTGCAGCCCGCCGGCGTAGCCGTTTCCGTTGTTAATTCCCCAGTTTCCGCTGCTCTCGCACTGGGCCAGCGAATCCCAGACGGTGCTGGAAGTGGTGCTGGGGACGGCCGCGTTGGCGGCCGACGCGGACAGCGCGACGCCGGCCATCGTAACGGCCGCCAGGGTGGCTCCGCGGCGCGCGGCAGTGCTGTAGGTGAATTTCTTCATGGGACAGATGCTCCTGAGGGCCACCGGTGCTCGGTCCGTCCCCGGACGTTATCGCACTACTGCCCGCCCCTGACAATAGAGGTCATGACGGTGTCTACCGGTCGGGCAGTATCTGGTGGTGGCAGCACCGGGCATTCACTACCCGGTCCTCGGGCATGCACCCTAGGCTAAAACAGTCGCCCGCCGTTATCAAGCCGTTATTTTTGTTGGGCCCGCCGATAGAATCCCTCGGCGGTGTTTCGGGCGCCCCGCGGTCAGCTTCCCAGCACCGCGGCAAGGTACGGCGCCGTCCGGCTTTTCTTGGACCGCGCGACGTCGGCAGGGGTCCCTACCGCGATGATCTTGCCGCCAGCGTCGCCACCGGCCGGGCCGAGGTCGATCACCCAGTCCGCCGCAGCCACCACGTCCATCTCGTGCTCCACCACGATCACCGTGTTCCCGGCGTCCACCAGCCGGTGCAGCTGCGCCATGAGCAGTTCGACGTCGGCCGGGTGCAGGCCCGTGGTGGGCTCGTCCAGCAGGTAGAGCGAGTGCCCGCGCTGGGTGCGCTGCAGTTCGGTGGCGAGCTTGATGCGCTGGGCTTCGCCGCCGGAGAGTTCAGTGGCGGGCTGTCCGAGCCGCAGGTAGCCCAGGCCCACCTCCCGCAGCGTCTGCAGGCTGCGGGAGGCGGCTGGGACCTCGGCCAGGAACTCGGCGGCGGCGTTCACCGTCATGCCGAGGACCTCCGCGACGTTCTTGCCGCGGTAGGTGACCTCGAGGGTCTCCGGGTTGTACCGCGAGCCGTGGCATTCAGGGCAGGGGCCGTAGCTGCCGGGCAGGAACAACAGCTCGACGGCGACGAACCCCTCGCCCTGGCACGTCTCGCACCGGCCGCCCGCGACGTTGAAGGAGAAGCGGCCGGCACCGAAGCCGCGGGCCTTGGCCTCGTCCGTGGCGGCGAATTCCTTGCGGACGGCGTCGAACAACCCGGTGTAGGTGGCGAGGTTGGAGCGCGGGGTGCGGCCGATCGGCTTCTGGTCCACCTTGACCAGCCGGTCCAGCTGGTCCAGCCCGGAGACCGGGCCTACGGACAGCGGCTCGGCCGCGACCTCGGCGGTTTCCAGCTCTTCCGCGCCTTTGGCGGCGTCGGCCTCCGGGTGCAGCCGGGCGCCCACCACCTCGGCGAGGACCTGGCTGACCAGGGTGGACTTGCCGGAGCCGGAGACGCCGGTGACCGCGGTGAGCACGCCGAGCGGGAAATCGGCGTCGAGCTCGCGCAGGTTGTGGCGGGTGATGTCACGCAGCTCCAGCCAGCTGCCGGCCTCCCGTCGGGCGTCGGCCGCGCCACGGCGGCTCGTGCCGCCGTCGTGCGTTGCCTCGGAACCTTTTGCGGTACGCGGCCCGTCCGGGAACAGGAACGGCCGGGTCACGGACGCATCGACGTCGGCGAGCCCGGCGACGGGGCCGCTGTAGAGCACCTCGCCGCCGCCCTCGCCGGCGCGCGGGCCGACGTCCACCAGCCAGTCGGCGCTGCGGACGATGTCCATGTTGTGCTCCACCACGAACACCGAGTTGCCGGAGGCCTTGAGCTGATCCAGGACCGCGAGCAGGGGCTCGGCGTCGGCCGGGTGCAGGCCGGCGGAGGGCTCGTCCAGCACGTAGATGACCCCGAACAGGCCGGAGCGGAGCTGGGTGGCGATGCGCAGCCGCTGCATCTCGCCGGGGGAGAGGGTGGGGGTGGACCGGCCCAGCGCGAGGTAGCCCAGGCCGAGGTCCAGCAGTACCGTGACGCGCTGCAGCAGGTCCCGGGTGATGGCCACGGCCACCTCGTTGGACTCGCCGGAGGCCTGCTTGCGCGAGGCGGTTCCAGCCTTGGTGAGCTCGGTGGTGGGGCGGATGATCTCGGCCAGGTCGCTCATGGGCACCGCGTTGAGCTCCGCGATGGTGCGGCCGACGAATGTCACGGCCAGGGCCGCGGGGGTGAGCCCGCTGCCGCTGCAGACGGGGCAGGGGCCGGTTTCCATGAAGCGCAGTACCCGGTCGCGCATGGTGGTGCTCTTGGAATCGGCGAGGGTGTGCAGCACGTAGCTCTTGGCGCTCCAGAAGCGGCCCTTGTACGGCTTGGCCACACGGTCGCGCTGCGGCGTCACCTCCACCACGGGCTGTTCCTCGGTGAAGAGGATCCAGTCCCGGTCCTTCCGAGGCAGTTTCCGCCAGGGGGTGTCGACGTCGTAGCCCAAGTGGGTGAGGATGTCGCGCAGGTTTTTGCCCTGCCAAGCGCCGGGCCACGCAGCAATCGCGCCGTCGCGGATGCTCAGCGACGGGTCCGGCACCAGCGAGGATTCGGTGACGGTGTGGGCGATGCCCAGCCCATGGCATTCCGGGCAGGCCCCGGCGGCCGTGTTGGGGGAGAACGCGTCGGAATCGAGCTGGCTGGCGCCGTCGGGGTAGCTGCCGGCCCTGGAGAAGAGCATGCGCAGTGAGTTGGAGAGCGTGGTGACGGTGCCCACGGTGGACCGCGAACTCGGCGTCCCGCGGCGCTGCTGGAGCGCGACGGCGGGCGGCAGCCCGGTGATCATCTCCACCTTGGGGTTGTGGCCCTGCTGGATCAGGCGGCGGGCGTAGGGCGCCACGGACTCGAAGTAGCGGCGCTGGGCCTCGGCGTAGATGGTGCCGAACGCCAGCGAGGACTTTCCGGACCCGGACACCCCGGTGAAGGCCACGATCGCGTCGCGGGGCACGTCCACGTCCACGTTCCGCAGGTTGTTTTCCCGGGCGCCGCGGACCCGGACAAAGCCGTCCGTGGTGTGGTCGGGAGCGGAAGTCCCGCCGGACGGATCGGAAGCAAGCTGGTCAAGGTGCATCGAATTGACTCTATCGGTGTCCGCGGCCCGCGGGCATATCCTTACCCAATGGAAACTAACGACGGCGTCCCGGCCGCCGCGGGTGCTGCACCGGCCGGCCCCGCACAGGACAACACCGGACAGGACCACCCAGCACCCGCCACCCCCGAGGTTCCCGAATTCGCCGAGGTGCCCGAGGAAGTGCACGGCCCGCTGCCGGTGGCCGAACTCCACCTGCACATCGAGGGGACCCTGGAGCCAGAGCTGATCTTCGCCCTGGCCGAACGCAACGGGATCCAGCTGCCCTATGCGGACCTGGACGAGCTGCGCTCGCGGTACGAGTTCACGGACCTGCAGTCGTTCCTGGACCTGTACTACGCCAACATGGCCGTACTGCAGACCGAGCAGGACTTCGCGGACATGACCCGGGCGTACCTGTCCCGCGCCGCGCTCGCCGGGGTGCGGCACGCCGAAATCATGCTGGACCCGCAGGCGCACGTGTCCCGCGGGGTGGCGCTGGAGACCTGCGTGAACGGCGTGGCATCGGTGCTGGCCGTGTCGGAGCAGGAATTCGGCATCTCCACCCTGCTGATCGCCGCGTTCCTGCGGGACCTGTCCGAGGACTCGGCGCTGGAGGTGCTGGAGCAGCTGCTCGCCCTGAACGCGCCGATCGCCGGCATCGGCCTGGATTCGGCCGAGGTGGGCAACCCGCCGGCCAAGTTCCAGCGGCTGTTTGCCCGGGCCAAGGACGCCGGGCTGCACCGGATTGCGCACGCCGGCGAGGAGGGCCCGCCGTCGTACATCATTGACGCACTGGATCTTTTGGACGTGGAGCGGATCGATC
The DNA here is from genome assembly GCF_052245515.1 of Pseudarthrobacter sp. 1C304. Lineage (NCBI taxonomy): Bacteria > Bacillati > Actinomycetota > Actinomycetes > Micrococcales > Micrococcaceae > Pseudarthrobacter > Pseudarthrobacter sp. 1C304. Next base: position 52,809 of record NZ_JBQQCH010000006.1, on the reverse strand, counting down.
ACGGCATCCGCTGCATGGAGGACCCGGAGCTGGTGGAGCGCCTGGTGCACGAGCTGATGCCGCTGACCGTTTGCCCGCTGTCCAACGTCCGGCTGCGGGCCGTGGACACCCTGAAGGAACACCCGCTGCCGGCCATGCTCGCGGCGGGGCTGAACGTCAGCGTGAACTCGGACGATCCGGCCTACTTTGGCGGCTACGTCGACGACAACTTTGCGCAGCTGAAGTCCGTGATCGGGCTGTCCGAGTTCGACTGCGTGCGGATGGCAGCCAACTCCATCCGGTCCTCCTTCGCGAGCGAGGAGCGCAAGACGGAGCTGCTGGCCGAGCTGGCGGCGTCCGGGCGCTAACCCAGCGTTGCCCTATCAGTTTTGGGGGTCAAAACCGCCGGATGGGCCCCATATCTGATAGGGCAACGGGGCTGGGTCCGGTTCACCCGCGGCGGAGGATGCACCAGGGGCTGCCGCCGGGCAGAGTGCACCTATGACCGAGACTGCACGACGGCGGCCGCAGGCGGGCTGGCTGCGCCGGCTGATGCCGGGATTCGACGTCGCCGCGGCGTACCGGAAGGAATGGTTCGGCAAGGACATCGTCGCAGGAATCGTCCTGTCGACGCTGCTGGTCCCGCAGGGCATGGCCTACGCGGAACTGGCCGGGCTGCCGCCGATCACCGGCCTGTACACCACCGTCCTCTGCCTGCTCGCCTACGCGGTGTTCGGCCCGTCCCGCATCCTGGTGCTGGGTCCGGACTCTTCGCTGGGGCCCATGATCGCGGCCACGGTCCTGCCGCTGGTGGCGTCCGACGGCGACCCGCAGAAAGCGGTTGTCCTCGCCTCCATGCTGGCACTGATGGTCGGCGCCATCATGGTCCTCGCCTCCGTCGCGAAACTCGGGTTCATCGCGGACCTGATCTCCAAGCCGACCATGATCGGGTACATGAACGGCCTCGCGGTCACCATCCTGGTCGGCCAGCTTCCGAAGCTCTTCGGGTTCTCGGTGGACTCCGATACCTTCATCGGGGACATCGTCGGCTTCCTGCAGGGCGTGGCCGGGGGCGAGACGGTGGTGGCCGCGGCCGCCGTCGGGATCTCAGGGATTGTGCTGATCCTTGCCCTGCAGCGGTGGCTGCCGAAGGTCCCGTCGGTGCTGGTGATGGTGGTGCTCGCCATCGGCGCGACGACGCTGTTTGGCCTCGCGGACCGGGGGGTCTCCCTGGTGGGGGAGCTCCCGCAGGGCTTCCCTCCGTTCACCATCCCGTACCTGGACTTCTCGGACTTCGCCCTGATGTTCGCCGGCGCCCTCGGCATCGCGCTGGTGTCCCTGACGGACACGATCTCGACGGCGTCGTCGTTCGCCGCGCGCTCCGGCGACGAGATCCGGGGGAACCAGGAAATGATCGGGATCGGGGCTGCCAACCTCGCGGCGGGCCTGTTCCAGGGTTTTCCGGTGAGCACCAGCGGCTCCCGGACCGCGGTGGCGGAACGGTCCGGTTCAAAGTCCCAGCTCACCGGCGTGACCGGTGCCGTACTGATCCTCCTGATGCTGGTGCTGCTGCCGGGCCTGTTCCGGAACCTGCCGCAGCCGGCCCTGGCGGCCATTGTGATTACCGCGTCGATATCCCTCGCCGATATCCCGGGCACCGTGCGGCTGTGGCGCCAGCGCAAGACCGAGTTCAACCTGTCGGTGGCCGCGTTCCTGGGGGTGACGCTGCTGGGGGTCCTGCCCGGCATCGGCATTGCGGTGGGGCTGTCCATCCTCAACATTTTCCGGCGCGCATGGTGGCCCTACGAGACGGTGATCGGCCGGGTGCCGGGAGTGGAGGGCTACCATGACGTTCACTTCCATCCGGAGGCGAAGCACCTGCCCGGCCTGGTGATCTACCGGTTTGACGCGCCCCTGTTCTTCGCCAACGTCCGGCCGTTCCGCGAGAACATCCGCCGGATTGCCCGGACCGAACCCAAACCGCGGTGGATCGTCATTGCCGCCGAACCCATCACCGACGTCGACACCACCGCCTCGGACGTGCTGCTGGAACTGGACGTCGAACTGAACTCGCAGGGCACGTCCCTGGTTTTCGCGGAGCTCAAGCACGGGGTCAGGGAGAAGATCGAACGGTACGAACTGACCCGGCAGATCAATCCGCTGCACTTCTACCGCACCGTGGACGCGGCCGTTGCTGCGTACATGGCCGAGACCGGTGCGGAATGGAGCGCCGGGGACTGACAACAGCAACGCGGGGTCACCTGCGGTCCATCCGAGGGGCTGCGATGGGCCGGGAGTGACCCCGCGTTGCTTCTGGAGGAGCGGACTACGCCGAGGCGGTTGCCCGGGCGAGTTTGCGCCGCAGCAGCGTGGCCGTCAGCCACGTGACGGCGCTGCACACCGCGACACCCCAGGCGATGTCGGTCAGTGCCACGACCGCCGGGAACCCGTCCAGGACGGCCAGCGCCGTCAGGGCCCACGTGGCGTAAGTGAAGAACCCATACAGGGCGGCACCCGTCACCCGCTGCCGCAAGGTGGCGTCCGGATCGTTGGGGCGGATGCCGAAGTGCACAATCCCCGCGACGAAGATGAGGTAGAACGCGACGGCGCCGGCAGCGTTGACGCTGGGCGCCATCAGGTGGGGGATGTGGTTTTCGTACTGCCGGTTTGCCACGGTCAGGATCCAGACGACGTCGATGGCGGCGAAGATCACGGCGGCGGCCGCGTAGGACAGCAGCCATGTTTTGGTGCGGGCGTTCATGCGTGGCTCCTCGTGTCGGTGGGGCGGGGGTCGGTGTAGAGGCTGTCGACGATGTGCTGCGCGCGCTCGGTGAGGGTGGCGCGCTTGAGCTTCATGGTGGGGGTCACGTTCCCGTTGGCTTCGGTGAGGTCCGCGAGCAGCAGCACCCAGCGGCGCACCTGCTCTGACTGCGCGATTTTGGCATTCGCGGCGCTGACCGCCTTGCCGATGGCCGTGAGGAGCCGGTGGTCATCGATCTGGACGGCACCGCCGTCGTCCGGGATCCGCAGGCCCGCCAGATCCGCGATGCCCTCGCGCTCCGCCCAGGCGGCGACGGATTCCGGGTCCAGCAGCACCAGGCCGCCGAGGAACGGTTTGCCCTCGCCCACCATCACGGCGTGGGCCACGAGGGGATCCCCCTCCACGTAGCCTTCCCAGATGGCCGGGGAGACGGTCTTGCCGCCCGCGGTGACAATGACATCCTTGATCCGGCCCCTGAGGGTAAGGCGACCCAGTTCGTCGAGCTCGCCGAGGTCACCGGTGCGGAAGAACCCGTCCACGAAGGCGTCCGCATTGTCGGCGGGCCTGCGGTAGCCGGCAAACACGCCGACGCCGCGGGCCATCACCTCGCCCTGCTCCGAGAGCCGGACAGTGGTGCCGGGCATCGGGACGCCCACCGAGCCGGCCCGGATGGAGCCGGGCATGTTTCCGGTCAGCGGGGCGGTGGTTTCGGTGAGCCCGTACCCTTCGATGACCGGCAGGCCGAGCCCGCGGAAGAAGAGCGACAGCTCGGCGTCGAGCGCGGCGGCGCCGGACAAGAGGTAGTCGAGCCGTCCGCCCATCAGCCTCCGGAGCCGGGCATAGAAGAGCCGGTCGAACAGCGCGTGCCGCAGCCAGAGGCCTGCCGCGGGCTTGGCTGCCGGGCCGGCGTCGCGGGCTTCGGCCAGCCGGCCCCATGCGACGGCGGTGCGCTGCGCGGCCGCCCACACCCCTCCGAGGTGTTTCTGCGCGGCGGCCGCCGCCGCGGATGCCTGGATTTTCTGCAGCACGCGGGGAACCACTACCAAGAAGGTGGGCTTCAGGACGCCGAGGGCGGGCACCACATCCTTGGGGTCGGACAAGTGCGCAATGCGCATGCCGTTGGCCAGGCAGGTCAGCTGCAGCCCCCGGGCCAGCACGTGCGCCATGGGCAGGAAGATGATGGTGTTGCCGGCCTCGCGGACCACTTCCGTGTAGGCGGCGGCCACATTGAGCACCTGGCCGACGAAGTTGCCGTGCGTGATGAGGGCGCCCTTGGGGGCGGCGGTGGTGCCGGAGGTGTAGACGATCGTGGCCACCGAATCGAGGCCGGCCAGCAGGCGCCGCTCCTCGACAGCATCGTCGGGAACTTCGGCGCCGAGGGCCTTGAGATCGGCGAGGTCCGCCCCCGGGCGGGCGTCCATGGTCCAGACCCCCAGGCTCGGGATCCCGGCGTGCGCAAACCCTTGTTCCAGCAGGAGGGCATGCCCAGCGGTGCCGGCAACGGCCAGGCGGACGCCGGCGTCGTTGAGGACCGCTGTGACCTGCGGAGCCGCCGAAGTCTCGTAAATCGGAACGACGACGGCGCCCGCGAACCACGCTGCCATGTCCGCCAGTGCCCACTCGTACCGGGTGGGGGACATGATGGCGAGGGATTCGCCCGGGTTGATGCCGGCCGCGATGAAGCCCTTGGCCAGGGCACGCACCTCGTCAGCGAACTGCCGGGTGGTGACCTGGCGCCAGGGGCTGGTGATGGGGGCGTCCGCGGCCCGCACCTCAAAGGCGATGTGGTCAGGGGAGGAGCGCACCCGCTGCATCAGCAGCTCGGTGGCGTTCCGGTGGCCGGCCGGATCAACCAGCAGCGGGGTGGTGAACTCTCTCATGGGGCGTCCTTTGTCGAAAGTGCGTTCAGGTGGTCCTGCATCAGGTGCCGGGCGACGTCGAGGAAGTCCGCGATGACCGTCTTGTGGTCGGCGGGCAAAGCCGTGATGTGATCGTTGGCGGCGGTCATGAGGGGCCGCATCACGGCCGAGATGTCATGGTGGGCGGCGGGCGTGACGCTCACCTGGACGCGGCGCCGGTCCGCAATGCCCCGGTGGCGTTCGAGGTAGCCGCGGGACTCCAGCCGGTTCACAATCGCGGTGGTGGTGGCCGGAGTGGCGCCCAGTTCCTCGGCGAGCTGGCCCACCGTCACCGGACCGGACTGTGATAGCGCCGACAGGGCACGGAAGTCGGTCAGGTTCAGCCCCATGCTGCGGGCGATTTCCCGTTCGGTTTCGTTGGCGAGGGTGAAGAGACCCTGCAGGGCCAACGTGGCCGGATGGTAGTGCGACACGGTCATACCCCTTCCTCCGGTCCCAGTTTCCGCTAGTCTTCCATCTTATTAGATGCTCTATTATTCAATCTTATTTGATTATCTACTACGATTGCTAAAACTGTTGATGCCTGCGGTGTCTCCCGGGTCCGTGCCAGCCGCGGCCCGCTCCGTGGACGAAAGGAATGTCCTGATGAAGGATTCGTACCGTAAGTCGCTTATCGTCCTGCCTGTGGTGGTGCTGCTCGGAGCGCTGCTGGCTGTGGCGGGGTCCCAGGGCGGCGCCACGCTCGGCGGCGTTCCGGTCTTCGCCCTGGCCGTGGCGGCCGCGTTCATCATCCAGTGGCTGGTGTTCATTCCCTCCTTCAAGGCCCAGACCGAGAAGTTTTACGACCTGACCGGCTCCCTGACCTACATCACCATCACGCTGCTGCTGCTCCTGCTCACGCCGGGAATCGACGCGCGGGCGCTGCTGCTCGGCGGCATGGTCCTCGTCTGGGCCGTGCGGCTGGGAAGCTTCCTGTTCCGCCGGATCAGCAAGGCCGGCAAGGACGACCGCTTCGATGAGATCAAGCCCTCCTTTGTCCGGTTCCTCAACGTGTGGACCATCCAGGGCCTCTGGGTGACCTTCACCGCAGCCGCCGCGTGGGTCGCCATGACCTCCGAGACCCGCGTGGCGCTGGACGCTTTCGCGCTGGTGGGCTTCCTGGTGTGGGCCGCCGGCTTCGCCTTCGAGGTGGTGGCCGACCTGCAGAAGTCCCGCTTCAACGCGGACCCTGCCAACAAGGGCACCTTCATTTCCACCGGGCTGTGGGCCAAGTCGCGCCACCCCAACTACTTCGGCGAGATCCTGGTGTGGATTGGCGTGGCCATCGTGGCCATCCCGGCGCTCAACGGATGGCAGTGGGTAGCCCTCATCTCCCCGGTATTCGTCATTCTGTTGCTCACCAAGGTCAGCGGTGTGCCGCTCCTGGAGAAGAAGTCGGACAAGAAGTGGGGCGGCCAGGCCGACTACGAGGCGTACAAGAAGGACACCCCGGTCCTGGTTCCCAAGCTCTGACGCCACCCCCAAGCAACGCGGGGTCACTTACGAGCCATTCCGGCGGCTGGGATGGGCCGTATGTGACCCCGCGTTGCTTTATCTACTGACGGGTAGCGGTGAGTTGGTCCCGGGCGCACCCCGGTTGGGCCTGTCACAGTGGGTCACGACACACAGAGTTAACAGTGTCCACTCGCGCAAACGCATTCACTCTTGGCAAAATGCAGGTGGATCAATTGCTTCTAGAGGAGACCCATGGGTACCAACACTGCGGAAAACACCACCCTTCGACTCAAAGCCGTCCTGGACGTGCTGGCCGAGGGGCTGTGGACGGACCAGAAGCTGAACGCCGGAGCGGTGCTGGGCGAGGCGATCGCCCGCGTCCCGCTCAACGAGTCGGAGCGTGAACTGCTGAGCGGCGGCATCCCCCGCGGACACAAGGCGTTGACCACCGCCACCGCGAAGCTGGTCAAGGCCGGCTGGCTGGTCAAGGGTCGTTCAGGCTGGACCATTCCGGAGGAAGGCCAGCGCGCCACCGTGGCCTTCGCTGACCCTGCCGCGTTCGCCGCAGCGCTCGACGCCGGAACTCCCGTTCCCGCCGACACCCCGCTTCCCGGGGCGCCCGCCGTGAAACCTGCTGCCAAGGCCGCACCGGAGGCCGCCTCAAAGCCGGCCTCTAAGGCCGCGCCCAAGTCTGCCGCGAAGGCAACCACAGTCGCCGAGAAGGTTGCCGGCAAAGCCGCCAAGCTGGTGGAAGAGGCCGTAGCCCCTGTCGCCAAGGCGGTCCGCAAGCGCAAGGCAGCCGACAAGACTGAAACCGCGGGCGCCACGGCTGACACCGCCGCTGCCGCTGGCACCGCCGGCGCCACGGCACCCGCGGCCCCCGCGGTCAGCGTCGAGACCATCGACCAGCCCGATGCCGTCGCCGTGGCGGGTGACTTCAACATTCTGCTGGGCGCGCCGGCCAACTGGGCTCCGCAGTACGACGAGTCACAGATGGAACTCGACCAGGTGGACCAGCTGTGGAAAATCGCGGCGGACCTCCCTGCGGGGTTCTACAGCTTCAAGATCGCGCTCAACCGCTCCTGGGACGAGAACTTCGGTGCGTTCGGTGCGTTCGACGGCGCCAACCACGAGGTGCACCACTCCGGCGGCGTGCTGGTCATCCACTACGACCACCGCACCCGCGACATCGTCCTGCCGTAGCCGGCGACGCGTCTTCCCGCGGACGACGCGCAAAAGACCCCTCGCGCCCGTATTCGCGCGGCCGACGCGTCTTCCCGCCGGCGACGCGCCTTCCCGCTAACGACGCGCAAAAGACCCCTCGCCCCCGTATTCGGGTGTCGAGGGGTCTTTTGCGTAGCGCGGGCGGTTTCGCGGGTCGTCAGAACCTGTGCTCGCGAGAACCCGCGGGCGCTAGAACCGGGTCGGGTCCGGCCGCGGCGGGACCGGGCCGGGGTCCGGAATGGGCAGCGGGCCGGGCGAGGGGAACGGGCCGGGTGTTGGCGAGGGGCCGGGTTCCGGAATCGGCGCCGGCGGCGGCACCGGGCCGGGCTCCGGCGGGAACGGGTCCGCGGGCTGCGGCTCGGGCGTGGTGGGCCCGGGTTCCGGCGGAAACGGCTCAGGTTCGTGTGGCGGTGGAATGGTCATGCCGGGCTCCCTCACTCGTTGCGGATGGTGCGTGGTGGTCCTGGTCAGCGGCCGGCCGTCAGTGCCCGGCGCGGAAGACCTTCAGCTCCCACGGCCGGAGGTGCAGGCGCGGCACCGAAGGGTCGGCGGGGTAGTTGCCCAGGATCAGCTCCGCGCTGCCCCAGGCCACCGGAACGTCGGCGTCGTCGAGCGCCACGTCCTGGTCCTGTCTGGAGAAGTTGCCCAGCACCAGCAGCTGGGTGTCCGGCAACGAGCGGACAAACGCGTAGACGTGCTCGTCCCGCGGCAGGAGCATGGTGAAGTCCCCGTGGGACACCACCGGCTCGCTGTGCCGCAGCGCGATCACTTGCCGGTAGAAGCTGTACACCGAGTCGGGATCGTCCACCTGGGCGGCGGCGTTGATGTGGTTGGCGTTCGGGTTGACCGCAATCCACGGCGATCCTGTGGTGAAGCCGGCGTGCCGCGAGGCGTCCCACTGGACCGGCGTGCGGGCGTTGTCGCGGTTCAGCGGTGCCAGGGCGGCGAGGACCTCGGCATCGGTGTGGCCCAAGTGGGTGGTGGCTTCGCGGTGGTGGTTGAGGACCTCAATGTCGCGGTAGTCGCTGATGGCGCCGAACGTCATGTTGGTCATGCCCAGTTCCTCGCCCTGGTAGACGTAGGGCGTGCCGCGGTGCAGGTGCAGGATGCCGGCGAGCATCTTCGCGGACAGCTCACGGTACTTGCCGTCGTCGCCGAAGCGCGACACCGCGCGTGCCTGGTCGTGGTTGCCCCAGTAGAGGCTGTTCCAGCCGCGCTCCGCCAGCCCGGCCTGCCAGCGGCCCAGGGAATGCTTGAGGTCCGTGAGCTTGAGTTTCTTGGGCCGCCACTTGTTGCCGTCCTCCTGGTCCAGCGCCACGTGCTCGAACTGGAACACCATGTCCACCTCGGCCCGCTCCGGGTCGGTGAACAGGACGGCCTGGTCCACGGTCACGCCGGGCATTTCGCCCACGGTCAGCAGCGGGCCGGGCCGGCCGGCGAACACCTCACGGTGCATCTCCTGCAGGAACTCGTGGATTCGCGGGCCGCCGATGAAGAACGGGCTGCCGTCGCCGTACAGCATCCCGGCGGCGATGGGGCCGTCCGGCAGGGCGGTGTCCTTGGAGATGAAATTGATGACGTCCATCCGGAACCCGTCCACACCACGGTCCAGCCACCAGTTCATCATCTCGTAGACCGCGGCCCGCACCTCCGGGTTTTCCCAGTTCAGGTCCGGCTGCTTCTTGGAAAAGATGTGAAGGTAATATTCGCCGGTGGCCTGGTCGAACTCCCAGGCCGGGCCGGAAAACACCGACCCCCAGTTGTTCGGCGCCGCGCTGTTTGGTGCCTCGTTGTTTGGTGCCGCGCTGCTCGGCCCAGCGGCAGGGCCGCCGTCGCTGGCATTACCGGAATCCTCGCGCGGCGGCCGCCACCAGTACCAGTCCCGCTTGGGGCTGTCCGTCGAGGACCGTGATTCGACGAACCAGGGGTGCTCGTCCGAGGTGTGGTTGACCACCAGGTCCATGACCAGTTTCATGCCCCGGGCGTGCAGCCCGTCCGTCAGTTCCTGCAGGTCCTCGAGGGTGCCGAAGAGCGGGTCCACGTTGCGGTAATCGCTGATGTCGTAGCCGTTGTCGTCCTGCGGGGAGGTGTCGATCGGGGACAGCCAGACGACGTCGACCCCCAGCCGCTGCAGGTAGTCGAGCTTGCTGATGATGCCGCGCAGGTCCCCGATGCCGTCGCCGTTGGAATCGGCGAAGCTGCGCGGATAGATCTGGTAGACGACGGCGCTCTGGAACCAGTCGCGGGCAGGAGCCTCCACGGATTCTTCGGTGGGCTGTTCTACCGTCATCGGGTCTCCTCAGCTGGTCCGGCAGGCTCCGGCGGCCAGCACCGGCGCTGACTCACCAACGTCTGATTATTGACCAGTTCCGGGAGGCTGGGAAGACCTAGTTCTGCGCGGCGATGCTCTTGTCCCGGTCCTCGAACACTTCCTCGCCGGGGCCGGTGAAGGCCTTGGAGCGCTGGATCGCCTCGATGGATCCGGTGAACAGCTGGGAGTCGTGCGGGTCGGCGGGGTGCCGGACGGTTTCATCCGCCGCGGAGATTTTCCGGGTCCGCGCGGCGGTGGTCGTGCCGGCGGGCGCGTCAGCTGTGCCAGCAGCCCCGGGCGTCCCGACGCCGGTCGTCCCGGTGCCCAGCGCAGCGGCACCGAGCGGCTCGAGCCGCACGTGGGGGAGCGCCGTCGGGTGTTCCTGCTGCAGGAAGAGCACCAGTTCCTCGCGGATGAGGCAGCGCAGATCAAAGAGGGTGGCGCTGTCCGCGGCGCTGACCAGGATGCGGACCCGGACAAAGCCGGCGGTGGCGTCGGTGATCTGCAGGATGCCCACCCGCTCGTCCCAGAGGTCGGTGCCGGCCAGGACACGCTTGAGCTCCGCGCGCATGTCCTCGACCGGGGCGCGCCAGTCCAGGTCGAACTCCACGGTGCCCATCACCTCGGACTGCCGCCGGGTCCAGTTCTCGAAGGGGGTGGTGGTGAAGTAGGTGGATGGAAGGATGAGGCGGCGGTCGTCCCAGATGTGGACCACCACGTAGGTCAGGGTGATTTCCTCGATGCGGCCCCATTCCTTCTGCACCACCACCACATCGTCCACCCGGATCGCGTCCGTGAAGGCCAGCTGGATGCCGGCGAAGACGTTGACCAGGGACGTTTGGGCGGCCAGGCCGGCCACGATCGAGATCACACCGGCGGAGGCCAGGAGCCCTGCGCCGAGGGCCTGGATCGCCGGGAACGTCAGCATCGCGATGCCCAAAGCCACGATCGCGATCAGGGCCACGCCGATCCGCCGGGCCAGGATCACCTGGGTGCGGAGCCGCCGCGCACGGCGGTTGTCCGCCACGTCCACCCGGTAGCGGGTGAGCACCATGGTCTCGATGATGAGCAGGACGGCGATGGCCAGCCACGCGAGGGAACCGATCAGCGCGATCTGCAGGGCGTGGTCCACGTTGCGGCGCCATTCGGCGTCCTCGGTGGTCAGGCCCAGCGCAATCCGGACGCCGATCAGGCAGAGCGCCAGGCGCAGCGGCATCCGCGCCACCCGGGACGTCTCCCGGAGGGCCTCCTGCTTGCGGTTGAGCCGGAGCACCACACGCCGCACCAGCCAGGAGGCGAGCAGGCCTCCGGCCACGGCGAGCGCGACCGCGAGGATGGGGACCAGAAAGGGCATGGCGGGATCGAGGGCGTCTTGCATTAGTTAAGCTCTAGCAAGGTTCGGCGGCCATTTGAAATCAGCGGGGCGTCAACGTGGGAAGCATCACGGCCGCACGCCATGCCCTGAACACATGGGCACCAAGGGGTACAAAGGCCCTAGTTTCCCCGCCGGGACCACCGAGAATGGTCCAATCACTGAACTTTCCCAGGGGGAGGGTGTCATGCGCCCAGCCGCTTCAACCGCCACTGTTGTCTGCGCTTTCTTCGCGGCCGCGCTGCTCGCAGGGTGCGGGTCGCCCGCTTCGGCGCCCGCCACCGGTTCCCCGCCGGCGACGTCGGCCGGCGCCTCGCCGGGAACGGCCAGCGCCTCACCCGGCACCGCCACTTCGTCTCCCGCTCCGGTTCCGGCCGGCTGGAAGACGTTCACGACGTCGGACGGCACGCTGGCGTTCGACTACCCGGAGGCGTGGAGGATCGTGGACCCGGCGGGCCCGCCGGCCGAAGGCGGTGTTTTTGTGGCCCTGGTCAGTGACTACGGCAGGACGATGGCGACACTGCGGACCGGCATGACCTCGGGTGCCGAGTGCCCGGAGAAGCTGCCCTTTATGGTGTACGACACCGAGCCCGTCCCTGCGCTGGCCCAGGACGGGGAGGCCCCCAGATTTGTGTATGAGGGCCGGACCGATCCGGCGGCGAGCGATCCGTCCCGGGGAATGACATTCGGTTACGGGATCACGTCCGAGCCGGAGCCATTCGGGGACACGGCCTGTCCCATCTCGCACTACTTCACCTGGCCGCCCAACCGTGCCATGTTCAGCGGCATCTATGACCCGTTCGACACCACCCCGGGGGCTCCCCAGAATGTGGACACCCCCGAGGTATACATGGACACCACGGAGTACCAAGACGTCAAGCAGGCCATCACGTCACTGCGGCCGGCCGGAAAGTAGGACCGTGAGGAAACCGGCGGGACCACCCGGCACGGCACTGGAGGCCCGGATGCGTGGCACAGCCCGCGCCACAATCCTCGCCTTCGGCACTGCCATTGGGCTGGTCCTGTTGCTGACGTCCTGCGACCTGGTGCCGGGCACGCCGGACGGAAGTGCGGCGCCCCCGGCCGCGACGCCCACAGGCACAACGCCGTCGGGCAGCACGCCGTCGGGCAGCACGCCGTCAGGCACGACGCCGTCGGGAAGCACGCCGTCGCCTTCGGAGGGGACGCCGTCGTCGGGCTGGAAGACGTTCACGACGACGGACGCCGGCCTGTCCTTCGACTATCCCGCGGGCTGGACGGTCAGGGACCCCGGCGGGGCGCTGGGCGGGGAGTTTGTGGACGTGGTCAACGCCGAGGGGAAGCCCATGGCCAGCCTGCGGACCAACATCGTGACGGGTGCGGAGTGCATGGGCAAGTCCCCGTATGAGGTCTACGACAGCGCGCCGATGGTGGAGCTTGCCGAGGGTGGAGGCGCCGATGGCGGGGTGCCCCGCTATGTGTTCGAATCGCGGGGAGACGACCCCGACCCGCTGGCCACGCAGTCCACCATCGCCGCGTATGGCATCACCATGGTGCCCGAAGAGTCGGGGGACCTGGCATGCCCTATGTTCCACCTGTTCCTCTGGCCGCCGAGCGGCGCGTTCTTCGGCGGGACGTACAACCCGGAGAACAACACAACGCCCGGCGACCCGTCCCTGCCGTACCTCGAGAAGGCCAGGCTGTACGAATCCACGCCGGAGTACCGGGACATCCGGACGATGATCACGTCGCTGCGCCCCGGGGAAATCCCGGCGGGTTAGGCCCCGCCTCAGCGGCCCGCCGCCGTCGGGGATTCCCCGGCCGAAGTGCGCCGCGGCCCGGCCATTGATGTGGAGGGCTCCGGCCGTGGGCTCGTAAATGCCCAGTAGGGCACGGGTGGTGGTGGTGGTCTTGCCGGAGCCGTTGCTGCCGAGGAAGCCGAAGGTCTCGCCGGCGTGCACGTCAAAGGACAGGTCGCGGACCACGGTGGCGTCGCCGAAGTCCAGCCGGAAGCTGCTGATGTGGACCAGTGCTTCGTCCATAGCGGCTCCCGATAGTGCCGGGCTGCCCGCCCGGGGTGTGCCGATCCGCCGGTTAGACGGCGGGGATGTGCCGGTGCCGGCGGTGCGCAGGCTTCGGCAGGCCTGCCCGCGTGCTGCCGGTGCCGCCCCAGGCGTTGGAGCGGGCTTCCTTGATCAGGCCGGTGCCGGCGCACTCGCGGACCGCCATGATGCCGTCCGCGGCTGCGCGCTTGTCCTCGTAGGCCTTGGAGATCGCCAAGACCGTTCCGTCGGCGCCGAGGAGCCGGAAACGGACGTTCGCCTCTGCGTCCGTGAAGATTTCAAATTGTCCTGCCATGTTGTTCTTGTCCTTTCGGGCAACGCGGCACGGCGGGAGGGTGAAGCACTTCCACGTGCCCCTGCCGTTGGCTCGACAGGTCCCCACAGTGCACCCGACCATCCTTGCGGCCGGGCAGTCCCGGCGTAAGGGGCGAAGGTCCCCTTGTGGAAAACACACAGGGCCACTGCCCCGGCCCGCGGGAGTGGCACTAGATTGGGAGCATGGCTGAGGTGGCAAAGGGCGACGCCGGCGAATGGGTCCGGCTGACCGCGCGCGTGGACGGTGTGGTGCAGGCCGTCGGATTCCGGTACTGGACCGTGCGCAAGGCTGAGGAGCTGGGGCTGACCGGCACGGTCAGGAATAACGACGACGGCACCGTGGGCATCGTGGCGGAAGGGCCCCAGTCCGTGGTGCTGGAGTTCCGGCGCTGGCTGCGCTCGCCGGACGCACCCGGCAGGGTGGACACCGTGGACGAGAAGGTCTCCCGGGCCACCGGGGCGTTCAGCAATTTCCGGGTCGTGTACTGACGCCTGGGTGGCGGGGTACCGCGGGGCGTTGTCAACGGGTCCCCGGTGCCAGAGAATCCCGGGTGTGTAGGCTGTGCCCCATGACAGCACCCATGATCTACGTCAGTTTCCCCGGCACCGCCCGCGAAGCGCTGGGCTTTTACTGCGACGTTTTCGGCGGTGAACTTGCCCTGTACACCAAGGGGGAGTTCGGAAGCAGCGACGGCCCGCCGGACCACATCGCCCACGGAGTCCTCAGCGGCGTGGTGTCCCTGGCCGGTTCGGATGCTCCGGCGGATGGCCAGTCGGTCCGGTTCGAGGGCCTGATGCTCTCGCTGCTGGGGACGGCCGAACCGGAGGTCCTGCACGGCTGGTTCGACCAGCTCGCCGTGGGCGGCCGCGTGGTGGATCCGCTGGCCCCCAAACCGTGGGGCGCCTCCGATGGCCAGGTGATCGACCGCCACGGACTCCACTGGCTGATCGGCTACGAGCCGGCCTCGTCCTGACCACCCCGGGGGACATGCCCCGCCGCGGGCCACACCAGTGAACATATGCCCGCAGTGTCCAGTTCCTGCCGTGAAGAATGGGCATGTCCCACCAACAGGGCGCGTGGGAGCGGCCTGGTTCTCTGATCCTCCGGTGGACATGCCCCGCCGTCGCCCACACCACTGAACATATGCCCGCAGTGCCCAGTTCCTGCCGTGAAGAATGGGCATGTCCCACCAACAGGGCGCGTGGGGGCAGCCTGGTTCTCTGATCCTCCGGGGGACATGCCCCGCCGTCGCCCACACCAGTGGACATATGCCCGCAGTGTCCGGTCCTGGGCGTGAAGAATGAGCATGTCCCCTCCTGCCGGGGCCGCGCGCATGCCGGGTTCTGCCGCGACCGGGGCAAAGGACCCTCGGCAGCAGGCACGATTCTGAGTAGGGTGTGCCCATGCAGAAGATATCGCTCGATGCCCTTGCCCGGCAGCAGATCGCGGCTGCGGTGGCGGCACCCAGCGGGCGGGCTGCGGACACGGCGTTCGGCGGGCACGAGAAGACCCTCCGCCAGACCGTGATGGCCTTCCGGGCGGGGACGCAGCTGAGCGAACACCAGAACCCGGGCGAGGCCACCGTGTTTGTGCTCCGCGGCTGCGTGCGGCTCAGGGCCGGCGGGGAATCCTGGCAGGGGAAGACCGGGGACCTGCTGATTGTGCCGGACGGGCTGCACAGCCTGGAGGCAGAAGAGGACTCGGCGATCCTGATGACCGTCGCGAAAATCAAAACCTGACGGCGCAGCCGCAGGCGGGAACACCGGCCAGGAAGATCGTGAGGCGGCATCGGCCGGGGCGATCGACGCGGGCCGGACGACCGCAAGGAGCAGGACATGACTGTCATTCCTTTCGAAGAGGTTCCGGCGACCCGGCGGTGGTGGGCGCGGGGATCCTACGCAGCAGTGCTGTGCGCGGTGGTGCTGCTGCTGGCAGCCGCCGGAGTCACAGGACTGGTGGCCCTGCTTCTCACCGTTGCCGGAGGTGTGGTGGTAACGGTGGCCGGGATCTACTGGGCCCTCATCAGCCGCGGAATTCTGCGCTGGTGCGCCCTGGCCCTGGCAGTGCTGGCCCCTCTGGTGGTCCTCTTCCTCCTTCTGCAAAGGGGCCTGCTGTGGGAGGTGGCGGTTGCGGTGGGGCTGGTGTTCGTGGCGTTGGTCTGCGCCCGGGCCGCCCTCCGGCAGCGCTTGGAGGTGCCAAAGGAGTACCCCGCGCCGGCGTGGAAGCACCCGTTTGTGGTGATGAATCCGCGTTCCGGCGGAGGCAAAGTGGTGAAATTCGACCTGCAGCGCAAAGCGGAGGAACTTGGTGCCGAGGTGGCACTCCTCGAGGGCCCGGGAACGGTAGACGTCGACGCGCTGGCGCGGCAGGCAGTGGAGCGGGGAGCCGACCTGCTCGGCGTCGCCGGCGGGGACGGGACGCAGGCCCTGGTGGCCGGCATCGCGGCCGAACACAACCTGCCGTTCCTGGTGATCAGCGCCGGCACCCGCAACCACTTCGCCCTGGACCTGGGCCTGGACCGGGAAGACCCCACCGGCTGCCTCGATGCCCTCCGCGACGGGGTGGAGCTCCACGTGGACCTGGGGAAGATCAACGGACGGACCTTCGTCAACAACTCATCCTTCGGGGTCTACGCCGAGGTGGTGCAGAGCCCGGAGTACCGCGACGACAAAACCGGCACCGTGCTGCAGATGCTCCCGGACCTCATCAAGGGCGACAAAGGTGCACGGCTGCGCGCCCGGTTCGACGGGACCACCGTGGACGGACCGCAGGCGGTGCTGGTCAGCAACGGCCCGTACGGCAGCCACGACCTCGCGGGCCTGGGCCGCCGCACCCGGCTGGACCGGGGTGTGCTGGGGGCGGTGGCACTCTCCGCTTCCACCACCCGCGAAGCGGTGGGCCTGCTGCGCCGGGCCACCAGGCGCGGCCTGATCCAGCGCACCGCGACGGAGGTGGTGGTCGACGCCGATGTGCCCGAGATCCCGGTCGGCGTCGACGGCGAGGCGCTGCTGATCCCCACCCCGGTGCGGTGCACGGTGGAACCCGGTGCGCTCCGCGTCCTGGTCCCGCGGAAGCGTCCGGGAGTGCCTCCGGCCCAGCCTGCGCTGGACCTGATCCGGCTCCGCGAACTTGCGTGGGGGCGCCGGGCCGCGGCGGGCGCAACGGTCTGACCTGTGGCGTTGGCCATGGTGCAGCCGGCCGCCGAGTGGAAAAATGGATCTGTGGAAAGCCGCGCGGGCACCAAGGTCTGGAGGGAGTACAACGCGGCCCAGGCGGGCCGGCCTGTGCGGTCCCTCTGCCTGGACGCCATGGCGCTCGCCGGTCCGGGCGGCGGACGCCAGGCCGTCGATCTGGGCTGCGGGGCGGGGAAGGAAACGCTGGCAATGCTCGACGGCGGCTGGCGGGTTCACGCCGTCGACTCCCTCCCGGACACCCGGAAACGGCTGCTCCGGATCGTCCCGGCGGACGCGGACGGCCGGCTCAGCATCGAGGTGCGGGCCTTCCAGGACCTCCGCACCCTGCCGACGGCGGACCTCATCTTCGCCGGCTATTCGTTGCCCTTCATCCACCCGGACAGGTTTGGCACGTTCTGGGCCGTGGTGCTGGCCGCGCTCGGGAGCCGGGGCGTGCTGGCCGTGAACCTGTTCGGCCACCGCGACTCCTGGGCGGACATCCCGGAATGGAACTTCCACACCGAGGCGCAGGCTCGGCGGCTCTTCGCCGGACTGGAGCTGAGCAAGTTCGAGGTGTACGACGCCGACGGCCAGTCCTTCCGCGGCCCCAAGCACTGGCACATCTACGACGTGATCGCCCGCAAGCCCTGACGCGTGGCTGACGCGCGGCACGGAAAGCGGCGTCGGGTTCGATTTTGACGCCCGCGGTGGGACAGACTGTTGCCGTGAGCAACTCTCCCCGGACGGGCCTGGCCGTCGCCGGACTCAGCCTGGGCACGGCGCTGAACCCGCTGAACTCCTCGATGATCGCCGTCGCCTTGGTGGTGCTGCGCGCTGATTTCGGGCTCGACGTCGCCACCGTCACCTGGGTGATCACCTCCTTCTACCTCACCTCCGCGGCGGGGCAGCCGTTGATGGGCCGGCTGGCGGACCGCTTCGGGCCGCGGCGGCTGTTCATGATCGGTATGGCACTGGTGGCGGTGACCTGCGCGCTGGCCCCGTTCTCGCCGAACTTTGCGGTGCTGTGCGTGGCCCGCGCCGTGATGGCCCTGGGCACGGCGGCCGCCTACCCGAGCGCCGTCGTGATGGTCGGCGCCCTGGCCAGGCAGGCGAACGTGGAGTCCAGCCGGCCGCTGGGCCGGATCCAGATGGCCAACACGTCCGCGGCCGCCGTCGGGCCCGTGGTGGGCGGGCTGCTGGTGGGGTTCGTCGGGTGGGAGGCTCTGTTCCTGCTGAACGTCCCGCTGGCCCTGGCCGCAATTCTCCTGGTGCGCCGGTTCGCCCCGGCGGATGGGGCCCGGGAGCGCGGTTCGGCGGCCGAGCTGCTGCGCGACTCGGACCTCCCCGGCATCCTCGCGTTCACCGGCTCCCTGGTCCTGGTGATGATGGCGCTGCTCAACGTGCTGCCGGGGTACCGCTGGTGGCTGCTGGGCGGCGGGACCCTGCTGGCGGTGCTGTTCGTGTGGCGGGAGCTGCGGTTCGCCCCGCCGTTCCTGGACCTGCGGCTGCTGGGCCGGAACCGGCCGCTGCTGCTGGTCTACCTGGGATTCGCCCTGTTCAGCTGCGTCTACTACTTCGCGTTCTTCGGCCTGCCGCAGCTGCTGCAGGAGGCCGGCGGGTACGACCCCCGCGTGGTGGGGCTCCTGGTGCTGCCGCTGGCCGCGGTCTCGGTGGTCTCGACGCCGGTGGCCGTCCGCGCGATGGACCGGTTCGGGGTCAAACGCGTGCTGGTGGCCGGCGTCGTGCTGCTTCTGGCCGCCTCCGCGGCGATGTGGCTGCTGACCGCCTCCTTCTCCATTCCCCTGGTGCTGGCGCTGACCGCACTGCTGGGGGTGCCGTACGGCGTGGCCGGCATCGCCTACAACCAGGGCATGTTCCTCTCCACCCGGCCGGAGGAGCGCGGCGTGGCCGCCGGGATCTTCCAGACCTGCCGGTACCTCGGGGCGATCACGGCCACCGTGCTGATCGGGATCTTCTACGGCCCGGGCGTCACGCAGGCCAACTGGGGGCTGGCGGTGATGGCGATGCTGGGCATCGGGGGAGTGGTGCTGGTGGTGGCGCTGCTGTGGCGGGAGCGGCGGAGCTAGCGCCCGACGTCGGGCTGGTGCTGGAGCGGCGGAGCTAGCGCCCGACGTCGGGCTGGTGCTGGAGCCGCCGGCCGGCGGACCGCCGTCGAAGCCAGCGTTCCGCGGCGTTCATGGCACGCGTGGCAGCCGCCCAGTAGGCGATGCCGACCGCGAGGGAGACCGCGACGGCCAGGCCCTTGCTGGTCTGATCGAACAGCGGATAGACCAGCCAATGGGTCACGTAGGCGTACAGGGAGGCGCTGGCCAGCAGGCCCGTGATCGCGTGGAGGGCGCGCGGCACGGGGAGGGTCGGGAGCCAGAGCAGGGCGAGGAATCCGGCGAGGATCGTGGCGTTGCGGTAGCCGTCGTCGAACGCTCCCGGGATGGTCAGCACGGCCAGGGCGGTCACGGCGGCCCGCGTCCGCAGGGTCCGAGACGCGGCGGCCGCCCACCCCAGCGCGAACAGCCACAGCACCGGGCCCTGGCCGGGGTACGGGAGGTCGATGATGCGGAACCGCAGCAGCAGGTCCGCCCCGAACAGAGCCAGTGGGAACGCCAGCGGCCACCGGCGTTCCGCGCGCCCCACCGCTGGTATCGCCAGGAGCGCGGCCATGCCGAGGAGGATGTGCACCAGGATCTCCACGAACCAGAAGCGGGAGAAGTCCGTCCATCCTTCCGGGCCCAGGACGGTGTTGAGCAGGAACACGTTGGCCCAGGTGTAGGAGTCGGTCACGGCGAACGCGAACCCGATCACCGCGATGCTGGGCACCACCACCCGGGCGACGGTCCGGAGCTGCCGCCGTAGCCGCGCGCCGGGCGGGCCGCTGAGCTGGAACCGGGCGAAGTTGAATCCGGCGACGGCCAGGAGCACGTGCGCCATGCCTTCCCAGGAGAACAACCGGACGTGCGTGGCGATGATGAAGACAATGGCCACGGCACGGAGCACAATTCCCGTTTCCATGGGTGCCAGCAGCCGGTTCCGCCACTTCTGCACCGCCGCCCGCACCGGGCCGGCGGCGCCGGGATCCGCAGCGGAGCGGAGATCTGCCGCGGCACCGCGGGCCCGTTCCAGCTCACCCACGGGCAGCAGGTGCCAGTCCCGGGGCAGGTCCCCGAGCGCCCGCTCCAGCCGGACCGACGCGGCGACGTAGGACAGTGAATCCCCGCCCAGCGAGACGAACGTGTCCGCGTCGCTGATGTCCTCCTGTTCGAGAACGTCCGCGAAGATGCCCCGCACATCGTCCACGGCCCCTGACGGGCCGCCGCCCGTGCCGCTTTCTGCTGACTCGTCGTGGAGGGCCAGGATGGCCGGATAGTCCGGTTTTCCGTTGGCCAGGCGGGGGATGGCGGCGACCGGGTGAAGGTGGAGTGCGGAGCGCGGCACACCCGCCTCCTGGGCCACCGTTTTGGCGATCAGGGCCAGGTCACGGCCGGATTCAGCGGCAGCGGTTTCCACAGCGGCCACCACGCGCCCGTCCTGGCCCGCGGCCGCGGCGGACACGCCCAGGTCCGCGAGGATCCGCTCCACCTGGCCAAGATCCACCCGGAGCCCCACGATCTTCACGAAGCGGCTGCGGCGGCCAACAATTTCATAGAGGCCATCGGCGGTCCGGCGGGCGAGGTCTCCGGTGTGAAGTTCCGTGACCGTGCGCCCCAGTTCCAAGTCCGCGGGTGTCTCGGCGTAGCCGAGCATGACGTTCGGTCCGCTGTAGACGAGTTCGCGTTCCTCCAGCCCGGGAACTGGGGCCAGGCGGAACTGGCCGCCGGGAATTGGGATGCCCACGGCCTGCGGGTGCCCCGCCGCGACGTCGGGCGGCAGGTAGGCCATGCGGGCCGTGGCTTCGGTCTGCCCGTACATGACGAACAGGTCCCAGCCCCGGCGGCGGCCCAGCTGCGCGTAGGCCCGTACCCGTTCCGGAGCCAGCCGGCCCCCTGCCTGGGTGATGTAGCGGAGGCTGGGCAGGTCCATGTCCGCGAAGCCTGCCCGCTCCAGCAGCTCGAACGTGTACGGTACCGCGGCGAAGGAGGTGACGTGCTCTGTGCGGACCAGGTCCCAGAAGCACGGGTCCACCACGGAAAGGTCGGTCAGCACCACGGAGGCCCCGACGGACAGGTGGCTGTTCACCACGGACATGCCGTAGCAGTAGGAGAGGGGAAGTGTGGTGGCGGCCCGGTCCTCCGGGCGCAGCTGCAGGTACTCTGCGATCGCGGCCGCGTTGGCCTGGACCGCATCCCCGGAGAGCCGCACCAGCTTCGGCGAGCCGGTGGAGCCGGACGTGCTCACCAGCAGCGCCAGTTCGGGATGCAGTGCGTGGCGGGTGCCCTCCCGCCGCTCTTCCAGGACGGCTTCACCGCCTTCAACGCGGGCCAGGACGTCCGGATCGTAGGCTGCCACCAGGGATTCGGCGGCCCGTCCGCCGGTGGGCAGAATGAGCAGCGGGTGCCCGGAGGACAGTGCCGCCAGGTACACCACCAGGGAGGGCAGGGAATTGTCGGCTTCGAGGGCCACCAGGCGGCGCACGGTCCCCAGGGAGCGGGCGGCAGTGTCCACCCGGTCGGCGAGTTCGCAGTAGCTGACCGCTTCGCCGTCAACACGTACAGCGGTGCGGTCTCCGAAGGCGGCCAGGCCGGCGGCAAACGAGACTCCCGTCAAAACTGGCTCAATAGTCACCGTGGAACTTTATAAGGGTATCCTTACCTAACTCAAATGGACTTGTGCCCGACGCCGGGCTGATCCTCCCGCCGTCGGGCGCCCCGGGCGGTGCCACCAAGGGCCTCTTGACAGGCCTGATGCACCGGCCTATGTTCGGCCTTAACGGGCCATTTCTCCCCGTTTCATCCTCTTCCATCACAGTCTTTCGCGGCGCTCCGCGCGGGCTCCCTGCCCGGGACGGTGACCGGACCATCGGGCCGGCGCGCCGCCGTCGAACAATGCGCTGGGGGATCCAATTCGGTCTCTCGTCAGCAAGGAGTCGGAAATGTCTGGAGGTAATGGCCTGCTGGAGCGGTTCTACAGGAGTGTCATTGAGAGCGGGGATCTTTCCCTCATCGATGAGATGGCGACGGACACCTTCCTCGATCACGAGGAGGGCCTCCCGGGGCAGCCCGCCGGCAAGGAAGGGGTGAAGTTCTTCGTCAGCACCATGCGGGAGGCTTTCCCCGACATCAGGGTCAAGGAGTTCGCACCCGCGTTGAGCGAGGGCAACATGGAGGCGTGCCACGTGGTCCTGACGGGCACCCACCGCGGTGAGCTGGCCGGTATCCCGGCCACGGGAAAGAGCGTGGAGTTCGACTGCACCGACATCATCCGTGTCGAGGACGGCCGGGTGGCCGAGCACTGGGGCACCACGGACAACATGGCCATCATGCGGCAGATCGGCGCCATGGCAATGGCCTGAGCAATAAACCGAAGCACGACGGCGGCCGGCAAGACCGCCGTCGGGCGTTGCCCTGCGTGCCCGGTCTTACGGCTGTACCAGGCTTACGGTTCTTTGCTTACGGCTGTTCCTGGCCGAGGGCCCTAATCCACGCAGGGGTGGGCCTGCCCAGGCGGCGGTCCGTGACTTCCCGCAACTGCGCCGCCGCGATGTGGATGGCGCGGTCGTCGTCGTCGAATTGCCCAGGCCCGGAGGGCACCGCCTGCGCGCCGTGCCTGGCCTGCTGGGCGGCCTGGCCAAGTGGCCGTTCGGTTGCGGCGTGCAGGACGGCGAGCTCGCCGTCGCCGGCCAGTTCACTTTCACCCAGGACTGTGAGGACTTTCAGCCCGACGGCGCCGCGCTGCTTGTCGCCGGAGTGGACGGCGTCCAGGGCCCACTGGGCCCGCTTCCACCATTCAGAGCGGTTGTCCGCTTCAGCCTTTTGCTGCAGCGTCCGCCAGCCGACCACACCCGCAATCAGGGCCCCGAGGAGCACGGCCAGCGGCCCCAGCGCGGCCAGAACCTCCCACCACTCGGCCGGGCCGGTGTGGACGAACACCTCGACGGGCGTCGGCGACGGAGTCGGTTCCATGGCACCAGCCTAAGCCTCAGCCCTGACAGTCAATCGGCCAGAACCGACGGCGGCGGCAGGGCCGCCGCCGTGCGGCGGCTTCAGACGCCGGTCCCGGCCTCGATGGCGTCCAGGTCTCGGACGGCATAGCGGTGGTGCTCCCATTCCTCATCCAAGATGGTGTGCAGGCAGGAGAGGGTGGTCTCCGGGTGTTCGGGGCCCCAGGGGTTCCGGCGGACAGTGGACATGACTTCCGGGGTGAGGGCCGCGAGGAAGTCGCGCACCATGGCCACCCGGCCTGCCCGGGTCTCGAGCACCTCGGCATACGTCGGGGCGGTCATGGAGAAGACCGACATGTCGTACCCGTCCGGTTCATACTCCGCGTTGGGCTGGCCTGCCGGGTGGTATGGCTGCTCGATCTCCAGGATGGCCCGGCCCAGCCAGGTGTCGGTGGCCATCACCAGGTGGCGCAGCGTCTGGGCGAAGGACCACTCGCCGTCCACCGAGATATCGACCGTGCCGGCCGGCATCGCCGCGGCGCGGGCCAGCGTCGCCGCCCAGGTCCGCTCCGGTGCGGCCCAAGCGGCGCGGAGACCCTCCGGATCGGTGGCCCGCCGTTCGGCGCGGCCGGGAAAGCGGCGGTTGAGTTCGGCCTCGACGAAGGGGACCACGTCGACGCCGTTGACGCGCAAGGTGGCGCCGCCGTCGAACAGCCACGGCGCATCGATGTCCGCCCCGCCCACGTCCACCCCGCGCATCACGGTGGCGGAGAGGTCGCAGCGGACGAACCGGGCTCCGTGAAGGCTCACCTCGACGAAGTGGGCTCCGCTGAGGTTGTCGGACTGGTTGAAAGCTGCCATGGCGACACCCTGCCACGCTTTCTGGCCGGACGCACCTGATGCGCGAGCGGATCCCGCTGCGGGGTTTACCTGGGCGACTGGGTCCGGAGTCCGGCGTCCGTCGCCGCCGTAACGAGTTCGACGTCGTAGGCCACCAAGACGTTGGTCTGCAGCCGGACGGCGGTGGCGAGGTGGATGGCATCAGCGCTCCGCAGCTTTCCGGGCACGGCGGCGGCGTACATGAGATCCGCGCGCGCAACGTCCACAAGGTTGATGCCGTCCAGCACCGTGGTGATCAAGGCGGACGGGAGCCCGCGGCGGTGGCCGGCGCAGTGGAGCTCGGTATAGAGCAGCATGGAGGCCACCAGCAGGTCGCCCCGGCGCGCGGCCTCCGACAGATACCCGGCTGCGGCCGCGGACTCGGGCTCCTCCAGGACAAGCTTGAGGGCAGCTGAGGTGTCGACGTAGACGATCAACGGTCGCCGCGCAGGTCGGACAGGATTTCTGCGCTGGGTGCTTCACTGCCGACGCGTGGCAGGACCTGGAAGTCCACCGGTTCCGCTGCGGCACGGCGAACGTTCCCGGACAGCAGCAGCCGCTCAAAGGGCGACACTGCTGGTGGGATCAAGGTGGCGGCCACTTCGCCATTGTTGGTGACATCAATGGTTTCGCCGTTTTTGACGCGCTCAAGGATTTTGCTGCTCTGGTTGCGGAGCTCGCGATGCGGGATGGTTGTCATGACTACCTCCGTAGCAATCGTAGCACCGGGGGTTGGCTGTAGTCAGCCGACGGCGGCGGCCAGCCGTTCGCCGTTGAAGTACTCGAGGTTCCAGCCGTCCGCGGGGTGGTGGTGGGCCAGGTTCAATACGGCGTTCTGGATGCTGGGCAGGGTGCGGCCGGCGGCGCGGCTGAGGCTCACCCGCAGGAGCGAGCCGTGCGTGACCACCAGGACGCGGCCGCCGCGGAACTCCTCCGCGAGCGCCTCCAGTGCGGCCAGCCCGCGGTCGGCCGCTGCTTCTTCGCTTTCGGCGCCGCGGAAACCGCCGGGGATCCGCAGCGCATCAAGTTCGGGGCCGTCCTGCAGGCCCTCGGCGGGGCCGAAGCTGCGCTCGGTGAGCTCCGGGACGCGCCGGGCCACGGCCAAGCCCAGCCCGGCGGCGATCAGGTCGGCGGTTTCCGCGGCACGGCCCAGCGGCGAGGACACAATCGCGTCCCATTCGGTTCCGGCCAGGGCGACGGCGGCGTCCCGCGCCTGGCCGCGGCCGACGTCGTTCAGGGGAATGTCGGTGGACCCCTGCAGCCGCCGCTCCGCATTCCAGTCGGTCTGGCCGTGGCGGATGAGCGCGAAGGTGGTGAGGGTCATGGGTTCTATTCTGCCTTGGCAGGAGACCGAACCGAGTATCCCGGGAAGGGGCCCAGGCCGTCTCACGTCCGGCTGTTGAGCACCGCCTGCAATTTCTCGAACGACTCGGTCCATCCGCTGCGGTGCAGATCCAGCCGCTCTTCCGTCAGGAACAGTCCCTGCGAGAGCACCAGGCGCGTGGCCTCGTCGGTGCTCCCCAGCGCAAGGTCGACGACGGTGTCCCGGTCGTCCGGCGTCGGTTCCTCCCAGCGGAAGGTGTACACCAGGCGCCATGGTGGATCGATCTCCAGGAACTCGCCCGAGAGGTGGAACGGGTCGCCCTCCGGTGGCGTCATACGCAATCGGTAGTGACCGCCTTCCGTCAGGCTCACATCGGCTGCGGGGATGGTGAAGCCGTGCGGACCCCACCACTTCACCAGTTCGGCGGACTCCGTCCGCATCCTGAAGACTTCTTCCGGGGGAGCGTCGAGGGTGCATTCCAGATTCAGGACCAGCCCGCCGGTTTCCTCGTTCATGTTTCAACTCTGTCACCGTGCGGACGCTGACGGAAGTGGATCCGTGGCGGGGCGTGCGGGGCTGCCCGTGCGGCACATGGTCGAGATCCCCGGGCCGCTTCTCGCACCACCGCTGTCGCTGACTACTCGCCCGGGCCGTCGAACAGTGCGCTGGTGCTGGCCTGGGGCACCACCACGTGGACGGCGTTGCGCTGGATGGTGAAGTCGGTGGGCGTGGCGGTGGCAATCTCGCCGTCGAGGTTCACCGGGAGCGGCGGCTCGGTGACCACCCGCACGTGCCGGCTGGTCAGGTGGACCACCCGGTCGTGTTCGATGAAGCTTCCGTCCTTGAGCAGCCGTGCGATGCTCACGTGCTCCCGCAGCGGGCCGGCCAGGATGGCATAGATGTCAAGGGTGTGGTCGTCGATCCCTGCGGTGGGGGAGACGGTGTTGCCGCCGCCGTAATGCCGGCCGTTGCCGACCGCCACCTGCAGCAGGTCATCGAGTTCCAGCGGCTGGTGGTCGCCCTCCGGGAACTCAAGGCGGGCCCGGAACGGCTTGTGCCGCGTATAGGCACGCAGGGTGGCGATGCTGTAGGCCAAAGGCCCGATGTACCGCTTCAGCCGCGGGCTGAGCGCCTCGGTCACAGCCACTGAGAGGCCCACGGACGCGACATTGAGGAACGGCTCACCGTTGGCCCGGCCGAGGTCGATGTCCACCACCTTGCCCTCCGCGATGGTGGCGCACGCCTCGGCCAGGTTGTTCGGGATCTCCAGGGTGCGGGCGAAGTCGTTCGCAGTGCCCAGTGGAAGGACACCGAGCACCACTTGCGTGCCCGCAATCCGGCCGGCGGCACAGCTCACGGTCCCGTCGCCGCCACCGACTACCACCAGGTCGTGCCCGTCCGCGATCACCCGGTCGAGCGTCGCTGCGAGGTCCGCCCCCGACGGCACTTGGTGCACGGCGGAAATCCGGACACCTGCCTTTTGCATGCTGGCCACGGCCAGTTCATGTGCCGCCCCGCGGCGTGAGCCGGTGTTGATCACCACGGCGGCGGATCGTGCGTCCCGGGCAGCCTTCATCCGGCCATGCTAGGCGGTGGACCTGTGAATTCTCCCAGTCGGTCCGCCGGGCGCCTCAGGTGTACATGAGGGAGCCAGGCGTCGTGAGGAGCTCGCCGGTTTCCAGCCAGGTCTTCAGGCCGGAGAGGATCATGGGCCAGCCGCCGTAGAGCTGTTCGTTGGCGCCGTCGCGGAGCTGGTCGTGGGTGACGGTCAGGCGGCAGGAATCGCCCACCGGTTCGATCTCCCACGTGATCCGAGACGTGCCTTCGGCCTTGACGTCCTCGCCCCAGAGCGCGCGCATGCTCTGGACCAGGCGGCGGGGCGGGTCCACCTCCAGGTTCTCGCCCTCGCCCAGGGGTTCCCCGCCCTTGGATGCCATCTGGAATCGGGATCCCGGGGTCCAGTCCGACGTGACGACGGCCCCGAACTGGTACTTGCTGCGGATCTCCCCGTCGGTGATGGCCTCCCAGAGCCGCTCCGGGGTGGTCTTGATGTAGATTTCGAAGATCTTTTCCATGGGACTTTCCAATCTGGTTTTGAGGTCGCTGAGGCCAGCGGCCCATGGTTCGGCATATTTGCTCACCCAGCGGTCGTGGACCAGCCGGATGGGCACCGGATTCAGGAAGTGGAGTTTCTCGCGCCCCCGACGGCGGGTCACCACCAGGCCGGCTTCCTCCAGCACCCTGAGGTGCTTCATCACGCCGTAGCGGGTCATCTCAAAGCGGGCTTCAAGAGCGTGGAGGGTCTGCCCGTCGTTCCGGAAGAGTTCGTCCAGGAGGTCGCGGCGGGTGGCGTCGGCCAGGGCCTTGAATACGGCGTCCACAACTCCAGATTAGGTGACTAATTGGTCACATGTCTAGGGATGGTTCGTGTCCGGTTTCCCGTGCCGCCGGAGGTGCCGGTGGTGCAGCTCGTAACTGTCGAACACATCGGACGAGGTGGTCCCCGAATGGCCGAATTTGCCGCGAAGGACGTCCGCGAGGGCGTCCAGCGATGCGTGGAGCATCCGTCCGGCGAATTGAAGCTCAGTGCTGTCGCTGCGCTGGGCCTGTGCCGCCAGGTCCTGGGCGTAGGCCACCGTGGCCGGCAGGGAGCCGCGCTGCTCGATTTCACGGAAGTAGTAGGTTTCATGGAACGCCAGCAGATCTACGCTCACCGACGCCACGTTTCCGGCCATGGATTCCAGCAGTCCGGCAGCGTGCCCGGGATCCAGCGACAAAACACCCGACGGTCCCGCAGCCTCCCTGAACAGGTTCAGCTGGTGCGCAAGGGTCCGGCGGCGGTTCAGGGCCGGGAACATCTGCAGAATCCAGGTGACCGTTGCCGTCAGCAGCCCGAAGCCGGTGACGGCCTGGAGGGCCACCACCAGCCTGAGCAGCGGATCCGCCGGCACGATGTCGCCGAACCCCAGAGTGGAAAGCGTGACGAGGGAGATGTAGAGCGCCTCCGCAAAGTCGCCCCGCGGTGGAACTCCGGGTCCGTGCACAAATCCGGCCGGCAAGTGGGGCAGGTAGAGCAGGGCCCAGCCGATGGCCGCCAGGCTTGCCCACGCGCCAATGACGGCGGCCATGGCCAAGGGTGCTGCGATGAAGGAGCCCCGGCCCCGCAGTTTTCGGGACACCAGCCAGAATCCGCGCATGATCGCACGGCCTAAGGGGCCAGAGCCATGGGGGTACAGGAGCGTACGGAAGACGTCCACGAGCATCAACAGGACCAGTCCGGCCCCCAAAACCGTCCAGAGCGCGTCTTCGAAGTCCATGCTTCATCCTAGAGGCGGCTCCCCTGAGCGCGGGGACAAACAAAGGAACCCCGCAGTGCCGGGCACTGCGGGGTTCCTCGCTGGCTGGACCCTGGTTACTCCGAGCCGGGTTTCTGCTCGCGGTCCCGGAGGTTCTTCTTGATCTCGTCGAACTTCTCCTTGATGACCCGCTCCGCCTCCGAGAGGGTTTTGCCGGCGCTGCTCAAGGGATCCATCTGAACGTAGACATTGTGACCGACGGGCAAGTCGTATTCGTCCTTCAGATGGGTGCCGCCGCCAACGCCCTGAAGGGACAGGTAGACCATGGCGTCCGTCCGGGCGATGCCCGAGAGTGTTCCGAAGACAACTGTGAAGTCGTTAGGTTCAAAGCTCACAGTCTGACCGATATGGCTGCGGTCCAGGTCGCCGGCTGCCACCGGCTTCTCGGACGGACTTCCGCTGTAGCTCATGAACTTCTCCTAATAAGTCGAGGGACACGTACTCCGGCAGTCTAGCCAAAGGGGGCCCTAAAGGTCCGGCGGTCGTCGTCAGGAGCCGCGCCCGGCGGCCTTGGGGTTTCACGCCTGAGGGGCAAGCCATCAGACTGTCCTGATGAAGTGGACGCGCGTAAAGGACTGGCTGATCGGTGCTGCGGGGATGGTCGTCGTCCTGGCGGTGATGGCCGGGATCCTCTGGTGGGCTGCGAGCGACCCGGCACGCGGAGGCGAGGCAGGGCCTGCGCCGTCGTCGCCCGTGGGCGTCGAACGCCCGCAGGTCGCGCAGCCTCCTGTCGGCCTGCGCGACGACGATGTGTGGCTCGCCGACGTTGCGCTGGACGCCGGGACAGTGGTGGCCACGGGCTCGACACTCCGAGACGTACGGACCGTCGGGCAGGACGTGGTCGCGGGCCCGGACGGTCTGGTCGCCGCGCAGCTCACCGTTGACGCCACCGTTCCGTTCGAGGTCGTCGCCGCCAAGCTGGGCAGCGGGACGGTGGTCCGTTCCGCCGGCGGCAACCAGGTCATGGTGATGCGCACCGTCAATGCTTTGGGGCGCGACCTGCCGGTCACCGCCACCGGCACAGTCGAGGTCGTGGCGGGCAAGATTGTTGTCGAACCACGTTCGATCGATCTAGGCGGTCCGGACTTCCTCTCCGACGCCATCGCCACAGTCGTTCGCGGGCTCGTTACCATCGAGCACAGCATCGAGGGCTTGCCTGAGGGCCTCGTGCTGCAGGACGTCGCCGTTCAGGAAGACGGCTTCCGCGCCAACCTCCGGGGCGAGGACATCAAGCTCGTCCCGTAACGTCGTGAGTCGTCACAAACGCAGTACAACGACGGCGGCACTCGGGTTGGGGGCCGCTGTCTGCGCCGCGGCCCGGGACTACCGGCTCCGCCCACCCCGGCTGACATCGAGCTTCCCACTAGGAGAGAGGGCCCCGGACAATTTCAGTGTCAACGTTTCCCCAAATTTTTTGATTCTGTTCGTCATCGCGGTCTGACAATCGCCGCTGGCCGGCTTCGAACCACGACGGCTGACCCCGTTACCGCAGACGCCGTACGTGAAGACAGTACAGTTCTGAATAGAAGGCCGGGGTTATCTGTCCGTCAGGGATTCAGGGAAGGCAGGACATGGACCACAACATCTCGGGAGGACGTGGTCGTCGGCGACGTCGTCCTGACCGGCCCCAAGGACGCTGACGGGAGCGACCTGCCCCTCATGGCGAACCACGAATGGTGGCTGGGCCGCTTCGACGCCGAACTCAGCGAGCCCGTCACAGCCGGAGACTAGGGCAGTTCCCGGTAGTGCGGACTGCCCTCAGTCCTTCAGGCTGAATTTCTTGGTGGCAGTCTCAAAGACAAGACGGCCGCCCTCCAGATACATCGCAGTGCGTGGCTGCGGGAGCGTAACGCGAAATCCGGACAGAGAACGAAAGTCGAAGACCGCGATCTTATTGCGCTCTGATGACACCATGTAGGGGCCGATCATGTCTCCTACTGGCAGTGAGACCGGGGACTCAAGGTGAACCCTTCCTTGGGGCTCCAGCCGAAATGGCATGTCCCCGCGAGTGATGCCTGTCAGGCCGCCCTCGATTTCAATGGCTGTCCATGGGGCCTGGCCCATCCTCCATGTTTGCAGCACGACTCCGCTCTGGTCGATCTCGACGAAGATGCCCGAGTGCCCCCCGACATACAGTGTTCCTTTCCTGCTGAACCGCACGAAGTCGACGCAGTCATCCTTGTACACGGTCTTCCGCGGGAGACTGGCCGCCATCAGGACGTTCCCGTCGAAGTCATAGAAAAAGACGTGGTCTGCCACCGTCAGGGCCAGCAGCCGGTGCGACAAGCTGGCTGTGACAAGCCGGGGGCTGGCGTCCGCCCAGGTCATCGAAAAGGGCAGGTCCTGTTCACGGTACAGCTGGTTGTGGGCTTCCCTCACGGCACCCTTTTCAGGGAGATCTTTGAGGGAGAACGCGACCTCGAGCGTGGCGTCGGGCGAATAGATCCTGACGATCTCGTCTTGATAGGCGATCGCGCAATCCGGGCCTGATGAATTCATGTACCCCTGCCAGGGCAACTCCACCTTGTTGATGATTTCCCCGCAGGTAGACCTCACCTCCACGTGGTTGAACGGCGACCCGTCATCCCGCTTTCCGCGCCCCGTAAAGACCAAGAACTGCTGCCCGACTGTAAAGATTTTAGTCACCCGTGGATGCCGGCGGTCGGGAGGCACTACCGATCCCGCTACTTCCAGCTCCGGCCAGGTTTCGAGGGTCTCAAGGGTCTCTTCCCGGCGCGACTTCCCGGAATGGCGGTACTCAGGAAGTGACGGCTCCACACCGGGCCCCGGGACGAGCGGTACGGCCTCAGCCGGCTTCTCCCCTCGCCGGAAGCGCGTCACTCCAACCTGCTGCCTGCCCAGTGTCACGGGCCTCCCATCGCTCATACGCCCGAGACTACCAACCCTGGTCTTCAGGGGAGAGCCACGGCCGGCGCCGCACACATGAGAGCCAGCACGAATTGCCGATCCTTGAAGGAGCACCCATGCTGGCAGCCATCATCCCGGCCGACGTCTCGCAGCCGATCCGATTCGAAGAAATCGAAGCCGGAACCCTGCAGACGCTACAGACCCTGATCGGGGCGACATCCAGGCCGTCGGCCTCCGTGCAGCACCTGCCACGCAGCCGCCAAGCAGCACTTCCGCCCCGATTATCTATGCCTCCATGGCGGCAGCGGCCTTGAGGTGCCCGGAAGCGTTGTCGCTAGAATTTGGGTATTAAGTGCACGTCATGATTGAACCGCCCCCCCGATGCGGTTACGAAGATCTGCACGCTGTCGTTGCCCAGACAAAAGCGAGAACGCTGGCGCTCCACACGGCGACGCGATCAACTCCCGTAAATAGGGAAAATAGGGAAAATGTGGACTACCAGGGGTTCTACGCTACGCCGCGGTGCAGCTCTCTCAGCTCCGCAGCACCCAGGCGGCGTTGTTCGGCTGCAGCCAGCCGTCCTCTTCCAGCGGTGCGGCGCTGAGCAGCACCGTGCCCGCCGGCAGCCGCGCCGGCTCGGTGCCCATCGCGACGGCGACGAAGAACTCGGCGCTGCGTTCGCAGACCAGCAGGTTGCCGGGTTCCACGCGCCAGGTGCCGCCGTCGTCCGGGCCGAAGACCTCGTTCTTCCACAACTTTCGGCGCAGCTCCAGCGCCCTGGCAACCAGCGCCAGCGACGACTCTGGGTCCTGCCGCTGAAGCTCGATTGCGTGCGCACCCCAGCCCTCAGGGACGGGGAGCCACGGCTCCGCAACCGGATCAGCCACCGAGAACCCGTGGCTCAGCCCAGCATCCGCGGTCCACGGCAGCGGCACGCGGGCCCCGTCGCGGCACACGCCGCCGCGGGCCCACATCGGATCCACCCGGGATTCCAGCGGAACATTGACCTCGGGCAGCCCCAGCTCCTGGCCCTGGTAGATATACGCCGGGCCGGGCAGCCCCAGCAGCGCCACCAGCGCGGCCCGGGCACGCAGCGCGCCAACGTCACCGCCGCCGAACCGGGTGACCGACCGGACGATGTCGTGGTTCTCCAGCGCCCACGTCGGCGTGGCGCCGTGCAGCTGCCGTGCGGCCTCGAGTTCGTTCCCGACGGCGGCCCACGCCGCCGGATCCCAGCCGAGCTTCACAAACGCGAACGCGAACGCCTGCTGCATCTCGTCCGCGCGGGTGTAGCGGGCCGCGCGGGCCGGCTCCAGGTTGACCTCGCCCACCAGCAGGCGGTGCGGCTCATACTTCTCGGCCAGGGTGCGCCAGCGGCGGTACACCTCGTGGACTTCCTCCTGGTCCGAGACCTGCGGGTTGGACCGCAGCCCGTCCACCACCCCGCCCTCGGAGGGGGAATCCGGGAGGCCGTCGGCCTTGAACAGGGCATGCGCGACGTCGATGCGGAGCCCGTCCACGCCCTTGTCGAACCAGAAGCGAAGCACGCCGTCGAAGTACTCCCCGACGGCGGGATTCCGCCAGTTCCAGTCCGGCTGCTCGGGGGAGAAAAGGTGCAGGTACCAGTCGGTATCCGTCGCCGAGCCCGGGCTGGCGCGGCTCCACGCCCGGCCGCCGAAGACGCTTTGCCAGTTGTTCGGCGGCAGGTCGGCGTCGGGACTTTCAACAAAGTGGAACATGTCCCGTTCCGGGGACCCCGGCCCGGCCGCCAAAGCCGCCTGGAACAGCGGGTGCGCCGAGGAGCAGTGGTTGGGGACGACGTCGAGCAGCACCCGCAGGCCCCGCGCGTGCGCCTCGGCCAGCAAAGTATCGAACTGCTCCATGGTGCCGAACAGCGGGTCCACGCCGCAGTAGTCGGACACGTCGTAGCCCTGGTCCACCTGCGGGGAGGGCTGGAACGGGGTCATCCAGATCCCGTCCACGCCCAGCGCGGCGATGTACGGCAGCCGGGCGGTCAGCCCGGCGAGGTCGCCCACGCCGTCGCCGTCGCCGTCCGCGAAGGAGCGCGGGTAGACCTGGTAGATGACGGCGGACTGCCACCACTGCACGTCCGGCGTGAGGGCGGTTTCCTCAACGGCAGGTACAGCGCTCACTTGCTGGCGCCGGCGGTGAGGCCTTCGACGATCCGGCGCTGGAAGACCAGCACCATGATCACCAGCGGCACGGTGACAATCACGCCGGCGGCCATCTGCTCGCCGAAGGGCGCCTGGAATTCGGTGGCGCCGGTGAACTTGGAAATGGCCACGGTGGCGGTCTGGATCTTGGGGTCGTTGATCATGGACAGCGCGATGATGAACTCGTTCCAGCTGTGGATGAACGTCAGGATCGCGGTGGTGAACACGCCCGGTGCGGCCAGCGGCAGCAGCACCTTGCGGAACGCCTGCCACTTGGTGCAGCCGTCGATCATGGCGGCCTCTTCCAGGTCGAACGGCAGCGCCTTCATGAACGTGGTGAGGTTCCAGACCGCCAGCGGGATCGCGAAGGACAGGTTGGGCACAATCATGGCCTGGTAGGTGTTGATCCAGCCGATGTCCGTAAAGAGGCGCAGCAGCGGCACCACCACGGAGATGCCGGGGAACATGGACGTCGCGATGATGACGCCCAAGATCAGCGACTTGAAGCGGAAGTTCAGCCGGGAGATGGCGTACGCGGCGAACACACCCAGCACCAGCGCGAACACCGTGGTGGTGCCGGCGACGATCAGCGAGTTGAGCAGCGCCTGCCCGAACATCGTGGAGCCGTCGAACACCTTGGCGTAGTTCTCCAGCGAGAACGGCGCCGGCAGCAGGGTGTTGTCGAAAATGTCGGCGGTGCGGCGCAGGCTGGAGACCAGCATCCAGTAGAACGGCGCCAGGCAGTACGCGAAGATCAGCGCCAGGCCCACGTAGACGCTGTAGGAGCGCCAGGTGCGCTTGGGCTTCTGGCCGGCGTTCAGTGAGCCGCGTTCGACGGCGGCACCCGCCTTGGGTGCGCCGGAATCGGCGGCGGCGTTGCGGAGGTCGGAGATGGTCATCGGGTGGCCTCGGCCTTCTTCTGGTCAGTCTGTTCGGCGGACGACGGCGTCTGGCTGGCATTCAGCTCGGCGGCCGCAAGGCGGCTCTTCCGGGCGGCCCGCTTCGACATAAGCTTCAGTTCCTTCGCGCCGGTGACGTCGGCGCCGAGCACCTTCACGAACACGATCGCGACGATGGCGACGTACAGGAAGAGCATCACGGCGAACGCGGAGGCGGAGCCGTAGCGGAGCTGGTTGGATTCGTCCCAGGCCAGCATGGAGAGGGTTTCCACGGATTCCTTGCCGGGGCCGATCAGCACGAAGGGCAGGTCGAACATGCGCAGCGCGTCGAGCATGCGGAACAGCACGGCCACCAGCAGCGTGGGCTTGACCAGCGGCAGGGTGATGGAGCCCAGCTGGCGCCACCAGCCGGCGCCGTCGATCTTCGCGGCCTCGTAGACCTCGCCGGGGATGATCTGCATGCCGGCCAGGACCAGCAGGCCGATGAACGGGGCGGTCTTCCAGACCTCGGCGATGATGACGGCCACCTTGGAGGCGTTGCCCTCGGCGGTCCAGAGGATCTCGCTGCCCAGGATGTTGTTGGCGATGCCCTCGGACTGGAAGATCCAGCGCCACAGCAGGCCGGAGACGGCGGTGGGCACGGCCCACGGGACCAGGATGCTGGCGCGGAGGAAGGACCGGCCGCGGAACGCGCGGTTCATGGCCAGGGCCAGGCAGAGGCCCAGGACGGTCTCGAGGAACACCGTGGTGACGGTGAAGAAGGTGGTGTTGGCGAAGGCGTTGAGGAACCGCCGGCCGGATTCGCCGACGAACAGGTCGGCGTAGTTGGCCAGGCCCACGAAGGACTCGAGGTCGGAGACGAAGCCGTCCGCGTCCAGGCCGGACTCGGCGCGGAACAGGGACTGGTGCACCGCGGAGAGCAGCGGGTACACAATCACCAGGGCCAGCACCAGGATGGTGGGGGAGAGCAGCATCGCGGCCATGCGGCCTTCACCGGGGGAGCGTTTGCCGCGTTTGCGGGGCTTGCGGGAGTCCGGCGCGGGCTGCACGCCGGCGGGCGGGGCGGTCGTCGTCGTCATGCTTGGTACCTAACTGGAGGTGCAGTCCGCCTGGCCGGCCGGGGCAAGCCGGCCAGGCGGTTGGTCTGAACTGCGTGGACTACTGCGGGGGGATTACAGCGGAACTACTTGGACAGCTCGGTGAGCTTGGCCTGCATGTCGTTCAGGGCCGTGTCCGTGTCCTTCGCGCCGGTGATGGCGGCGTAGGCCTCTTCCTGGATGGCCTTGGTGGTGGCGCCGTACTGGACCACCTTGGGCCGCGGCTGGGCGTTGTTCAGTGAGGTCAGCAGGGTGGGGAAGAACGGGCGCTTGGCGACGACGGCGGGATCCTCAAAGAGGGACGCGTACACCGGGGCGCGGGAGGACAGTTCAAGGCGCTTCTGGGCCTGTTCCTCGCTGGTGAAGAACTTGACGAACTCCAGCGCCGTGGCCTTGTTCGGGGTGAACGGGGAGATGGCCAGGCTGCGGCCGCCCAGGGTGGAGACACCGGGGCCGTCGGTGCCGGGGATGGAGGTGATGTCGAACTTGCCGTTCACCTTGCTGGAGCCGTCGGTGGCGCTCAGGGAGGCGTGCAGGAAGGGCCAGTTGCGCATGAAGACCAGCTTGCCGTCCTGGAACGCGCGGCGGCCCTGCTCCTCGAGGTAGGTGATGGCGTCGGACGGGAAGAGGCCTTCCTTGAAGCCGTCCACCAGCAGGTTCAGGCCTTCCTTGGCCTCGGGGGTGTTGACGGTGGGCTTGCCGTCGGCGTCGACGATCGAGCCGCCGGCGGACGCCACGGCCTCGGAGAAGTTGACCGTGAGGGCCTCGTTCTTGTCGAACTGGCCGGCGTAGCAGGACATGCCCGCAGCCTCGGGGAGGGCCAGGATCGCGTCGCAGGCGGTCTTCATTTCGTCCCAGGTCTTGGGCGGGGCGGCGATGCCGGCGGCCTCGAGCAGGTCGGAGCGGAAGTAGAACAGGGCGCCGTCGGTGTAGTACGGCGCACCCACCAGGGTGTCCCGGTAGGTGGCGGCGTTGACCGTGGCGGGGATCATCTTGTCCGTGGGGACGGCGTCCTCGGGCAGCGGCATGATCCACTTGTTGGCGGCGAACTCGGAGGTCCAGACGACGTCCAGGTTCAGCACGCTGAAGGTGTCCGACTTGATTTGCGCGTTCTGGATGAGCTGCTGGCGCTGCTGGTCGGCGGAGTCCGGCAGTTCGATGAACGTGACCTTCTCCTCCGGGTGCGCGGCGTTCCATTCCTCGATGGTCTTGTTCGCGGCACCGGAGGCGTCGCGGTTGGAGACGTAGTTGATGGGGCCCTTGCCCTCGAAGGACGCGGCGGCGGCCTTCGGGGTGCTCTTCGCTTCCGTGGACGTCCCGCCGCAGCCGGTGAGGGCGACGGCGGCGACGGTCAGGGATGCGGTGGTGGCCAGAAGAGTCTGCCAGGTGCGGCGGCGCTGCCTCATGTGTTGCTCCTTGTTTTGGTTAGTGCGAGTTCATTGGGGTGGTGCGTTTTGGGGTGGTGCGGGTGGTTTGGTGCATGCGGAAACCGCGGCGGCTGGGTGGTTGCCGGCACAGGGGAGTGCCGGCTGCCGCCGGTGGGTGGTGGTTTTGTGGGCTAGCCCGTGGGGTCGGGGCGGCCGGGGGAGGTTGAGTTGGGCGGCGCGGTGGAGCCGCGCTCGATCAGCCGGTGCGGCATGATCTTCGGTCCCAGGTCGCGGGAGCGGAGCAGCTTCTTTACGGCCATCCGCCCCATTTCCTCCAGCGGCTGCGCCATGGTGCTCAGCGGCGGGTTCACATGCAGGGAGGTGGAGGTGTTGTCGAAGCCCAGGACGGAGACGTCCTCCGGCACCCGGAGCCCGCGCCGCTGCAGTTCATTGACGACGGCGGCGCCCATCTCGTCGCTCATGGCGAAGATGGCGGTGAGGCCGGGTTCCTGCTGCAGGAGTTCGTCGACGCCGGGTGCGCCGCTTTCGTAGAAGAAGCTGCCGGTGGCGGTGACCGGGGTGCAGTTCGCTTCAGTCATGGCGCGGAGGTAGCCGCGTTTCCGGGGCTGGGCGACGTAGACCGACGCCGGGTCCCCGGTGAGGAGGCCGATGCGGCGGTGGCCGAGCTTCAGCAGGTGACGGGTCGCGTCGTAGGCTGCCTGCTCGTCGTCGATGGCCACGCTGGGGGAGCCGGACTTGTCACTGATGGCGACGGAGATGATGGGGACGTTCGGTCCCAGCAGCTGCCTGGTCTCCGGCGTGATCACCGCGGAGATAAGGATGACGCCGGCGGCCCGGTAGGTCCGCAGGGTCCGGAGGTACCCGGCAATGTAGGCGGACCTGGCGCCGGTACGGCCCAGCATCACGGCGTAGCCGCGCTCCTGCGCTTCCTCCTCAACGCCCTGCATCACCTTGGAGGCCAGGGCATCGGAGACCATGGGGGCGAGGAGCCCGATCACGGACGTCTGCCGGGTCTTGAGGCCGCGGGCGAGGTAGTCCGTTTCGTAGCTGAGGCTCTTGACCGCGGTTTCGACGCGTTCCCGGGTCTCGTCCGAGTAGCCCACCAGCCCGTTGACCACCCGGGAAACAGTGGCGGGGGAGACGCCGGCGTGCTTGGCGACATCGCGGATGGTGACCACTGTTCCTCCTCTCTGAGGGCGCCTGCGGGTGCTGGCGTGCTAACTGTTGAGTGCATTACGCAAACGGTTTACGTAAACGGTTTCGTTGCGTGCAGGATCAACAGTAAGGGGTGAGTGAGGGAACGCGTTACGTTTCGTAAACGGGGGATGGCGGATGCCGGGGGAGTCCCGGGTCACCGGTGCGAGATTTAGCTGAGGCTCCCAAACGGACGCCAGCGCCTAAACGGCGGCTTCTGCCTCGCCCACGGCAGCCACCTCAACCAGAACCCCCGCGTCGCGGAACTTCTGCACTTGGGCAGGGTCCGCGCCGTCGTCTGTCACCAGGGTCCAGGGCAGCGCAAGCCGGGCCCAAGCGTGGAACGGCCGCAGGCCCAGCTTGGAGGAATCCGCCAGCACATACACAACGTTCCCGCGGCGGGCCATGAGCTCCTTGAGCCGAGTCTGGGCATGGTCGGCCTCGCAGATGCCGTCCTCGGCAGTGACGGCGTCGGCGCCCAGGAACACGCGGTCGAAGCTCATCCGCTCCAGGGCCGCCTCTGCCAGCGGGCCGACAAAGCTCTGCGACACAGCACGCAGCCGGCCGCCCAGGCAGTCCACCTCAATGCCCTCGGAGTCGGCCAGCTCCTGCATCGTGTTGATCCCCGGCGTCGTCACGGACAGACGATCGAATCCGCGCAATTCGTGCGCCAGTGCACCCACGGTGGAACCGGCGTCGAGCAGGATATTCTCCCCGGGCCGGATTACGGACGCCGCCCAGCGGGCGATCGCGTGTTTCTGCTCGAACGCCTCGCCGGTGCGCTGCCGCAGGGACGCCTCCGGGTGCGCGCCCAGGGCCATGGCCCCGCCGTAGGTGCGGGCCAGCCGGCCCTGCCCGTTCAGCAGAGCCAGGTCCCGGCGGATGGTGGAGGCCGTCACCTCGAACCGGGCGGAAAGCTCCTCCACGGACGCCAGGCCGGTGGTCACCGCAAGATGGTAGATCTCTTCGCGCCGCGCGTTCGCACTCAACATTCCCGGCCTCCTTTCCGTGGCGGTCGTAACCATGCTAGTTCCAGCCCCCGGAATAATGCCGCTACACGGCCACGGACGGCCGGGTGGCCATCTCCGCCGCCTGGTGCAACGCCTCCACCATGGACCGCGAATCCGCGATCGCCTTCCCCGCGATGTCAAAGGCGGTGCCGTGGTCCACGGACGTGCGGATCACCGGCAGGCCCACCGTGATGTTCACGCCCGCCTCGATGCCCAGAACCTTAACCGGCCCGTGCCCCTGGTCGTGGTACATGGCCACCACCAGGTCGTAATCGCCCCTGCCCGCCAGGAAGAACAGCGTGTCCGCGGGCAGCGGGCCCACCGCGTTGATCCCCTCAGCCTGCGCGGCCTTTACACCTGGCTCGATCTTCTCCGCTTCCTCGCCCTGGCCGAACAGTCCGTTCTCGCCGGCGTGCGGATTGATGGCGCAGACGCCGATCTTCGGGCTCGGAATGCCCGCCCGGACCAGTGCCTCGTGGCCGCGGCGGATGGTGCGCTCCACCAGGTCCGGATTGATCTTGCGGATCGCGTCCACCAGCCCGATGTGTGTGGTCACGTGGATCACCCGGATCTTGGGCGTGGAGAGCATCATGGACACTTCTTCCGTGCCGGTCAGCTGCGCCAGCAGCTCGGTGTGCCCGGGGAAGACGTGCCCGGCCGAGTGCAGCGCCTCCTTGTTCAGCGGCGCGGTGCAGATGGCCTGCACCTTCCCCGCCATCGCCAGCTCGCTGGCCACCCGGATGTACTCGTACGCGGCGTGCCCGGCCACGGGGGAGAGCTGGCCCCAGGGCAGGTCCTCCGGCAGCAGCGCCAGGTCGATCACGTTCACCCGGCCCGGGGTGTAGGCCGCGTCCTCCACGTTCTCGATCGCCTGAATGTCCGCCTCCAGACCCAGGATGTCCGCGGCCTGGCGCAGCCGTAGCGCATCACCGATCACCACGGGCCGGCACTCCCGCAGGATCCCCTGGTCGAGGACGGCCGACACAATGACTTCCGGCCCGATGCCGGCGCCGTCACCCATGGTGACGGCGATGTAAGAAGTGCTCATAGTGAGACCTTTCCAGGGTTGGCGGCTTCTAGGGCCTGCATGGTTGTGAGGATTTGGGTAAGGCTGTGGCGGTCGCCGAAGCTTCCGGGGCGCGTCGCCACCAGCCGTCCGTCCGCGGTGACGCTGACCACCGCGCCCGGGTGGGCCTGTGCTAGCGGGTGCATCCGGCGGATCCCCAGCGCGTCCAGCACCGAACGGGCGGTTTCCCCGCCGCTGAGGACAAGGTGGCGCCCGGCATGCGCCCGCCGGGCGAACCCGGCCAGCGACCCCACAATCGCCCCGGAGCGCGACGGGTCAATAGGGCCGTCCACCACTACAGCGGCTGAGCCTTCAGTGCCGGGGTCCAAGGAGGGGACGTCGGCGTGCTGCACGCGGTGGACCGGCACGCCGGACAGTTCCAGCTCCGTCAGCTGGGCACGCGCTGACGGGCTCGCGGTGCCGAGGATAAACAACACGGGAGAGTTCCGCACCGGCAGGGCGGCAGCCGGGGGGACGTCCGACGGCGTTGGGCGGCTGCGGCGCATCGCGGCGGCAAGTGCCGAGGCGCCCGCAAGAATGATGCCCCGGCTCAGCGCCGCGGCGGCGATCCGGTCTAGGTCGGCGTCGGTTTCGGCGTCGCACACCGCCAGGCGGCCGGCTGACGTAATGCTGGCCAGGGCCTGCTGCAGGTCACCGCCGCGGACAGTGTCCAGCGGTACGACGGCGGGGCGCGCGGCGGCTAGCAGGGCGGCAACCGAGTGGCCGGGGTCGGCGGGTTCCGCCTGCCACAGGTCCGTCCGGTGCAGCGGGATGCCGTGCACTTCCAGGACGCCGTTGCGGACCGTGCGGTCGAGTTCCGGGAGCGCGGGACAGAAAGCCACCGCGCCGGTACCGAGCGCGGCGGCGAGCTCGGCGTCCAGGTTGCCCCGCAGCAGGGAATCGAACTTCAGGAACACGTCGCTTCCCTGCGGCCGCGCCGCCAGGAGGGCGCGCATGCGCCCGGCGGCCTCCGCGCCAGGCACGTGCCGGTTGGTCGAGTCCACCACCAGGGTGGCCGGCTGGCCGGAACCGGACGGCCCCTCAACAATGACGTCATCCGCGGAGTGCAAATCTAGGATTACTGGTGTTGTTACTGGCTGCGGTTGCGCGTTGTGCGCAGATCCTACGGAGAGCCCTGCCAGCACAGCAGCAGTTTCTGCCGCGCCGGACAGGTCATCTGCGATGGCATAGATGGACAAAGTGTTCTCCTTGAAGGTCAGCGTGCATGAATCACGCTACTGGGCTTGCGCACAACGCGCAAGTATGGAAGTGTGAGCGGCGCTACAGGTCTGCTGGCTCAGAGGAGCCGTCCTGACTTGGGCTTCCCTGCTGTTCCATATCCATAGTCGAAGGAGACTGCTGTGACCACAGAACTGACAACAGCGGAACGAGACCACGCCAAAGTGGTCGACCCCTACGAGCTCCGCCCGGAAGACGCGGTGGCTGCCCCCACCACCTTCCGCGGACGCTTCCGCTACCTGGGCCCCGGCCTTATCCTTTCCGCCGCTGTTGTCGGCTCCGGCGAACTCATCACCACCACCGCCCTGGGTGCCCAGGCCGGCTTCGTCCTGCTCTGGCTGGTGATCGTCTCCACCGCGGTCAAGGTATGGGTGCAGATGGAACTGGCCCAATGGTCCATCCTCACCGGAAAGACCGCCCTCGAAGGCTACGGCCAGGTGGGCCCCAAGACCCGCCGGGGCAGTTGGATCAACTTCCTCTGGATCCTGATGGACTTCGCCAAGATCCTGCAGCGCGGCGGCATCATCGGCGGGGCCGTGGCCTGCATCTCCATCATGTTCCCCGTGATGAGCGGGCCCCTGGAAACACCGTCGCTGACCTTCTGGACCGTCATCGTCATGGCGTCCGTGATCACCATGATGGTCAGCGGCAAGTACTCCATCGTGGAACGCGCCGCCTTCGTGTCCGTCGTCGTCTTCACCATCGTGACCGTGGCGCTGGCCCTTGGACTGCCGCTCACCTCCTTCGGGTACGACGGCGGCGACCTCGCCACTGGGCTCTCCTTCGCCCTCCCGGCGGGCGCCATCGGCTTCGCCATTGCCATGTTCGGCCTCACCGGCGTCGGCTCCGACGAAATGACCACCTACACCTACTGGTGTTTGGAGAAGGGCTACGCTCGCTGGACCGGACCCCAGGACGGCACGCCCGAACGCGCCGAGCGCGCTGAGGGCTGGATCAAGGTCATGCGCCTGGACGCCCTGGTTTCCTGGATCATCTGCACCCTCTGCACGCTTTCCTTCTACATCATCGGTGCCGCAGTGCTGCACCCGCAGAACCTCGTCCCCAAGGGCAACGACATGATCGTCACCCTCTCCCGCATGTACACGGACACCATGGGCGGCTGGGCCCACTGGGTCTTCCTGATCGGCGCCTTCGCCGTGCTCTACTCCACGCTGGTGGCCTCCACCGCTTCCGTGCCGCGGCTGTGGACCAACACCCTGGGCATCCTGGGAGTCTTCGATTGGAAGGACGTGGCCAAGCGCAAGCGCATCATCTCCATCCTGACCGTGGTCATGCCCATCATCTGGGCCGCCAGCTTCCTGGTCATCAAGTCTCCGGTCATCATG
Source organism: Pseudarthrobacter sp. 1C304 (assembly GCF_052245515.1). Classification (NCBI taxonomy): domain Bacteria; kingdom Bacillati; phylum Actinomycetota; class Actinomycetes; order Micrococcales; family Micrococcaceae; genus Pseudarthrobacter; species Pseudarthrobacter sp. 1C304. Next base: position 10,386 of record NZ_JBQQCH010000006.1, on the reverse strand, counting down.
GTGCAGATCGGCGGCGTCGCCTCCGGCGTCTTCCTGGTGGCCGTGGTCATCGCCGTCTGGCACCTGCGCCGGCAGGTGGACCGCCGCTTCCGGGCCAGCAACTTCTGGACTGTAGCGTTGGTCTTCAGCAGCTTCTCGGTCCTGTTCATCGGTGTCTACTCCGTCCTCACCGTCTTCGGCGTGGAAATCGGCTAGGCACCACCACCAGAGTTTGGAGCGCGCTTTTCGTGGAAATCCTCATCACCACCCCCAGTTTCGGTCAGCAGTCCCGGGAACCCTGGCGGGCCCTGGAAAACCAGGGCTTCACGGTGCGCCGCCCGGTCAAGGCGCACCCGCTCTCCGCGGCGGATCTCGCCGAGGAGATCGGAGGCGCTGACGCCGTCATCGTGGGCCTGGACGCCGTGGAGGCGTCCGTGTTCGCCGCTGCTCCAAACCTAAAGGTGGTTGCCAAGCACGGTGTGGGCGTGGACAACGTCGACTGTGCCGCAGCAGCCGCCGCCGGCGTCCGGGTGGTGAACGCACCGGGATCCAACTCCAGCGCCGTGGCGGACCTCACCCTGGGGCTGATGCTCGCCCTCGCTCGGCAGCTCATCCCCGCCCACCTCTCCACCCAGGCTGGCGGCTGGGACCGTTTCACCGGCGTCGAACTGACCGGCCGGACCCTGGGCCTGGTGGGCTTTGGCCGCATCGGGCAGGCGGTGGCCCGCCGGGCGCGTGCCTTCGACATGAAGGTGGTGGCTTACGATCCGTACCTTCCTGCGGAGATCTTTTCGCAGCTGGACGCTGTGCAGGTGGGCCTGGAGGAGTGCGTAGCGTCGGCGGATTTCCTCAGCCTGCACATGCCCGGAACGCCGGGCGGCGCGCCCCTGCTGGACGCCGCTGCGCTGTCCGCCATGAAGCAGGGCGCCTTCCTCATCAACGCGGCCCGCGGCGGGCTGGTTGACGAGAACGCGCTCGCAACCCGTCTTCATACCGGGGACCTGGGCGGCGCCGCGCTCGATGCCTTCAGTGTGGAGCCGCTCCGGGAGCGCAGCGCCGTCCGGACGGCACCGAACGTCATCCTGACCCCGCACATCGGCGCCTTCACCGACCAGGCGAACGCCACCATGGGCGTGATGGTGGTGGAGGACGTAGCCAGGGTGCTGCGCAACGAAGAGCCAATCAATTCCGTCGCCTGACCGGCGCGGAGCTATGAACTTTAGGACCGGGGCTCATGCCTCGTTGATGGAGGTAAGAAAGCTGATGCAGGAAACAACGATGTCCGGAACACGCGTGGCGGGCCTGGATCTTCCGGTGTCGCAACTGGCACTGGGAACCATGACGTTTGGCGACACTGCCACTGCGGAAACTGCCGAGGCCATGCTGGCCGCAGCGCTCGACGCCGGTATCACCGTAGTGGACACGGCCAACGGCTACGCGGGGGGAGCCAGCGAGGAAATCCTCGCCAAGCTCCTGCCCGCACACCGCGACCGCGTCATCCTCGCGTCCAAGGCCGGCATGCCCCACGCCGACGCCGGAGAGAACTCGCCGCTGTCGGCCGAGGGGCTCCGGCTATCCGTCGAAGGCAGCCTGCGCCGCCTGGCCACGGACCGCATCGAGCTGTTCTACCTGCACCAGCCGGACCGGGAGGCGCCGCTCGCGGAGACGCTCGAAGCCGTCGGGCAGCTGATCCGCGACGGCAAGATCCGCGCCTGGGGCGTGTCCAACTTCGCTGCGTGGCAGATCGGCGAGCTGAATGCGGCCGCCGACGCCGCCGGCGTCGCCCGCCCGGTGGTGGCCCAGCAGCTGTACAACCTGCTGGCCACCCGCATCGAGGACGAGTACCTGGAGTTCGCCCAGCACACCGGGCTCCTGACGATGGTCTACAACCCCCTGGGCGGTGGCCTGCTGACCGGCAAGCACTCCTTCACGGAAGCCCCGTCGGTGGGACGCTTTGGAAATTCCCGGCTGGCCGAGATGTACAAGCAGCGCTACTGGGACCCCCGGCTGTTCGAGGCGGTCCGGCAGCTGTCCGGCATCGCCGACGGCGCCGGGCTGCCCCTGCCGGAGCTGTCCTTCCGCTGGCTGCTGAGCAAGCCCGGCGTGGGTTCCGTCCTGCTGGGCGGGTCCAAGGTGGAGCAGCTGCAGGCCAACATCGCCGCTGCTGCCAAGGGGCCGCTGTCCACCGACGTTGTGGCCGCCTGCGACGCGGTGGCCGCGGAGATCCGCGGACCGATGCCCAAGTACAACCGCTAGCTTTTCCCGAACCTGACCGTTGACCTGCCTGAACTGAAGAGGACTGCCCCATGAGTGCCGCATCGTTTGCCGCCAAAGCCCGAGCCAATGAACCCGTCGTCGGATACTGGGTGGTGCTCGACTCGCCGGTGTCCACCGAGCGGGTGGCGCGCCTAGGCTACGACTACGTGGCGCTCGACGCCCAGCACGGACTCATGGGGTACTCCGGGTGGCTGCACGGACTGATGGCGGTGGATGCTGCCGGAGCCGCAGGAATTGTGCGGGTGCCGTCCAACAACGCCGCGTTTATCGGGCAGGCACTTGATGCCGGTGCCGCCGGGGTCATCGTGCCGCTGGTCAACAACGCCGAGGAAGCTGCTGCGGCTGTCCGGGCCGTCCGGTACCCGCCGCATGGCATGCGGTCCTACGGCCCCATGCGGTCCGCACTCCGGATCGGACCGACGCCGGCGGAAGCCGATGCCACCGTGCTGTGCCTCGCCATGATCGAGACTCCTGAGGGCTTGGCCAACGTCAAGGAGATCTGCGCCGTGCCCGGCATCGACGGTGTGTATATCGGACCCTCCGACCTGTGCCTGGCCGTGGGCGGCAAGTTCCCGAACGATCCCGACGTGGCGGAGGATTTCAACGCCGCGCTGGTGGCCATCCGCGAGGCGGCCCAGGACGCCGGCGTGATCGCCGCCATCCACACGGCCAGCGGCGACATCGCCCGGCAGCGTATCGCCGAGGGGTTCACCTTCGTCACCGTGGCCTCGGACCTGACGCATCTGGAGGCGGCCGCTGCCAACCACCTGTCCACCGCCCGCGGCGAATAGGACGGGCTGCCTGCGGTTGGTGCCGGCCACCCGGCCGGCGGCGTAGGAGACCGTCCCGTCGCCGCCGCCCGCGGAACTGTGAATTCCGTTAGCCGGCCACGGCCGCCTTCGCCGCCTGCGAGGCTGCCATCCACTCGCTCAGCCACGGGGCCCGGACGCTGGAGGTGATCCGGCAGTCGGCCACGAAGGTGCCCTTGGCGCCGGCGTCGATCCAGCCGGTGAGCGCGGAGAGGTCCTCCAGCGAGCGGACGATCGCCGATTCAGCACCCAGCGCCCGGGCGACGCCGCTGAAGTCCACCTCGGGGATCAGCATGGGCTTTTCGGTCAGGCCCTGGGAGCCGTACTGGTGGATCTCGGCTCCGTAGGCGGCATCGTTGTAGATCACGACGACGGCGCTGCTGGCCGCGCCAATCAGCGATTCAAGGTCGGACAGGCCCATCAGGAAACCGCCGTCGCCGGAAGCCAGCACCAGGGTGCGGCCGTCCTCCACCGCGCGGGCTGCCCCGACGGCGCTGGCGAGGCCCAGCCCGATGGTCTGGTAGGCGGTCCCCACCATGACCAGGTCCTGCGGCCTCGGGATTCGCCAGTACATGGGTGCCCAGCCGACGAAGTGCCCTCCGTCTTGGACCACCGTGCGGCGCTCCGGCAGCACCGCGTCCAGTGCCTTAGCGAGGGAGCGCGGGTCCAGCCGGCCGTCCGGCGTCTCCGCGGAGCCGGGGTGGTGGGCCGGTCCCTCAGCCAGGCGTTGGCGGGCTTCCGCGCGCCAGGCGGTCGGGCTGGCGGCCGCTGAGGCCGGATCATCCAGGAGAGTGAGGATGCGTGCCGCGGCAGACTTAACGTCCGCGCTGACGAACGTGTCCACCCGGGGGTGCCTCGGCTGCAGGGCGGCGTCGATCTGGATGACCGTGCTGTCCGGGGCGAGGAGGTGCCCGAACCGCATGGTGAAGGGGCTCAGGCTTGCCCCGGCCACGAGGACCACATCGGCCTCGCCCATGAGCCCGGCCGCGGTGTCGGTGCCGAAGCCGCCCGCGACGCCGAGGTACCCGTCGCCTTGGAGGAGGTTGAGCGCCAGCGCGGTTCCGGCAGTCAATGCGCCGAGGCGGTCGGCGAGCTCCCGGAGCTCCGGGCCGGCGCCGGCAAGGTGCGCGCCGCGGCCGGCCAGGATCAGCGGCCGCTTCGCCCTGGCGAGCAGGCGCGCTGCCTGCGCCAGGCCGCCGTCGGCGTCGTCACTCACGGCCGGTGCCATCGGCGCCGGAAGCTCTTCATCTGCCGCCTCGAGTGCCGCGAGGTCGTAGGGGATGGCTATTACGACGGCGGTGCGCTTGGTGAGTGCGTATTCCACCGCCTGCTGCGTGATGGAACCTGCGGCGTCGCGGGTGACGGTGAAGGTGGCCGCGCCGAGGCCTGCGGCGATGGCTGTCTGGTCCACGTCCTGGGGGCGGGCGCCGCTGGTGGGGGCGTCCCCGGTGACCAGCACGACGGGGATCTGCGCCTGGACGGCCTCGGCCAGAGCGGTGAGCGCATTGGTGTAGCCGGGGCCGTAGGTGGTGGTGCCCGCGGCGAGGCGGCCCGACGTCCGGTAGTAGGCGTCGGCCGCGGCGATGGCGGCGCCTTCATGCCGGACGGCGGAGAAGCGGAGGCCCAGCTTCTCGGCGGCGTCCAGGAAGTGGACGTTTCCGTTGCCCATCACGCCGAAGAGATCGGTGAGGTAGCTGCTGAGAACCTGTGCCACGCGGCCGGAAACGGTCAGTGAAGTCATGCAGGAAGTGTGTGTGCTGGGTCACGGATCGGCAAGAGGGCTGCTTTTGACCGGGACTTTTGGCAGTTGGAGGGCGCATGGAGTGAAAATTTGCACACCTGCGGCGCGGGTCATGCGCATCAGACGGCGGGACGGGATTCCTGCTCCGAGAGCCGGGCCAGGAGGCCGTCGTAGCGTGGCGGCATGAGTTCCAGCACGGAAATGGCGGTGCTGGTCCGCTGGATGCCGTCGATTTCCAGGATCTGGTTGGTGATGCGGTAGAGGTCGGCCGTGCCGCGGGCCACCACCCTGGCCATGAGGTCCGCGTCCCCGGTGGTGGCGTGCACCTCGATGATCTCCGGGATCGCGGCGAGCCCGTCCTCCACCGCCCCGGTGCGCGTCTGGCTGATGGACAACGACAGGAAGGCCATGAGCTCGTAGCCCAGCGCGGCGGGGTCCAGCCTGCGACTGAAGGACCGGAGGGCGCCGCTGCGCTCCAGCCGTGCCAGCCGGGCATGGACAGTGTTGCGGGCGACGCCGAGCGTCCGCGAGAGTGCCAGGGCGCTGGCTTCGGGATCCTTGTCCATGGCCAGGATGATCCGGCCGTCAAGGGAATCCAGGGTGCGAGGGTTCGGGTTGGTCATATTTTCACCGCAAACTGTAGGAGTTGAGCAGAAGTCCCAATGGGATGAGGGTAGCTTGCATTGTGTGGCGGGTCACAATCATGATCGGACCTCATGACCCATGATCAGCTCCTCACCGCCCCGGACACAGCACTTCCCACCCTGCGTGGAGCTGTGGCCGGACTTCCGTCCTACGTCCCGGGACGGCGGAGTGCCGGCCTGGACATCGCAGCCCTCGCCAGCAACGAAAGCCACTACCAGCCGCTGCCCGCGGCCGCAGCTGCCGTGACCGAAGCGGCCGGCACCATGAATCGCTACCCGGACAGCGCCGCCGTCGAACTCCGCGAACGGCTGGCCCGGCACCTGGGCGTCACCGCCGGGGAAGTCGCGGTGGGACCCGGCAGCGTGGGGGTCCTCCAGCAGATCATCACCGGACTGTGCGACGCCGGCGATGAAGTGATCTTCGCCTGGCGCTCGTTCGAGGCGTACCCCATCCTGGTTGAGCTGGCCGGCGCCCGGCCGGTCCGCATCCCGCTGGACGACGCCGAGGGCCACGACCTCGAGGCCATGGCCGCGGCCGTCACCGACCGCACCAAGGTGATCCTGCTCTGCACCCCCAACAACCCCACGGGCGTGCCGATCAGCCACGAGCGCATCGAGGCATTCCTGCAGTCCGTCCGTTCCGACATCCTCGTGGTGGTCGACGAGGCCTACGTGGAGTACTCCGACGCCGGCAGCGGCCCCGATTCCCTGGCGCTCTACCGCCAGTACCCGAACGTCTGCATCCTGCGCACCTTCTCGAAGGCCTACGGACTGGCCGGCCTGCGCGTGGGCTACGCCGTGGCGGCACCGGCCATCGCCGAGGGACTGCGCCGCACCGCCCTGCCCTTTTCCGTGAGCGCGCTGGCCCAGAAGGCGGCCATCGCGTCGCTGGACGCCGGGGGCGAGATGGAAGCGCGGGTGGCAGCCGTCAAGCAGGAGCGCGCCCGAATGGCCGCGCAGCTGGAAGCGCGGGGCTGGACTCTGCAGCCAAGCCAGGGCAACTTCCTGTGGATCCGCGCGGATGACAGCCTCCGGGCCCGGCTGGTGGAGGCGTTCGACAGCGCAGACATCCTGGTCCGGGGATACCAGGGCGACGGCGTGCGGATCACCGTGGCCGATGCCGCCTCCAACGACCGCGTGCTCCGGCTGTTGGAAGCCCACGCCGCCTAGAAACCACTGACCTTTTACCAACCCGTTCCACCAACAACCAGAGGACTCCCCATGGAACAACAGACAAAGACGTCTGGCCGCGCACTGGGCGCCGCACTCAAACCCCGCCAGCTCACCATGATGGGCCTCGGAAGCGCCATCGGCGCCGGCCTCTTCATCGGCTCCGGCGCCGGCATCCAGGCGGCCGGCCCGGCCGTGCTGATCTCCTACCTCGTGGCCGGCACCCTCATCATCCTGGTGATGTGGGCCCTCGGCGAGATGGCCGCCGCCAACCCGGACAGCGGCGCCTTCTCCGTCTACACCGCCAAGGCCTACGGGCCGGTGGCCGGCGCCACGGTGGGCTGGCTCTGGTGGGTGCAGCTGGTGGTGGTCATCGCGGCCGAGGCGCTCGGTGCGGCAGGCCTGCTGGCCACCATCTTCCCGGCCCTGCCGGTGTGGCTGATGGCTTTTGTGTTCATCGTGGTGCTCACCGCCGTGAACCTGACCGGTGTGAAGAACTTCGGTGAGTTCGAGTTCTGGTTTGCCCTGCTCAAGGTGGCGGCAATCGTGGCGTTCCTGGCTGTGGGCGCTGCGCTGCTCTTCGGCTGGCTGCCGGGCGTGCAGTCGCCGGGCCTGTCCAACTTCATGGGCGAGGGGTTCGCGCCCAGCGGCTTTGCCGGGATTGCGACTGCGCTGTTCGTGGTGGCGTTCGCATTCGGCGGCACCGAAATTGTCTCCGTCGCGGCAGCTGAGACGGCTGAGCCTGCCCGCAGTGTGAAGACGGCAGTCCGGACCGTCCTGTGGCGCATCCTGGTCTTCTACATCGGCGCGATCTTCATTATCGCGGCCGTTGTTCCGGTGGGATCGGACGGGCTGAAGAGCCCGTTCGCCGCCGTGCTGGAGGCCGCCGGCATGCCCGGCGCAGCCACGGCCATCACCCTGGTGGCCGTCGCCGCGCTGCTCTCGGCACTCAACGCCAACCTTTACGGCGCGTCCCGGATGGCGTACTCCCTCGCGGAGCGCGGTGAGGCGCCACGCCTGCTGGCCTCGGTGTCCAAGGCGCGGGTCCCGGTGGTCGCCGTCCTGGCCAGCGTCGCCTTTGGCGTTGTCACGGTGGTGCTGGAGCTGGCCTTCCCCGAAATGGTCCTTCCCGTCCTCCTCAACATCGTGGGCTCGACCTGCCTGCTGGTATGGACGTCCGCACTCCTGGCCCAGCTGGCCCTGCGCCTCCGCGCCGACCGTGAGGGCACGGAGCTTCCCCTGCGGATGCCCGGCTTCCCGGGGCTCACGGTGTTTGGTCTGGTGATCCTCGCGGCGATCTTCACGGTGGGCTTCATCGGCGAGGATTCCCGTCCCCAGCTGCTGAGCACGTTCTCGCTCGTGGCGCTGCTTGCGGTGGGTTGCTGGCTGAACCAGCGGAACCGGAAGGCTGCCCCGGTTGCGGAAGCCCCGGAAGGTGCCAAGGAGCCGGCGCTGATCGACTAGATCTGCGGACCCGCCTGGCGGGTCCGGTTCAAGCGGAGGGCGCGTCCGGCTTTGGCCTGGCGCGCCCTTCTGTTCTGTTTGCCGGGCTGTTCATGCTGATGGTCTCCGGCATGATTATGGCGGAGATTAGGACGACGGCGGCAGTCCGGATGGTGCGCCGGGTCTGGAGGTACCCGGCGACGTAGCCGGACCTGGCGCAGGTGCGGCCGATCATCACGGCGTAGCCGCATTCCAGAGCTACCTCCGGGCAGCCCCTTTCGTCGTCGGCTCAAGCGGACCGTTGACGCTAGCAATCCTGAAGGGGCAGGGACCCAGGACTGAAAGACGTCACCCTTATCTTTTTGGCTGCTACTTGATGGCCTTCAGGATGCGCAGGCGGCGCGCCTCGAACAATTCCAAACTGTCCAAGCGGTAGCGGGCGTAGGTTGGCAGGTCGGAGGGCAACGCTCGCGACTCGAAGTTGTCGAAGGGGAGCAGGAACCGCACGGCAGCATTCCCGTCTACGAAGTCACCGAGATGAAAATGATCGATGTAGCCGGCAAAGGAGCCGAAGAGCTCAAAGAAGCCCGCATAGCGGTCAATGGTCGTCGTCAAGGGACTCGTTCCGCCTTCGTAAAACCGCCGAATCGCTTCGAGGGTCAAGTCCCAGCGATCTTGGATCCGCGGATGAGTTCCGCGGTTCTGGTTGAGACTACCCCGTGAGACCGGAAAGATCATGAAGCCGCAGATGGTGTAGGAGCGTCGGAGAAACGCGTCATTCACCTCATCCGGAAGCTGTGCGTACAAGTGGTGCAGCTTCCTGCGGTGCCGCGTCGCAATCGTGTCGCTTCCGAGGACGAATCTTGTGTTGTCCGCTTCGTAAACGAGGTACGGTGAGCGTGCCCGCCCAGCGTGAAGCTCGAACGGTCGGCCGTCAGGGAGCGGCTTGCTCCAAAGGAGCTGGTGGTACCTCCTGAGTGTGCGGCTGTGGCTGTCGGGATCTTTGCCCTCCGGTGTGTCATCGAAGAAGTTGTAGTCGACGTCGATGTCCCCAAGCTCGCTCATGGACACAAACTAGCAGAAGCGACCGACTCGTTACCCGCGAGACGCGACCCTGCCTCGACCCAGGGTTTGGCCTGTAGGCCCGCCCATGATTTCCCCTGCGATATGTGTTTCTGCCCCAGCGGTGGGGGCGTGCGGGGCAAATGTGCGACCGCAGTCGGGAGGTGTTAGAACGAGCTGACATCGAGATGGAGGGCGGCACATTCGGACACACATCAAGGTTCTCAAACCGCTTCGATCGCACGAGAAGTGTGCTGTTATATCTCAGTCATATTTCTAGCATTGGGGAACCTTGGATATTGAAGTTATTTCACTGTTGATTAATCTCGTCACCGCGCTCGCCGCGGTGGCGGGTGTTTTTATCGCTACCCTTCTCGGCAGGAAGGCGGTAGCAGTTGCCGCCGAGACGGTAGAGCGTGCCTCCTTGGATTACGCTGCTGGAAGGGCGGATTTGATTACGCAGGCCAGGGTCAGCGCCTTCGAAGCTATGGCTGAACTGAAAGCATCCATGCACGTATATTGGAAAGAGAATCCTCAGAAACTGCTGGAAGTCGATCCAAATTCTGCTCGCGCCCAAGATCTCATTCAGCAACGTAACGCTGCTGAAGTCGAGACACACCGAGCGATGTACAAGCTGCAGGGTGCTGGCGAACGGCTACGGGAAGTGCTGCCTACTGCTGAGATTGTTGAGCTTGTGAGATCACGGGACAGCGATGTCAATATCCGCGAAATTCGAGGAGTGCGGGCACCGGTAGGCGTTGACATGCCCGCCATTCTTCAGCTCGTGCACCTTTACGAACGCGGCGCCATGGCGCTCTACTTCTCGCTTGTTTCGGACGGAAGGTACACCGATCCGAAAGCTGATCCGGAGCTCTTCAGTAAGGAATTTATCGGCGATCTTGAGCTCGAGGGAGGCGACGCCGGCTCGGTCTGGCTCTCACGCGTACAGGAATGGCTTTCGAACCAGCTGTCCGTGATTTCGAATCAGACAACGCCTGCAATCATTGCAATCAACTTCGTGGAATCCTACTTGGACGGCGAGTTGGCAAAAGCTGTCCACAATGTCACTGATTCCGTGCTGACTGAGAGCCGAGCCGGTGTGGTTGTTCGCGCAAAATAGCGGTGAGCAAGTTCGGGGAAAGTCAATTGGTCCGAGCAACGCGGGGGTTTATGCCGCCTCTTTTAGCAGCTGGTTCAGCCGGTTTGCTGGGGTTTCGAGGTTGAGGGTGGGCCGTGGCCGTCGGTTGAGTTTCGCAGCGAC
>NZ_JBQQCH010000005.1:0-236718 GCF_052245515.1 Pseudarthrobacter sp. 1C304 | reverse complement strand
GGTCGCTGCGAAACTCAACCGACGGCCACGGCCCACCCTCAACCTCGAAACCCCAGCAAACCGGCTGAACCAGCTGCTAAAAGAGGCGGCATAAACCCCCGCGTTGCTCGGACCAATTGACTTTCCCCCGAGAACATGGCCGCGTGCTGCACACTCGGTGCGCCCGCAAGCCCCGCTCAGGTTCGGCCGGTGCCGATCCGCGCCGTGCGGGCCCCGGTGAGGCGGATGAGTTCAGCGGGGTCGAGTTCGATATCCAGGCCGCGCCGGCCGCCGGAGACCAGGATGCTGTCCAGGCCCAGCGCGCTGCTGTCCAGGACAGTGGGGGAGGGCTGCCGCTGACCCAGCGGTGAGATGCCGCCCAGCACGTAACCCGTGCGCCGCTCCGCCGCGGCCGGGTCCGCCATGGCCGCCTTCTTCCCGCCGAGTGCGGCCGCCATTGCCTTGAGGTCCAGGTTGCCGCTCACCGGTACGACGCCGACGGCGAGCCGGCCGTCGACGTCGACCATCAGTGTCTTGAACACCCGGGCCGGATCGATCCCCAGCACCTCCGCCGCTTCCAGTCCGTAGCTGGCGGCAGCCGGGTCGTGGCTGTAGGGGTGCACCGTGAAGGGAACCCCGGCGGCCGCCAGTGCGGCGGTGGCCGGGGTTCCCTGTGACGCCTGCTTGCGGGCCATGGGGTCCTCCGCTGGTAAGGGTGCCTGCGTGACCGGTCCGGTCAGGACTGCTGCGGGAGGGCGGCGACCTTGCGCTTGATGCGGCCCAGCATCGCCGTCATGCCGCGCATCCGGAGCGGGGTGATGGCCCGGGTGAGGCCCAGCAGCTCCGGCATGTCATCCGGGACGGACAGGATCTCCGCCGGGCTCAGCCCGTCGAGGCCTTCGTGCAGCACCCCGGCGAAGCCGCGCGTGGTGGGCGCCTCGGGCGGGGCCTTGAAGAAGAGCCGCACGCTGTCCGCTGCGCCGCCGTCGGACTTTTCCGTCTCTATGGTCAGGAACAGCGGCGACTGGCACTCCACCACCTGCTCCATCAGCTCGGGGTGGTCCGCCAGGCGCTCCGGCGGGTCCGGGAGCTCGCGCGAGAACTCCAGCAGGAGCTGGAGGCGTTCAGGTTCGGTGACGGCCTGGAAGTCGTCAACAATTTGCGACAGGGCGGTGGGGAGTGCAGAAGTATTCATCAGTTCCAGCTTACGCACGCGCGGCGATTGTGTCCCTCTCGGCGGGGGTGGCCCAGGGCTGCCCGGGCCGCCCTGGCCATGCCGCTAACGGGCGGCCGGGGCCGTGCCGCGTTCGGTGCCCCTGGCGATCGGGACACGGACGGCGTTGCCCCACTCGGTCCAGGAGCCGTCGTAGTTGCGGACCGAGTCGAAGCCCAGCAGGTATTTCAGGGCGAACCACGTGTGGCTGGACCGCTCGCCGATCCGGCAGTAAGCCACCACGTCGTCGCCTTCGGTGAGCCCTGCCTCCCCGAGGTAAAGGGCCTCGAGTTCCGCGCGGCTCCGGTAGGTGCCGTCCTCCGCTGCCGCGCGCGCCCACGGGATGGATGCGGCGGTGGGGATGTGCCCGCCGCGCAGGGCGCCTTCCTCGGGGTAGGCGGGCATGTGGGTGCGCTGGCCGGTGTATTCCTCGGCGGAGCGGACGTCAATGAGCGGCTTGCCGAAGTGGGCCAGCACGTCGTCCTTGAAGGCGCGGATCGGGGCGTCGTTGCGCTCGACGACGGGGTACTCGCCGGGCGTGACCGCGGGCTTGTCCGTCGTCAGGGCCCGGCCTTCGGCGATCCACTTGTCCCGGCCGCCGTCGAGCAGCCGGACGTCCTCGTGGCCGAACAGGGTGAAGACCCAGAGGGCGTACGCTGCCCACCAGTTGGACTTGTCGCCGTAGATGACCACGGTGCTGTCCCGGGAGATGCCCTTGGCGGCGGCGAGCGTCGCGAACGCCGCGCCGTCGACGTAGTCGCGGGTGACCTCGTCGTTCAGGTCCGTGTGCCAGTCGATCTTCACGGCGCCCGGAATGTGGCCGGTCTCGTAGAGCAGCACATCCTCGTCGGACTCCACCACCACGAGCTTGCCGTCCTGGAGCGCCCCGGAGTCGATCGCGGCGGCCAGCCACTCGGTGGAGACCAGCCGCTCGGGGTGGGCGTAGGCGGCGAACTTCTCGTTCTGCTCAACGGGGTAGGGCATTGGAGTGGCCTTTCACTGAAACGGTCAGGAGGCCGGGCCATCAAAAGGAATCGAACGCGGCGCCGGGCTTCGTCCAACACTAGCCACGCCGTGCCGGGATTGCTCCACTGCATTCACACTCGGAAATATGGCCTTCGTCACGTGCGCAGTCCGGTTCCACGCCGCCACGCGGGCAGTGCGTGCATTGCCGGTATTCTTTCTGGGGACAAGAGACCAGCAGAACGGACCACCTTGGTACAGATCGAACAGCTCGCCGCCCGCACCCCGGCAGTTTCAGTGGATGAACTCCTCAACGGTTTCTATCCCTCGCCGCGCTTCGGTGAGGTGTCGTTTTCCAGCTACCGGCCGGATCCTTCCCAGCCCAGCCAGGCTGCCGCCGTCAAGGCGCTGGAGGGTTTTGCTTCCAACGTGGGGGCGCGCGACGGCGACGGCCTCTTCAAGCGTCTTTTCGGCAAGAAGGACGAATCCCGGGCGGGGATCTACCTAGACGGCGGCTTCGGCGTCGGCAAGACCCACCTGCTCGCCTCGCTCTGGCACGCCGCTCCCGGCCCCAAGGCTTTTGGCACCTTCGTCGAGTACACCAACCTGGTGGGGGCGCTGTCCTTCCGCAAAACGGTCGATGCCCTGAGCCACTACAAACTGGTCTGCATCGACGAGTTCGAGCTCGATGATCCGGGCGACACCGTGCTGATGTCCCGGCTGATGCGTGAACTGGCCGACGCCGGCGTCAAGCTTGCGGCCACGTCCAACACCCTGCCCGGTTCCCTGGGCGACGGCCGCTTTGCCGCCGTCGACTTCGCCCGCGAAATCCAGGTGCTGGCGGACCAGTTCGACGTCGTCCGGATCGACGGCGAGGACTTCCGCCACCGCGGCCTGCCCGCCGCGCCGGAGCCGTTGCCCAACGAGCACCTCACGCACCGGATGCAGACTGAGTTCCACGGCAGGACGGTGGCGCGCGATGAGTTCAGCACGCTGATCGACCACCTGGCCGGCGTCCACCCGAGCCGCTACCGCCAGTTGCTTGATGGAATTGAGGGAGTGGTCTGGAAGAACGTCCACACCATTACCGAGCAGGCCGTCGCCCTCCGCTTTGTGGTCCTTGCGGACCGGCTCTACGACAAGGACGTCCCGATCCTTGCCAGCGGCGTGCCGTTCGACCAGCTGTTCACCGAGGAAATGATGACCGGCGGATACATGAAGAAGTACTTCCGCGCCGTCTCCAGGCTCACCGCCCTGGCCCGCGAGGGCCAGAACCACGAACCCTCCTGACGCCCTAACAGCAACGCGGGGTCACTTGCAGCCCATCCTGGTGTTCCGGATGGACCGCAAGTGACCCCGCGTTTCTTCGTTAAACGCCGGAAGTGCCGGTGCCGCCTCTCGGCGGGACCGGCACTTCGCTGACAGATCTGGGTCAGAGGCCTGGCTGGCGGGGTTCCCCGGCAACGGGCGGCTGACCGGCGACGGGAGGCTGCTCTACAACCGGGTCCGAAGCGGGCCGGGTGTTCGCCTTGTCCACGAAGTCGGAAGCGCCGCGCTGCACAGCATCGATCTTGTCGGCGTGCTTTCCGCCGGTCTTTGAATCGACGAAGTCACCCGCCTTTACGATGCCGTCCTTGATGGCTTGTTCGTTGCCACCAATAACTTGCTGAGCCTTGCCCTTTAGATCGTCAAGTAAACCCACGGGCACCTCCCTTCGGTCGCGGAGCCAGATCGCTCCTAGCGGTTTCTACCCTAGCGGGAGGTTGCAGGGGTGCCAAGGGTGTCCGCCCATAGGGTAAAAGATGCCGTCCGTGGGTAATAGGGCATAAGGTCCCCAGGCCGGTGGGTCCGTTAAGTAGGGTCAGTGAGGTGGACCGATGGCCCGGGATACGAATAAAGCAGCTCCGGGGGAGCTGCTCTCTTGGTGGGCGATACTGGGATCGAACCAGTGACCTCTTCCGTGTCAGGGAAGCGCGCTACCGCTGCGCCAATCGCCCGCAACCGGAAGGATCCGGAGTGGAGTTGTAATGAAGAGAGCGGACGACGAGATTCGAACTCGCGACATCCACCTTGGCAAGGTGGTGCTCTACCAGCTGAGCTACGTCCGCATTTAGTCCATGCCGGCTGGGCCGGTGGTACTGCATCAAGCAAGTTGCCTTGCTCTGGTGGGCGATACTGGGATCGAACCAGTGACCTCTTCCGTGTCAGGGAAGCGCGCTACCGCTGCGCCAATCGCCCCTTGCAACCGGTCGAAACCGGAAACCAGGGTTTTCACCGAGGTGGGTACGGGATTCGAACCCGTGTATACGGCTTTGCAGGCCGCTGCCTCGCCTCTCGGCCAACCCACCGTGTAGATAGGATTCCGAAGAACCTTACCGTGACAGTGTCCTGCGAGCGGACGACGAGATTCGAACTCGCGACATCCACCTTGGCAAGGTGGTGCTCTACCAGCTGAGCTACGTCCGCAATATTGTCGGCAATTCCGCGCCGCAATCGGCATTTCCTCGCGTTCCAACGAGTAAGAACTCTATAGGAGGTTCAGGGAACTTACAAATCGGGACGACGACGGCGGGCCCGAGGGCGGCCGCATCCGCGAGTTCTAGGGGTTCTTGCTAATTACAGCCCTGTAATTAGCCTGCGCTTTCCGGACGCCGGAACGTCCTGTTCGCGTCGCTGTGTGGTGTGGGTCTCGCTGGAAGCTGCGGGTTCCGCCGGGCCGACCGGAGATCCTGCGGCCCGGTGACTCCGGTTCCGGGTGGCCGAACCGTGGTGGCTTGTCGCTGTTCAGTACCGGCCGAGGGGTGCGCCGCCGCTCCGATTTCTCTATTCCGTCAGGGTGGGCTAGCATTCAATGGCATTGGGGCGATTGGCGCAGTGGTAGCGCGCTTCGTTCACACCGAAGAGGTCACTGGTTCGAACCCAGTATCGCCCACCAATGAAATGGTCCGTTCCGCTCTCCGAGCGGGGCGGACCATTGTTGTTAGTGCAGCAGGAACGCTGCTTGCCTCACTGTCAGTGCCCCGTGAAAGAGTTTTGCCATGACCGCCCCACTTCTTGCCCACGCCACGGACTACGGCCGGATGTACGCCCGCTCCACCTCGGAGCAGTTCTCCGTGCCGTCCATCACCACCGTGATCGGCCAGCAGCCGCACGGCCTCGACGGCTGGTTTGGATACATGGGTGCGAACAGCCTCGCCCAGGACCCCACCCTGCCCGGCATTCTGGGCAGCCCGGCCAAGGTGCGCCAGGCAGTGAGCCGCGCGGCCAAAGCGGCAGAGTCCTACCGCGACGAGGCAGCACAGCGCGGGGACCGCGTGCACAACTACTGCGAGCAGGTTGCGCTCCGGGCCCTGGGGCGGCCGCATCAGATGAAAGAAACGCGCGAGGCCCTCGCCGCCAACGGCGAGGAGGCCTTCGCGGCCCGCTTCGACGAGTGGTGGGAGCTCTTCCAGGTGGAGCCGCTTGCGCCGGAAATCACCGTCTGGAACAAGACCGTCGGCTACGCTGGGACCCTGGACCTGGTTGCCAGGATCAACGGCCGGACGTGCCTCATCGACTACAAGACCAAGGGCACCAGCCGCGACGGCACCGTCAAACCGCTGGATGACAAAGTGGTCATGCAGCTCGTTGCTGGCATGAAGGCCGAGGAAAGCCTGGTGGACCCCATTGCAGGGGAGTGGGAAGCCTGGAAGCACGGCGATTCCCCGATCCTGCTGGCGGTTGCGATCGGCCAAACGGAAGTTCGTCCGCAGCGCGCCAATCCGGAAGTCCTGAAGCACCACTGGTGGAAGTTCTGCGCCCTGCGGCGCGTCTGGGAAATGTCCGCCGACACCACGGCTGCCGGACCGGCACTGCTCCCGCTGGCACCGCCGCCCCTGGTCCGCTAGCTGCTGACACGGGTGTCCGGCTATAGCACCGCCTAGTTCCTGCCGGCTGGCGGATGGTGCGGGTCCTGGCTGGCCCTGGGGTGGTCCGTTGCCCGTTAGCTGTCTAGGCGGGTCCTCGAGTGGGCTCTCTTGGGTGGTCGTTGCCCGCGGACTGTTGATGCGGTTCTCCGCCGGGCCTCCCCGAGTGATCCGTACCCGCTGGCTGTTGATGCGGACTTTCGGCTAGCCCCGGATTGGCCGTGCCCGCCGGCTGTTGATCCGGTTCTCCGCCGGGCCTCCCCGAGTGATCCGTACCCGCGGGCTGTTGATGCGGACTCTCGGCTAGCCCTGGGTCGGCCGTGCCCGCCGGCGTGGGTTCTCGGCAGGGCCTGCCCTGGTGTACCTTCCCCGCACACGGACGACTCCACGCACTAGTCCCGTGTCTGTCCTTACCCGCCGGGTTTGCCTCAGCAGAGATGAATCAATCTGGACTGGCTGGACGCAGCCTGGTCACGCTGCGGTGTCGTGGTGGTGGGGGTGGAAGTAGTGGTTGCGGCGGGGTTTTTGGTGTGGGTCGATGTGGGGTGGCGGGATGAACCAGGGGATGCCGGTGCGGGTTTGGATGGTCCATTGCTCTTTGTGGATCAGGTGGTGGTGGTGTGAGCAGAGCATGACGCCGTTGTCGGTGCCGGTGGTGCCGCCGCGGGACCAGTAGGTGATGTGGTGGGCCTCGCACCAGGTGGCGGGGATGGTACAGGCGGGGAAGGCGCAGCCCTGGTCGCGGGCGGTGAGGGCTTTGCGGATGTGGGGCGGGAAGATCCGTGAGGTGCGGCCGATGTCGAGGATCCGGCCGTTTCCGCCGAGCAGGACCGGGATGACGTCCGCGTCGCAGGCAATTTTCCGGGCGGTGGAGGCGGTCACGGGCCCGGTGAACAGCATGGTCCCCGTGTTCCTTGTGTTCCCCGTATTACTCATGTCTTGGCTGTTGAGGCGGGCGAGGAGGTCTTGGTAGTCGATGGTGACCATGACCTGGGGGCGGAGCCCTCCGGTGGCGGGCAGCCCGCCGGCGGCCAGCGCGACTTTGCAGGCGCCGACGAGGCCATCGAGTAGTCGTTGCGGACGGGTGCGGAGATC
Organism: Pseudarthrobacter sp. 1C304; assembly: GCF_052245515.1. Lineage (NCBI taxonomy): Bacteria > Bacillati > Actinomycetota > Actinomycetes > Micrococcales > Micrococcaceae > Pseudarthrobacter > Pseudarthrobacter sp. 1C304. The sequence goes on along the minus strand of NZ_JBQQCH010000005.1, from coordinate 229,563 downwards.
GAGCGGAACGCCCGGACCGGCGGCATTGCCGCCGTCGGACCCCTCCCCGGAACCGGTGCTGGTGCGGGGGTTGGTGCCGGTGTTCATCACGGTGAGGAGCTGTTCGGCCTGTTCGGCGGTCGCGAAGATCTCCAGGTGGTGCAGGCCGTGGCGGGGTTTGCGGATGAAAGCGCCTTGGAGCTGGCGCAGGAGTTCCTCGGACGGCTCGGCCCCGTCCTGGTCGAGCGCGTCAACCCACTTCCGGGCCATCCGGGCCAGGAAGTCCTGGTCGTTCTCGGCCGCGACACGGGTCAGGGCGTGCTCCATCCGGTCCACGGCCTCCTCATCACAGACGTGCCGGACCCGGTCCAAGGCCAGAGTGATGATGGTCGCGGACCGGGAACCGACCTCACCGGACGCGACAGCGGCACCGAGTTCTCCGCGCACCGCAGGCAATACTTCACCCGTGAAGCCTTGCCGCGGCAGCAGCTCCCCGGCCAGGGCCAGCCGGCGGCGGGCCTCCGGGGCGCTGATCCGCAACCGCGCCCGCAGAAACTCCGTGGTGTTCCGGTACCCGTCATCCACCACCGCAGCAGCAGCCCCAGCATTCACGGACACCGCAGCCCCAGCAACGGTCCCCGCATCAGACCCGGCCTGCGCGGCCACAGCACCGGAATCCTCCACCGCAGCCGGGGTCCCGAGACTCGAATCATCACGCCAGCCGGCAGCATCGCCGGAAGGGGCGGCCTGCGCGGCCCCGGCATCGGCAACACCACCCGGCATGCCGTAACTCGAATCATTCCGCCAGCCGACCGCAACACCGGAAACAACACCCGCCGTCGCGGGCGTCGTCCCGTTGCTCGAATCATCGCGCCAGCCGGTGGTCCACGATGTATTGGCCTTCGCTGCAGCGGCCGCGGCCTGCTTCCTGGTCCGGTCCACGGCCCCGGCCACGGCGATCTGCAGATGCTCGATGTGCCGCGACGCCTCCTCCACCCGGCCGGCGACATCCGACGCCTCCTGAAACCCCCACAACGCGGCGTCCCCGGCCGCCCGCGACCCCGCATCCCGCAGGAGCGCCAGGGCCGCGTCCACAGCCTCCGCGACGGTCAAGCCGCCCGCACCGGAGTCCCCGGCCGGAACGTTGCCGGTGCCTGAGTCTTCAACGGTGATGAAATCCTGGGAGGCTTTCATGAAACCATCCCACCAGAGACCGCCGACATTATGCGCGGCCCCGCGAACCATCCCGAGGCTCCCACCCCAGCGACTCCGACGGCCACACCGCCTGCACCGGAGTTCCCGGCCGAAACCTTGTCCCGGCCCGGGCCCTCAACGGTGATGAAATCCCTGACGGCTTTCATGGACTCAAATTACCAAGGGGGTACGACAAAATAGCCCGGACCACTTCCGGCAGGAATACGGACCCAGTGTCACCCCCGGCGGCCGCCCGGGCCACGCCCAGAACCACCGCCATCCACGGGCACTCGCCCACCCCGGCCCGGGCGCTTTCGCGAAGGCCGTGGGGACATGTCCCGGACTGCAACTAAACTGGACAGGTTCCCTCCGCCCACCGTTAGGACTGACTGCACATGGCCATTTTGAATATCCGCATCATCGGGGATCCTGTGCTGCGCACAGTTGCCGATCCCGTGACGGAATTCGGGCCTGAGCTGGCGAAGCTTGTTGCCGACATGACCGAAACCATGGAGGACGTGGACGGGGCCGGCCTGGCGGCACCCCAGGTCGGCATTAGCCAGCGGGTCTTCACCTACCGCATCGACGGCGTCGACGGGCACATCATCAACCCCGTGCTGGACAACAGCGACGACTTCCAGCCGGACGTGGTCGAAGGCTGCCTGTCCATCCCCGGGCTCGGGTTCCCGGTCCGTCGTCGCCGGCACACCCGCGTCACCGGCGTGGACCTGCACGGCAACCCCGTCACGCTCGAGGGCGAAGGGATGCTGGCCCGGGTTTTCCAGCATGAAACCGACCACCTCGACGGGATCCTCTTCACCGACCGGCTGGAAGGTGAGGACCGCAAAGCTGCCCTGCGCGCCATCCGGAACGCCAACTACGATTCCATCACCGAACAGACGACGGCGAAACGCGCCAAGACGGTCGGCTCCAGCTTTGGCGCCGGCACCGCCGGCTCGGGTAGCTTCGGCTCTTTCGGCCAGACCCCGTGAGGGTCCTCTTCGCCGGCACTCCCGCCGTGGCGGTGCCGTCCCTGAACGCGCTGGTCGCCGCAGGGTTCGACGTCGTTGCCGTCCTGACCCGCCCGGACGCGCCGCTGGGACGCAAACGCGTGCTGACGCCGTCGCCGGTTGCCGCCCGGGCCGCGGAACTGGGCATCGAGATCATCCATGCCGCCAAGGTCGACGCCGACGTGACCGCCAGGATCGCAGCAGCGGCCCCGGACGTCGCCGCCATCGTGGCCTATGGCGGGCTCATTCCCCGCGCCGCCCTGGACGTCCCACGGCACGGCTGGATCAACCTGCACTTCTCGCTGCTGCCGGCCTGGCGCGGCGCCGCCCCCGTGCAGCGGTCGCTGATCGCCGGCGACGACGTCACCGGCGCCGTCACCTTCCTGCTGGAGGAAGGGCTGGACACCGGACCGGTTTTCGGCACCCTGACTGAAGCCGTCCTCCCCGACGACACCGCTGGGGCGCTGCTCGAACGGCTGTCCCACAGCGGCGCTGTGCTGCTCACCCAGACGCTGTCCGCCGTCGACGCCGGCAAGGCCGCCGCCGTGCCGCAGACCGGGGATGTCAGCCTCGCCCCCAAGCTCACCCTCGAGGACGGCAGGCTGGACTGGAACCAGCCGGCCCTGGCGATCGGACGGCGCGCCCGCGGGGTCACGCCGGAACCCGGCGCCTGGACCACCCTCGACGGCCAGCGGGTCAAGCTGGAACCGGTTCTCCTGCGGCCCGGCGGCCCGGCCCTGGAACCGGGCCGGCTGGCCCTCGACGGCAAGAGCGTGCTGGTGGGAACCGGTTCGCACCCCGTGGAACTGACCCGGATCCAGCCGTCGGGCAAGAAGATGATGGCCGCCGCTGACTGGGCGCGCGGACAAGCAACACTGGAAAGCGTGGTATTCGAATGAGCGAGTCCGGGACGAGCGGCAGCGGCCACCAGCGGCGCGGTTCAGGCGGCCAAAGCGGCCAGGGCCAAGGCGGCCAGGGCCAAGGCGGCCAGGGGAGCCGGGGCCGGGCCGGCGGAGACCAGAGCGGCAGCCGCCGTAACGCCCAGGGCCGCGAACGCAACCGCGGTCCGCAGCGCAGCTTCACCGATAACGCGCCGTCCCAGCGCACCCGCCGGGCCGATCCCGCCCGCCTGGTGGCCTTTGAAGTGCTGCGTGCCGTCGCCGCCGAGGACGCCTACGCCAACCTGGTGCTGCCCGCCCGGATCCGGCACCACGGCCTGGACAAGCGCGACGCCGGTTTCGCCACGGAGCTGAGCTACGGCGCTCTGCGCGGCCAGGGAACGTACGACGCCGTCCTGGCCCGCTGCGTGGACCGGCCGCTGGACCAGCTGGACCCGGCTGTCCTGGACGCCCTCAGGATCGGCGCCCACCAGCTGCTGGCCATGCGTGTGCCCGCCCACGCCGCGCTGGACCAAACTGTTGGCCTGGCCCGGGCCGTGATTGGCGCCGGACCGTCGGCCCTCATCAACGCCGTGCTGCGCAAGGTGTCCGCCCATACCCTTGAGGAGTGGCTGGAGCTCCTGCTCAGCGACGAGACGGACGACACCACAAAGGCCGCCATCCGCTACGCCCACCCTGAATGGATTGTCCGGGCACTCCGGCAGTCCCTCGTGGCCCACGGGCGGCCCGTCAGCGAAATCAATGACCTCCTCGAGGCGGACAACGCCGCGCCGGTGGTCAACCTTGTGGCCCTGCCCGGGCTGGGGAACCTGGACGAGGTCCTCGAAGGGGGCGCCACGCCCGGCGAACTCGTTGAAGGCTCGGCCCTTTCCAGCGGCGGGGACCTCGGCCGGATCGCCTCCGTCCGGGAGGGCACCACCCGCGTCCAGGACGTCGGCTCCCAGCTCGTCGCCCGCGCCATGGCCGCCGTCGACCTCGGCCGCAGTATTGGCGACGCCGGAGACGGCACCGCCGCAGCCGGGCAACCCGCTGAACGCTGGCTGGACATGTGCGCCGGACCCGGCGGCAAGGCGGCGCTGCTCGGCGCCCTGGCCCGCGAGCAAGGCGCCACCCTGCTGGCCAACGAACCGGCGCCGCACCGCGCCAAACTCGTCCGCCAGGCCCTGGCCGCGGTTCCCCACGAGGTGTGGCACGTGCGGACCGGCGATGGCCGCAGCGTCGGGACCGAAATGCCGGAGAGCTTCGACCGGGTGCTGGTGGACGCGCCGTGCACCGGCCTGGGAGCCCTGCGCCGCCGGCCGGAGTCGCGCTGGCGCCGGACCCCGAAGGACCTGACGGACCTCGGCCCGCTGCAGCGCGAACTGCTCAAGTCAGCGCTGGAAGCCGTGAAGCCCGGCGGCGTCGTGGCCTACGTGACCTGCTCGCCGCACCCGGCGGAGACAACCGCCGTCGTCAGCGATGTGCTGCGCAAACGCGACGATCTGGAACTGCTCGACGCCGGCGCTGTGCTGGACAGTGTCAGCCTCACCGGCCACCTCGACGCCGGACACGAGCTGACCGCCCAGCTCTGGCCGCATGTGCACCGGACCGACGCCATGTTCCTCGCGCTCATCCACAAAAAGGCCTGACCAACAAGGAATACTGGGGCACTGGACCTGCGCCTTCAACCGGACATTCAGCAGAACGACAAGGAATTTCACATGGCCAAGTGCTGTATCAACCCGAGCATCCTCTCCGCCGACTTCGCCAACCTCGAAGCGGAGCTGCAAAAAATCAGCACGGCCGACGCCGTTCACGTGGACGTGATGGACAACCACTTCGTGCCCAACCTCTCGCTGGGGCTGCCCGTGGTGGCCCGGCTGCAGGAGATCAGCCCGGTGCCCTTGGATGCCCACCTGATGATCGAGCACGCGGACCGCTGGGCGCCGGCCTACGCCGACGCGGGGCTCGCTTCTGTGACGTTCCACGCCGAAGCGTCCATCGCGCCGATCAAACTGGCCCGCGAGCTCCGGGCCCGCGGGGCCAAAGCGGGCCTGGCCCTCCGTCCGGGCAGCGGGGTGGAGCCGTTCCTGGACCTGCTCGGCGAGATCGACATGCTGCTGATCATGACGGTGGAGCCCGGCTTTGGCGGCCAGGAATTCCTGGACCTTACGCTGCCCAAGATCCGCCGGGCCCGCGCGGCGATTGACGCCTCGGGCCTGGACGTGGCGCTGCAGGTGGACGGCGGCATCACCGCGGACACCATCTGGCGCGCTGCGGACGCCGGCGCCAACGTCTTCGTGGCCGGTTCCGCCGTCTACGGTGCCGACGATCCGGCCGATGCCATCGAGCGGCTTCGCACCGCCGGCCAGCGCTAGGAAGCCGCTGCGAAGCCTGCCACATGACGCGTTGCGTAACATCCCGGCCCCGGGAATAGCCAAAGCTGTCCGGGGGTTGTGCCAGAATAGCAAGACACATACGTGCTCCGGGGTCGGTGTAAGTCCGAACCGGCGGTGATAGTCCGCGACCCGCGAGCCGGCGCTTCCCTCGGGAGGAATGCCGGCGGACGGTTGAACCGGTGGAACTCCGGTACCGACAGTTAAAGTCTGGATGAGAGAAGCACGTACAGCTGTTACTGCGGCGCCCTCTGGCGCCGCGGAAGTTCGCTGTCGTATACCCCCGGAGCCATCGCGGCTTTGAGGGAAGGAACGACACACCACATGCACTCTCTGCGATGGCTCTTCACCACACCCGTCTGCGAAGGACCGGTGGCAGGTTGATGAGCCTCAAACACCCAGTCGTGCCGGACGGCGCTATTGCCGCCGGCGCTGTTGCCGCCGGCGCTGTTGCCGCCGGCGCTCCTGCCGACGTCGGGGCTATGGCGGTCGCCGGTTTCAGCGCAGACGAAGCTTCGGCCATGGACGCCGCCCTCGCGGCGGCCGGGCAGGGGCCCCGCGGCGCGAACCCGCTGGTCGGCGCCGTCGTCATCACTGCCGATGGCAGTCACCTGGTCACCGGTTACCACCGCGGGGCCGGAACCGCCCACGCGGAAGCGGACGCAATTGACCAGGCCAAAGCGGCCGGCCACGACCTCCGCGGCACCACCATGGTGGTGACCCTGGAGCCCTGCAACCACTGCGGACGCACGGGCCCCTGCGCCCAGGCCATCATCGAGGCCGGGATCACCGACGTCGTCTACGCCATCGACGATCCGCACGATCCCGCCGCCGGCGGAGCCGCCACCCTGCGCGCCGCGGGCGTCCGGGTCCGCTCCGGGCTCGGCGCCGAGGCCGCGCTGGAACTGAACCGGCGCTGGTTCGACGCCGTTGCCGCCCGCCGCCCGTTCGTCACCCTGCACATCGCCCAGACCCTCGACAGCCGCATCGCCGCCGACGACGGCACCAGCCAGTGGATCTCCAGCCCGGAATCCCTTGCCGACAACCACGCCCTGCGCGGGCGGATCGACGCGATCCTCGTCGGCACCCAGACTGTGCTGGTCGACAACCCGCGCCTCACCGCCCGCGGCGCCGACGGCGCACCGGCCGGCAAGCAGCCGCTGCGCGTGGTGATGGGCTACCGGGCGATTCCCGAGGGAGCCGCGATCAACGGCGACGACGGCAAGGTCCTCCACCTGCCCACCCGCGACCCGCGGGAAGCGCTGGATCAGCTTTTCGCCGCGGGCGTCCGGCACCTCATGGTGGAGGGCGGCTCGCGGATCCTCAGTGCCTTCCTCGCCGCAGGACTCGTGGACGAACTGATCGTCTATCTCGCCCCGACCCTCCTCGGTTCCGGAACCCCGGCACTGGAGGACCTCGGCATCACCACCCTCGCCGACGCGCAACGCTGGGAGTGGGACGCCGCGTCCGGCGGGGCGGTCCAGGTGCTGGGCCGCGACCTGCGGCTGCACCTGCACCCCTCCACATCACCCACCACTACTTCATCCGCTCCACCACCGCTCCGCCCCAGCGCGGACAACGCCGCAGGAGGCAACTGATGTTCACCGGAATCATCGCCGAACAGGGGAAGGTGTTGTCCGTTGACCGCAACGGCAACACCAGTGCCACCGTCCGGCTCCACGCGCCAGGCAGCACCGACGGGCTGGCCCATGGCGGCTCCATCGCCGTCAACGGCGTCTGCCTCACCGCGACGGACATCGACGGCAGGGACTTCAGCGTCGACGTCATGGGCGAGACCCTGACCCGCAGCACCATCGGCGAACTCGCCGCCGGGGACCCCGTCAACCTTGAACGTTGTGTTCCGGCCGGCGGCCGGCTTGACGGCCACGTCGTCCAGGGCCACGTCGACGGCGTCGGCGAGCTTCTCGAGCGGGAGCCGCTGGGCAACTGGGACCGGCTCCGCTTCGGCGTTCCCTCCGGTCTGGCCCGCTACATCGCGGAGAAGGGCTCCATCGCCGTCGACGGCGTTTCACTCACCGTCACGGCCGTGAGCGCAGCCGCAGCGCCGGCGCCCTGGTTCGAAGTTGGCCTGATCCCCACCACCCTCGCCGAGACCGGCCTGGGCGCGAAAGCAATCGGCGGCCGCGTAAACCTCGAAGTGGACGTCCTGGCGAAGTACACTGAGCGCCTGCTCGCCTTTTCCGCGGCGGCAGGGGAAGCAGCAGCACGCGTGGACGGGGGAACGCCGTGAACAACGTCAAGGACATCGCTGCCCGGCAGCCCCTTCTCACTGAAGCCGCCGACGCCGCCCTGCCGGCGGAGCTTGCACCCGTCGTCCCGCCGGAGGGCCTCGACCGGATCGAAGACGCCGTCCGCGCCATGGCGGCCGGCCGTCCCGTCCTGGTGGTGGACAATGAGGACCGCGAAAACGAAGGCGACATCATTTTCGCCGCGCAGCACGCCACCCCGGCCCTCATGGGCTGGACTATCCGGTACAGCTCCGGGGTGATCTGCGTACCGCTCGACGGCGGACGAGCGGACGCCCTCGCCCTGCCGCAGATGGTGGAACTCAACGAGGACGCCAAGGGCACCGCCTACACGGTGTCCTGTGACGCCGCCGTCGGCGTCAGCACCGGAATCTCCGCCACGGACCGGGCCCTGACTGCCCGGATCCTGGCCGATCCGGGCAGCGAACCCGCGGCGCTCACCCGCCCCGGGCATGTTTTTCCGCTCCGCGCCGTTAAGGGGGGAGTGCGGGAACGTCCCGGCCACACCGAAGCGGCCGTGGAGTTGTGCCGGCTGGCCGGCCTCGAACCCGTGGGTGTGATTGCGGAAGTGGTGTACGACAACGGAGAGATGATGCGGCTGGACGGGCTTCGAGGCTTTGCCCTGGAGCACGGCTGCCCGCTGATCTCGATTGCGGATCTGGTGGACTACCTGGAAACAGGGGAGTCCGCCGGCACTGCAGCAGAACCCGCGTGATGGAGCGCGTGATGGAGGAGAAACGATGACGACGTCTGAAGCACAGGAGCACCTGCCGGCTGCCGGCCAGCCGCATCCGGTCAGCGCGGGACCGGTGGTGCAGTTGCCCACCGCCTTTGGCGACTTCGTGGCACAGGCCTGGACGGACCTGGCTACCGGGGCCGAGCACCTGGCAGTCAGCTCCCCGCTGCCGCCGGTGGACGGGGCCGCGCCGCTGGTCCGCCTGCATTCCGAGTGCCTCACCGGGGACGTGTTCGGCTCGTACCGCTGCGACTGCGGCGAACAGCTGGCCTACGCCCTGGAGATGATCAACGAGTTCGGCGGCACGCTGCTGTACCTGCGCGGCCAGGAGGGCCGGGGGATCGGCCTGGCGAACAAGATGAAGGCCTACGCCCTTCAGGAAGCCGGCTTTGACACCGTGGAGGCCAACGAACAGCTGGGCCTGCCCGTCGACGCGCGCTGCTACAAGGCTGCGGCCCAGATCCTCGCGGACATGGGGCTTCACGAGGTCCGCCTGCTGAGCAACAACCCGGACAAGCAGGACCGGCTGGCCCAGGCCGGCGTCCGGGTCGTGGAGATGGTGCCCACCGAGGTGCCGTCCCGCGAACAGAACCTCCGCTACCTGCAGACCAAGAAGGACCGGATGGACCACCGGCTGGTCCTGGACATGGAACCGGCCTCCCCGGCCGCCGGTCCGCGCGGGTTCGAGCACGAACAGGACTGAACGACCCGCGGCCGGCCCGGACGGCCGCGCCGGCATTCCCCGTACGACTAACAGCACACGCAGCACACCCCTGTGCAGAACAAGGATCCCCACATGAGCGGCCATGGCGCACCACAGATTGACCTCAGCACCTTCAACCCGGAGGCAACCTCCCAGCTGAAACTGGCCATCGTGGCCGCCAGCTGGCACACCCAGATCATGGACGGGCTCCTGGACGGCGCCCTGCGCGCGGCGAAGGATGCCGGTATCAGCGAACCCACCGTGCTCCGTGTCCCCGGCACGTTCGAACTCCCCGTGGCGGCGGCCCGGCTGGCACCGCACTTCGACGCCGTCGTGGCGCTCGGCGTCGTGATCCGCGGCGGAACCCCGCACTTTGAATACGTCTGCGAGGCGGCCACCCTGGGCCTCACCGACGTCTCGGTGCGCACCGGCGTTCCCGTCGGCTTCGGTGTGCTGACGTGCGACACGGAGCAGCAGGGCATCGACCGGGCCGGGCTGCCGGGTTCCAAGGAGGACAAGGGGCACGAGGCCGTCACGGCCGCCCTCGCCACTGCGGTGACCCTCAAGCAGTACAGCTGAGCCGGCGTGGACGGCCGGGCCCCGCAATGGGCCCGGCCGTCCCCACAAGCTGTGTCATCACTCACATCTCAGCCGTCATGCGGGCCCCCGGAAGGCGCCCGCCGCCGTCGAGCAAGTAGGCTGGAGGGTGTGAAGAATTTCGAATCGCTGTTCGCAGAACTGAGTGAGAAGGCAGCCGTCCGTCCGGAGGGCTCCCGCACCGTTGCCGAACTGGATTCCGGAGTCCACGGCATCGGCAAGAAAGTCGTGGAGGAAGCAGCCGAAGTCTGGATGGCTGCCGAGTACGAATCCGATGAAGCGGCCGCTGAGGAGATCTCCCAGCTGCTTTACCACCTGCAGGTTCTGATGCTCGCCAAAGGACTCAGCCTGGAAGACGTCTACAAGCATCTCTAGCCACGCCCGCGCCGGATTCCCAGGCCCTGCCCTGCGGATCCGGTGACCAGCGTGGCCCGCTGTGCCTGCACCGAACCCTTCCTGACCAGAAAGACCTTCCCATGCTGAGAGTTGCCGTCCCGAACAAGGGATCCCTGTCCGAAGCCGCCTCCGCCATGCTCGCCGAAGCCGGCTACCGCCAGCGCCGCGATACCCGCGAGCTGGTCATGGTGGACCCGGACAACGACATTGAATTCTTCTTCCTCCGCCCCCGCGACATCGCCGTCTATGTTGGCCAGGGCACGCTCGACGTCGGCATCACCGGCCGCGACCTGCTCCTCGATGCCGAGGTGGAAGCCGAAGAGCTGCTGCCCTTGGGCTTCGCCGCCTCCACCTTCCGCTTCGCCGGCCCCGTGGGCGACTTCGCCACGGTGGAACAGCTCGAAGGCAAGCGCCTCGCCACCAGCTATGACGGGCTGCTCCGCGGCTACCTCGCCGAGCGCGGCATCAAGGCCAAGGTGGTCCGCCTCGACGGCGCCGTGGAATCCTCCGTGCGCCTCGGCGTCGCGGACGCCATCGCCGACGTCGTCGAGACCGGCAACACGCTCAAGGCCGCCGGCATGGAGATCTTCGGCCAGCCCATCCTGCACTCCGAAGCCGTGCTGATCGGACGCAAGGGCGAGCAGAACCCGGCCGCCGAGGTCCTGATCCGCCGCCTGCAGGGCGTCCTCGTGGCGCGGCAGTACGTCATGATGGACTACGACATCCGCAAGGAACTCGTGGAAGCAGCCGCTGCCCTCACTCCCGGCCTGGAATCGCCCACGGTCTCCCCGTTGCGCGACTCGGACTGGGTTGCCGTCCGCTCCATGGTGCCGAAGCGGCAGACCAACCGGATCATGGACGAACTCTACGACCTCGGCGCCCGCGCCATCCTGGTCAGCACCATCCACGCCTGCCGCATCTGAGCCGGCCCGCACCAACCTTCCGCCAAGCGAATACCAGGAGAAGTCATGGCTGTAGCCGTCCGCGTTATCCCGTGCCTGGACGTTGATGCCGGCCGCGTGGTCAAGGGCATCAACTTCGAAGGACTCCGCGACGCCGGGGACCCCGTCGAGCTGGCGCACCGCTATGACAACGGCGGCGCCGACGAACTGACCTTCCTCGACGTCACGGCCTCCTCGGGCAACCGGGAGACCACGTTCGACGTCGTCCGGCGCACCGCCGAGGAAGTCTTCATCCCGCTGACGGTGGGCGGCGGCGTCCGCGGCGTCTCCGAGGTGGACCGGCTGCTGCGCTGCGGCGCGGACAAGGCGGCGATCAACACCGCCGCCGTGGCCCGGCCCGACGTGATCGACGAGATCACCCGGCACTTCGGGTCCCAGGTCCTGGTGCTGTCCCTTGACGCGCGCCGCACCCGTCCGGGGTCGCAGCCCACCCCGTCCGGCTTTGAGGTCACCACCCACGGCGGCCGCCAGGGCACCGGAATCGACGCCATCGCCTGGGCGCAGGAAGCGGCCGACCGTGGCGTGGGCGAAATCCTGCTCAACTCGATTGACGCCGACGGCACCAAGGACGGCTTCGACCTGGAACTGATCCGGCTGGCCCGGGCCGGCGTCAAGGTTCCGCTCATTGCTTCCGGCGGGGCCGGCAAGCCGGAGCACTTCCCGCCCGCCGTGGCGGCCGGGGCGGACGCGGTGCTCGCCGCGTCGGTGTTCCACTTCGGCCCCCTGGACGCGATCGCCCAGGTCAAAGCCGCCATCCGCGAAGCCGGCTTCGACGTCCGCTGAGCCCCCTGCCGCACCACCCGCACCAACGCTTAAAGGCAACGCGGGGTCACTTAGCGTCCGTCCCGAGGGGATTTATGGGCGCTAAGTGACCCCGCGTTGCTGTGTTCTGGAAAGCTGGTGTCTTGGGAAGCGGAGGTGTCAGAGGCCGACTTCGGCGGACTGCAGGAGCGCGACGGCGTCCGGCTGGCCCTCGAAGGTCACCAGCGCGTGGCGCGTGCGGCCGTGCGCGTGCATCAGGAGTTCGCCGGGCTCGCCGACGATGGCCACGGAGACGGGCGCGCGCTTGGCGACGTGCCGGGGTCCGGAGGGGCGCACCAGCACAATCCCGAGGTCCACGCCGCGGTAGAGGATGGCTGCGCGTTTCACCAGTTCGTCCCAGAGCGCGTCGGAGTACTCCTCGTCGAGGGCGCGGGGAGCCCAGCGGTCCACGGCCCTGCGGACATCCTCGGTGTGGACGAAGTACTCGATCAGGTTGGCGCTCTCGTCCAGTGCCTTGATCCGCATGGGGGAGAACGTGGACGGGCCCGCTCGGAAGGAGTAGACCAGCTTGTTGTAGTCCTCGGGCATCTTTAGCGTGGCGGCCAGCTCGGCCGTGGCCTGGTCCGAAGCCTTGGAAAGACGCTTGATCAAGAGCCCCAGGCCAACGGCAGCTTTCCGCTCGCGGAGGTACAGGTGGGCAGCAAGATCCCGGGTCTGCCAGCCCTTGCAGAGCGTGGGGGAGTCAGGACCGGCCGCCAGTAAGGTTTCGGCCAGAACTTCTCGGGACGGATCGACGAAATGCATCACTTGTGAAACTAGCACGAGACGGCGCGACGTGTGCACCTGAACCGCCGTCGTCCCCGCTCCACCGGCTGATTGCGCCGATGTTAAGCCCGGGCCGGGCCAACGGGGCGGCGCCACGACACGAGGCACTAGACTTGAGGGGATGTCTGAGCAGCCCGCCCCCGCCCCCCGCCGCACCAGTGCAAATACCCCGGCCCCGCCGTCCGGCCCGCTGCCCGAAGGCCTCGCCGCCGCCCTCAAGCGTGACAGCGCCGGCCTGGTCGCCGCGATCGTGCAGCAGTACGACACCAACGAGGTCCTCATGCTGGGCTGGATGGACGACGAAGCCCTGCACCGCACCATGACCACCGGACGGGTGACCTTCTACTCGCGCTCCCGCCAGGAGTACTGGCGCAAAGGCGACACCTCCGGCCACGTGCAGTGGGTCAAGTCGCTCGCCATGGACTGCGACGGCGATGCACTCCTGGTCCGCGTGGACCAGATCGGAGCGGCCTGCCACACCGGCACCCGGACCTGCTTCGACGGCCGCGGACTCGACGTCGTCACCGGCAACGCCGGCTGACCCGGCGCCGGCCCCAGCACACCACCACCAGGACCCACTGAAGAACAGGCGGAAACCACAGCCATGCAGGACCTTGGAATCATCAGCCCTGGCCTGGAGGAGTTCCGTGAACTCGCCGGCCACAGCCGTGTCATCCCCGTCCGGCTGAAGGTGCTCGCTGACGCCGAAACGCCGATCGGGCTGTACCGGAAGCTTGCCCAGGGCCAGCCCGGCACGTTCCTGATGGAATCCGCGGCCGTCGGCGGCTCCTGGTCCCGCTACTCCTTCATCGGTGCCCGTTCCCGGGCCACCCTCACGACCAAGGACGGCCAGGCGCACTGGCTCGGCGAACCGCCGGTGGGCGTCCCGCTCGGCGGCAGCCCCGTGGACGCGATCCGCGACACCGTCGAGGCCCTCCGCACCGACCGGTTTGACGGCCTGCCGCCGTTCACGTCCGGCCTGGTGGGGTTCTTGGGCTGGGAAACCGTCCGCCACTGGGAGAAGCTGACCATCCCGCCCGAGGACGATCTGGAGCTGCCCGAAATGGCGCTCAACCTTGTCACGGACATGGCGGTGCACGACAACATGGACGGCACCGTCCTGCTGATTGCCAACGCGATCAACTTCGACAACAGCTCAGAGCGGGTCGACGAGGCCTGGCACGACGCCGTCGCCCGGGTCAAGGCACTCCTTGCCAAGATCAGCGCCCCCGTCCAGCAGCCAGTCTCCGTGCTGGACCCCGCGGCCCTAGACTTCGCATCCAGCGTGCAGGAACGCTGGGACGAGAACGAGTACCTCGCCGCCCTGGACCGCGGCAAGGAAGCAATTGTCGACGGCGAGGTCTTCCAGGTGGTCATCTCCCGCCGCTTCGAGATGGAGTGCGGCGCGGACCCGCTGGACGTCTACCGGGTGCTCCGGAACACCAACCCCAGCCCCTACATGTACATCTTCAGCCTGGAGGATTCCGCCGGGCGGCAGTACTCGATCGTGGGATCCTCCCCGGAGGCGCTGGTGACCGTCACGGGCGAGGAAGTCATTACCCACCCGATCGCCGGGTCCCGGCCCCGCGGCAAGACCGTGGAAGCGGACAAGGCCCTGGCCGAGGAGCTCCTCGCCGACGAAAAGGAACGCGCCGAGCACCTGATGCTGGTGGACCTCTCCCGCAACGACCTCTCCAAGGTCTGTGTGGCCGGCTCCGTGGACGTCACCCAGTTCATGGAAGTCGAGCGCTTCAGCCACATCATGCACCTGGTCTCCACGGTGGTCGGCAAACTGGCGCCCACGGCGAAGGCCTACGACGTGCTGAAGGCGACCTTCCCGGCCGGAACACTCTCCGGCGCGCCCAAACCCCGAGCACTGCGCCTCCTCGACGAGCTGGAACCGCACCGCCGCGGCATCTACGGCGGGGTGGTGGGCTACCTCGACTTCGCCGGCGACATGGACATGGCCATCGCCATCCGCTCCGCGCTGCTGCGGGAAGGCCGCGCCTACGTGCAGGCCGGCGGCGGGATCGTGGCCGACTCGGTGAACGCCACCGAGGCGCTGGAAACCGTGAACAAGGCCGCCGCACCCATGCGCGCCGTCCACACGGCCCGGTCGCTGCGCAACATCACGGCGGACTCCATTTCCGACGCCGGGACCCAGCCGTGAGCGGCACCACCGTCAAAAGCACCAGCCCGGTGGTTCCGCGCTGGGCGCGGAAGTCCACGCTGGTCCTGGCCATCTCACTCCTGGCCCTGGCCGTCTTTGGCACCACCACCCAGACCTGGCTCATTGTCCACCTGGATCCAGCGCAGCTCGGCCAGGCCGTCAACAGCCAGGACGGCCTCCAGGTCCAGGGCAGCAAGGCCGCCACCACCGTGACGGCGCTTGCCCTGGTGGCCCTGGCCGGCGGACTGGCCGCATCGATCGCCGGACGGGTGGCCCGCTGGGTCATCACCGCCCTCATCCTGCTGGCCGCCGCCGGGATCGCCAGCGCCGCCGCCGTCGTCATCGCGGACCCGCTGGCCGCCGCGCAGGGCTCGATTGCCGCCGCCACGGGGATCACCGGCAGCAACGTGAGCGTGGACGTCACCGTCTTCCCCGCCCTCGCCGTCGCCGCCGGCTGCCTCCTGGGGCTCGGCGCCCTGCTGATCGTCCCCGCGGGCCGCTACTGGAAGTCCCGCACCAAGTACGACACCGCAGCAACGGCCGCCGGGGGGTCCGCCACACCCACCGGGCCGGCCGACGAGATCGACAGCTGGGACCGTTTGTCCCGGGGGGATGACCCCACCTGAGCCGATGCCGCCGGCACGGCTAACAGTGCGGCCCGTAACGCGGCT
Organism: Pseudarthrobacter sp. 1C304; assembly: GCF_052245515.1. Taxonomy (NCBI): domain Bacteria; kingdom Bacillati; phylum Actinomycetota; class Actinomycetes; order Micrococcales; family Micrococcaceae; genus Pseudarthrobacter; species Pseudarthrobacter sp. 1C304. The sequence continues at coordinate 214,017 of NZ_JBQQCH010000005.1, read as the reverse complement.
AACAGCACGGCCCGCAATGCGGCCAACAGCACGGTCAAAAAATGGCAGAATGTAAGCAGTATTCACCCTGAGGAGATTTCAATGAGCAACGCCCCTGTTTCCGCCCCCAAGCCCGCTGCCGGAACCGGCTACTCCTACGACGACATCGATCACAGCGAACCCACCGGCCACGGCAACAGCCCCGCCGCCTGGACCACCGTCTTCGTGATGCTCGCCGGCGCCCTCATTATGTCCATCGCCTTCGTCATCGCCAACACCCCGATCTTCATCGCCGGCGGCGCGGTCATGCTGCTCGGCCTGGTCATCGGGTTCGTCATGCGCAAGGCCGGCTACGGCGTTGGCGGCAGCAAGCTGAAGAACTCCGGCCACTGAGCGTGACTGTTCTCGATGACATCAATGCCGGTGTCAGGGAGGATATGGAGGCACGCCAGCGCCTCGTTTCGCTCGCGGAACTGAAGGAGCGTGCCGCGGCTGCCGCCCCGGCGCGCGATGCCTGGACCGCCCTGGGCGGCCCCTCCGCCGCGCGCGGCCAGCTCAAGGTCATTGCCGAGATCAAGCGGAGGAGCCCCTCCAAGGGCGATCTTGCCAGCATCGCGGATCCCGCCTCGCTCGCCGTCCAGTACGCCGACGGCGGCGCGGCGGCGATCAGCGTCCTGACCGAGCAGCGCCGCTTCAACGGCTCCCTCGCCGATTTCGACGCCGTCCGGGCCGCGGTGGACATTCCGCTGCTGCGCAAGGACTTCATGATCGACGAGTACCAGATCTGGGAGGCCCGGGCACACGGGGCCGACCTGATCCTGCTGATCGTGGCCTCCCTGTCCGACGCGCAACTGCGCGAGTACAGCGCCCTCAGCCGCGAACTTGGCATGAACGTGCTGGTCGAGACGCACACCGCCGAGGAAATCGAACGGGCTGTTGCCGCGGACGCGCGGATCATCGGGGTCAACGTCCGCAACCTCAAGACGCTCGACGTCGACCGGTCGGTCTTCGCCGACCTCGCCGGGGGCATTCCCGCCGGCGCGCTGGTCATCGCCGAATCCGGAGTGCGCGGCGTCGACGACGTCCGCCACTACGCGGCGAACGGCGCCGACGCGGTGCTGGTCGGCGAGGCGCTGGTCAGCGATGCGACCCCGCGGGAGCGCATCGCGGAGTTCATGGCCGCCGGAGCCCAAGAAATCGCCGCCCGTTCCTGATCCGCGCTCCGGCCCAGGCAGCGCCTGGCCGGACGCCGGCAGCGCAGCCGCGCGGCACCCAAGATCTAGTTAGCAGTGGAAATGGATGTGAGACTCATGGTCGATGCGCCAGCAACCGGCTCAGATGAAAGCGGCGTGGACGCCTTCCTGCAGGGCGGTGAATCCCTGCGGCACGCCCCCGGGCCGTACTTCGGCTCCTACGGCGGCCGATGGATGCCCGAGTCCCTCATCGCAGCCCTGGACGAACTTGAAGACACCTTCGAGAAGGCCAAGGCCGATCCCGACTTCACGGCGCAGATCGCGGAGCTGAACAAAAACTACTCCGGCCGGCCCTCACTGCTGACCGAGGCCAAGCGCTTCGCCGGGCACGCCGGCGGTGTGCGGATCTTCCTCAAGCGGGAGGACCTCAACCACACCGGGTCGCACAAGATCAACAACGTGCTGGGCCAGGCGCTCCTCGCCAAGCGCATGGGCAAGACCCGCGTGATCGCCGAGACGGGCGCCGGCCAGCACGGCGTCGCCAGCGCCACCGCCGCCGCCCTGCTCGGCCTGGAGTGCGTGGTCTACATGGGTGCCGAGGACTGCCGCCGGCAGGCGCTCAACGTGGCGCGCATGGAACTCCTCGGGGCCACGGTCATCCCCGTCACCAACGGCTCGCAGACCCTCAAGGACGCCATCAACGAGGCCCTCCGCGACTGGGTCGCCAACGTCGACAACACCCACTACCTGCTGGGCACCGCCGCCGGCGCGCACCCGTTCCCCGCCATGGTCCGCTACTTCCACGAAGTCATCGGCGAGGAGGCCCGCGCCCAGATCCTGGAGCAGACCGGCCGCCTGCCCGACGCCGTCTGCGCCTGCATCGGCGGCGGCTCCAACGCGATCGGCATCTTCCACGGCTTCCTCGACGATCCCTCGGTCCGGATCTACGGCTTCGAGGCCGGCGGCGACGGCGTCGACACCGGCCGCCACGCCGCCACCATCACGCTCGGGAAGCCCGGCGTGCTGCACGGCGCCCGCTCCTACCTGATGCAGGACGACGACGGCCAGACCGTCGAGTCGCACTCCATCTCGGCCGGCCTGGACTACCCGGGCGTCGGGCCGGAGCACTCCTACCTCGCCGACATCGGCCGGGTCAGCTACGAGCCCATCACCGACAGCGAAGCCATGGACGCGTTCCGGCTGCTGTGCCGCACCGAGGGCATCATTCCCGCCATCGAGTCCGCGCACGCCCTGGCCGGCGCCATCAAGGTGGGCCAGCGGCTTGCCGCCGAAGCTGAAAGCGCCGGAGGCACCGCGGCCGACAAGATCGTGATCGTGAATCTCTCCGGCCGCGGCGACAAGGACGTGGCCACCGCCGCGGAGTGGTTCGACCTGCTGGACAAGGATTCCCCCGAGCACGAAATCGCGAAAGAAGGCGAGCAGCTGTGAACGACGTCGACATGAACGCCGGAGGCAGCCTGGCCGCCACCAGCAAATCGGCCGCGGCCATTGACCGCGCCCGGGCCCTGGGCCGCGCGGCCCTGATCGGCTACCTGCCCGCCGGCTACCCCAGCGTCGAGGACACCATCGCCGCCGGCATCGCCCTCGCGGAGAACGGCGCCGACCTGATCGAGATCGGCATCCCGTACTCCGATCCGGTCATGGACGGCCAGGTCATCCAGGCCGCCACCACCGAGGCCCTCGCCAAGGGTTTCCACGTCCGCCAGGTGTTCGACGTCGTCCGCGGCATCACGAGCAAAACCGACGCCGCCGTACTGGTCATGACCTACTGGAACCCCGTGGTCCGGATGGGCGTGGACGAGTTTTCCCGCGAGCTGGCCGAGGCCGGGGGAGCGGGCCTGATCACCCCCGACCTGATCCCGGATGAAGCGTCCGAATGGATGGCAGCCTCGGACAAGTACGGCCTGGACCGGGTGTTCCTGGTGGCGCCGTCGTCCTCGCCGGAGCGCATGAAGCGCACTGTTGAGGCGAGCCGCGGCTTCGTCTACGCCGTCTCGATCATGGGCGTCACCGGCGCCCGCACGTCGGTCAGCTCCGCGGCCAAGGACGTGGTGGCCGCGGCCCACGCCGCCGGCGCCGACCGCGTCTGCGTCGGGCTGGGCGTGTCCAACGCGGCCCAGGTCCGGGAGATCGCCGCCTACGCCGACGGCGTGATCGTGGGCACCGCGCTGGTCGCGGCCATCGGCGACGGCGGCGTGGATGCCGTAGCGTCCTTGACCAAAGACCTCAGCACCGGCCTCACCAGGGAAGAAGCTTGAACCAGATGCAGTCAGTCCTCCACGCGGCGGCGATGATCCCCGCCAGCATTCCGAGCCCGGACTGGTCCGGCTTCGACATCCCGCTCCCGTGGGGGTCACTGCGGATCCACGCCTACGCCCTGTGCATCCTGCTCGGCATCATCGCCGGCCTGTGGCTGACGTCCGTGCGCTGGGCCAAGCGTGGCGCCCCGGAGGGCAGCGTCTGGGACATTGCCATCTGGGCGATCCCGTTCGGCATCATCGGCGGCCGTCTCTACCACGTGGTGTCCTCCCCGGATGCGTACTTCGGCCCGGGCTTTGACGGCACGGGGGACTTGTCCCTGATTCCGCAGCTCCAGCGCGGCGGGCTGGGCATCTGGGGCGCCGTGCTGCTGGGCGCCGTCGGCGCGTGGATCGGCTGCCGCAAGGCCGGCGTCAAGCTCAGCGCGTTCCTCGACGCCGCCGCCCCCGGGCTGCTGCTGGCCCAGGCGATCGGCCGCTGGGGCAACTACTTCAACCAGGAACTGTTCGGCGGGCCCACCACCCTTCCCTGGGGCCTGCAGATCGACGCCGACAACCCCAACTTCCCGGTCGGCACCGCCGCGGACACGCTGTTCCACCCGACGTTCCTCTACGAATCCCTGTGGAACCTCGCCGGCGTCGGCATCCTGCTGCTGCTGGACCGCAAATTTAACTTCCGCCGCGGCCGCCTGTTCTGCCTTTACGCGGTGTACTACACGCTGGGCCGGGTCTGGATCGAAGTGATGCGGATCGACGACGCCGAGCAGATCAACCTGTTCGGCATCACCACCCGGCTGAACGTCTGGACCAGCATCTTCGTCCTGCTGGGCGCCCTGGCCGCCTTTATCATCCTGGGGCTGCGCAAGCGCGACGAACCGGACACGGTGTACCTGCCCGGCCGCGAACCAGCCGGAGAGCCGGCAGCCGCGGAAGGCACGGAAGATGCAGCTTCGTCCACGGAGGGCAAGAAAACAGAGGGCAAGGAAACCGCCGCCGTTCCGGCCACGGTTCCCCCCACGGTTCCCGCTTCCGGTACCAGTGTCCGCCATGTGGATTCCGGTGTCTCAGATAGTGAATCGCGTGGTAATCTCCCTGATAACCAAAGCGGTCCCGGCCGCGCTTCCGCCCCGGCAGAAGCGTCAAAGGAATCCACCGGCGGCACCACCCCCGCCGCTGGGGCGCCCGCGGCCGGAGCATCCGGCCAGCAGGCCACCGGAACCGCGCCGGACGCTGAGGGCACCAAGTAGCCTCAGCCCCGGCACACCGGGCCGCGGAGTTACCCCTCGCAGAGTCCGTCTCCACAGCGTCGTGGCAGCAGGGAAGGCAGCGGACAGCAGACAGCTGGTGTTCGTGCAAGCCCAGGCCGGCGGCCGCGTAACTGTTAGTGCAGGACGCGGCACTGACCTACAATTCGAATAAGAAAAACACTTTGTTGTGCCCGTCACACCGGCGCACCGATGCGGGCCAACGTTGTCCCTCCCATACGCACGATCAGGAGGAAGGACGTCTCCCATGACCCAAACCCTGCACAGCCCCAGTTGGTCCGAGCCGGAACAGGCCGCCATCTCACCTTTCAAGCGTTTCGCGGCGCTTCCCGAAGCGGCCGGGCTCTACAACCCGGAGCAGGAAAAGGACGCCTGCGGCCTCGCAATCATCGCCACGCTGCGGGGCGAGCCGGGCTACGACATCGTGGACGCCGCGCTGACCGCACTGCGCAACCTCGAACACCGCGGTGCCGTGGGCGCCGATGAAGGCACCGGCGACGGCGCCGGGCTGCTGATGCAGATCCCGGATGAGTTCTTCCGGGCCGTCACCGACTTCGAACTCCCCGCGCCCGGCCAGTTCGTGGTGGGCACGGCGTTCCTCCCGTCCGAGCAGCGCGAGTCCGATGCGGCGAAAGCCGGCATCGAGGGACTCGCCGCGGACGAGGGCCTCACGGTCCTCGGCTGGCGCGAAGTGCCGGTGGTGGCCGACCTCGTCGGCGCCATGGCCCGGGCCTGCATGCCGTATTTCTCCCAGCCGTTCTTTGCCTCCAGCACCGGGGAAGTGCTGGAGCGCAACGAACTGGACTCCCGCGCCTGGCGCATCCGGAAGCGCGCCCAGAACAAGTTCGGCGTGTACTTCCCGTCGCTGTCCTCCCGGACCATCGTCTACAAGGGCATGCTGACCACGGCCCAGCTTGAACCGTTCTACCCGGACCTCTCGGACAAGCGCTTCAAGACGAAGCTCGCGATCGTGCACTCGCGCTTCTCCACCAACACCTTCCCGTCCTGGCCGCTGGCCCAGCCGTTCCGGACCATCGCCCACAACGGCGAAATCAACACCGTCAAGGGCAACCGCAACTGGATGCGGGCCCGGCAGTCGCAGCTGGCCAACCCGCTGCTGGGGGACTCCCCGGAGGAGCTGTACCCGATCTGCACGCCCGGCGCCTCCGACTCGGCGTCCTTCGACGAAGTGGCGGAACTTCTCTGGCTCTCCGGCCGGCCCATCACACACTCGATCATGATGATGATCCCCGAGGCCTGGGAAAACCACGCCACCATGGATCCGGCCCGCCGCGCGTTCTACGAGTACCACTCGCTGCTGATGGAGCCGTGGGACGGCCCCGCCGCCGTGTCCTTCACCGACGGCAGCCTGGTGGGCGCAACCCTGGACCGCAACGGCCTGCGCCCCGGCCGCTACTGGATCACCGAGGACGGCCTGGTGGTCTTCGCCTCCGAGGTGGGCGTGATCGACGTCGAACCCTCCAAGGTGGTCAAAAAGGGCCGCGTCTCGCCCGGCAAGATGTTCCTGGTGGACACCGAAGCCGGCCGCATCATCGACGACGCCGAGGTCAAGGCCGAAGTGGCGGCGGCCAACCCGTGGGCCGACTGGGTCAAGGAAAACCTGATCGACCTGAAGAACCTGCCCGAGCGCGAACACGTGGTGCACACGGCAGCCTCGGTCAACATCCGCCAGCGCACCTTCGGCTACACCACCGAGGAACTGAAGATCCTGCTCGGCCCCATGGCCCGCACCGGCGCCGAACCCCTCGGCGCGATGGGCTCGGACACTCCCGTGGCCGTGCTCTCCAAGCGCCCCCGGCTGCTCTTCGACTATTTCGTGCAGTCCTTCGCGCAGGTCACCAACCCGCCGCTGGACGCCATCCGTGAGGAACTGGTCACTTCGCTGACCTGCGCCATCGGCCCCAACGGCAACCTGCTGGACACCAAGCAGGTCCGCCAGCCGCAGGTTTCCCTGCCGTTCCCCGTGATCAACAACGACCAGCTCGCCAAGATCGCCAACATCGAGACCGCCGACGGCGACAAGGTCGCCATGAAGGTCCGCGGCCTGTACCGGCCCGAGGGCGGCGAGAACGCGCTCCGCGCCCGGCTCACCGAGATCTGCGAGCAGGTCTCCGGCGCCATCAACCGCGGCGTGCAGTACGTGGTGCTCTCCGACCGCGACTCCAACGCCCAGTGGGCGCCGATTCCGTCGCTGCTGCTGGTCAGCGCCGTGCACCACCACCTGCTGCGCAGCGCCAACCGCACCAAGACCGCCCTCGTGGTGGAGGCCGGCGACGTCCGCGAGACGCACCACGTGGCTGTGCTGATCGGCTACGGTGCCTCCGCGGTGAACCCGTACCTGGCCATGGAGTCCGTGGAGCAGCTCATCTCCAGCGGTGACGTCGTCGGGGTCACCCCGCAGGACGGCGTCTACAACCTGATCAAGGGCCTCGGCAAGGGCGTCCTGAAGATCATGTCCAAGATGGGCATCTCCACCGTGGCCTCCTACACGGGCGCGCAGACCTTCGAGGCCCTGGGCCTCGGCCAGGACCTCGTGGACGAGTACTTCGCCGGCACGCACTCCCAGCTCGGCGGCGTCGGCCTGGACGTCATCGCGGCCGAGGTCGCGGCGCGGCACCGGATGGCGTACCCGGAGAACGGCATCGAACTGCCGCACCAGCCGCTGCTGGGCGGCGGCGAGTACCAGTGGCGCCGCGACGGCGAGCCGCACCTGTTCAACCCGGAGACGGTGTTCCGGCTGCAGCACGCCACGCGTGAGCGCCGCTACGACATCTTCAAGTCCTACACCCGCGGCGTGGACGACCAGTCTCAGAACCTCATGACCCTGCGCGGGCTCCTGAAGTTCAAGGCCGGGCTGCGCCCCCCGGTGCCGCTCGAGGAAGTGGAGCCCGTCTCCAGCATCGTCAAGCGGTTCTCCACCGGCGCCATGAGCTACGGCTCCATCTCGCAGGAGGCGCACGAGACCCTCGCGATCGCCATGAACCGGCTGGGCGGCAAGTCCAACACCGGCGAAGGCGGCGAGGACGTGGACCGGCTCCTCGATCCCGAGCGCCGTTCCGCGGTCAAGCAGATCGCGTCCGGCCGGTTCGGCGTCACCAGCCTCTACCTGACCAACGCCGACGACATCCAGATCAAGATGGCGCAGGGCGCCAAGCCCGGCGAGGGCGGCCAGCTGATGGCGCAGAAGGTCTACCCCTGGGTGGCCCGGACGCGGCACTCGACACCCGGCGTCGGGCTCATCTCCCCGCCCCCGCACCACGACATCTACTCGATCGAGGACCTCGCGCAGCTGATCTATGACGCCAAGCGGGCCAACCCCTCGGCCCGGGTGCACGTCAAGCTCGTCTCCGAGGTGGGGATCGGCACCGTGGCCGCCGGCGTCACGAAGGCCAAGGCCGACGTCGTCCTCGTTTCCGGGCACGACGGCGGCACCGGCGCCTCGCCGCTGAACTCGCTCAAGCATGCCGGTGTGCCGTGGGAGCTGGGTCTCGCCGAGACGCAGCAGACCCTCATGCTCAACGGTCTGCGTGACCGTGTGGTGGTGCAGGTGGACGGCCAGCTCAAGACCGGCCGCGACGTGGTGATCGCCGCGCTGCTGGGCGGCGAGGAGTTCGGCTTCGCCACCGCCCCGCTGGTGGTCTCCGGCTGCATCATGATGCGCGTCTGCCACCTGGATACCTGCCCGGTGGGCGTCGCGACGCAGAACCCCGAGCTGCGCTCCCGCTTCAACGGCAAGCCTGAATTCGTGGTCAACTTCTTCGAGTTCCTCGCCGAGGAAGTCCGGGAGATCCTGGCCGAACTGGGCTTCCGGAGCATCGAGGAAGCGATCGGCCACGCCGAAATGCTCGACACCCGTGAGGCGATCAACCACTGGAAGGCCGAGGGGCTGGACCTGGACCCGATCCTGCACGGCCTCGAGTTCGACGACGACGCGCCACTGCGCAACCTCACCGGACAGAACCACGAGCTGGACAAGCACTTCGACCAGCGCCTCATGACCATGGCCGCGGAAGCCCTGAGTGACCGCAGCCCGGTCAAGATCGCCGTCGACGTCATCAACACGGACCGTTCCGTCGGCACCATGCTGGGCCACAGGGTCACCAAGACCTTCGGCACGGACGTGCTGGCGCCCGACACCATCGACATCACGTTGACCGGCACCGCCGGGCAGTCGCTGGGGGCCTTCCTTCCGGCAGGCATCACGCTGCGGATGTTCGGTGACTCGAACGACTACGTCGGCAAGGGCCTCTCCGGCGGCCGCATCATCGTCCGCCCGGACCGCACCAACGTGTTCCCGGCGGAACGCAACGTGATCGCCGGAAACGTGATCGGCTACGGCGCCACGAGCGGCGAGATGTTCCTGCGCGGCCAGGTCGGAGAACGCTTCCTGGTCCGCAACTCCGGGGCCACCGCGGTGGTCGAGGGCATCGGCGACCACGGCTGCGAGTACATGACCGGCGGCCAGACGCTCATCATCGGGCGGACCGGCCGCAACTTCGGCGCCGGCATGTCCGGGGGCACGGCCTACGTGCTGGACCTGCAGACCGAGCGCGTCAACAAGCAGGCCCTCGAAGCCGGGGAGCTGCAGCTGCGCGAACTCGACGCCGAGGACCGCGAAATTGTCCATGGACTGCTGGTGAAGCACTCCGAGGAGACCGAGTCGCTGCTCGCGGCCCGGTTGCTGGAGAACTTCGACGACACCGCAGCCCGCATCACGAAGGTGCTGCCGCGCGACTACGCGGCCGTCCTGCAAACCCGTCTTGACGCCATCGAAGAGGGCCTGGACCCCGACGGCGAAGAAGTTTGGTCTCGAATCCTGGAGGTGACCGGTGGCTGATCCACGCGGATTTCTGAAAGTACGTCAGCGCGAAACCCAGCCCCGCCGCCCCGTCCCGGTCCGCATCATGGACTGGAAGGAAGTCTACGAGGCGCAGGAAAAGGGTGTCCTGAAGGCCCAGGCGGGCCGCTGCATGGACTGCGGTGTGCCGTTCTGCCACCAGGGCTGCCCGCTGGGCAACCTCATCCCGGAGTGGAATGACCTCATGTGGCGGGACAAGGGCGAGGAGGCGATGGAGCGGCTGCACGCCACCAACAACTTCCCCGAATTCACCGGCCGGCTCTGCCCGGCCCCGTGCGAGGCGTCCTGCGTGCTGGGCATCAACCAGCCCGCCGTGACCATCAAGCAGGTCGAGGTCTCGATCGTGGACCAGGCGTTCGAGAACGGCTGGGTCAACCCGCTGCCGCCGGCGCGCCTCACCGGCAAGACGGTCGCCGTCGTCGGGTCCGGTCCCGCCGGGCTTGCCGTCGCCCAGCAGCTGACCCGCGTGGGCCACACCGTCGCCGTTTACGAACGCGATGACAAGATCGGCGGCCTCCTGCGCTACGGCATCCCCGACTTCAAGATGGAAAAGGAGCAGGTGGACCGCCGCCTGGAGCAGATGAAGGCCGAGGGCACCCGCTTCCGGACCGGCGTCGCCGTGGGCACGGACGTGACCTGGGAGCAGCTGCGCCGCCGTTACGACGCCGTGGTGGTGGCCACCGGCGCCACCGTCCCGCGCGACCTGCCCATCCCGGGCCGTGAGCTCGAGGGCGTGCACTTCGCCATGGACTACCTCGTCCCGGCCAACCGCGTGGTGGCGGGGGAGACGGTGGAGAACCAGATCAACGCCGCCGGCAAGCACGTGGTGATCCTCGGCGGCGGCGACACTGGCGCCGACTGCCTCGGCACCGCGCACCGGCACCAGGCCGCCTCGGTCACCACCCTGGCCATCGGCAAGCAGCCGCCGGCGGAGCGTGCCAGCCACCAGCCGTGGCCGACGTTCCCCACCCTGTTCGAGGTGGCCAGCGCCCACGAGGAGGGCGGCGAACGCACCTACCTCGCCTCCACCGTGGAGTTCGTCGGCGAGAACGGCAAGCTCACCGGCGTGAAGGTGGCCGAGACCGAATTCGTCGACGGCAAGCGCCTGCCCAAGGCCGGCACCGAACGGATCATCCCGGCCGACCTGGTGTTCCTGTCCCTGGGCTTCACCGGCCCCGAAGCCGCGGGCATCACGGAGCAGGTCAACGCGGAGTTCGACGGCCGCGGCAACGTGGCCCGCGACGGCTACTACATGACCAACACCGAAGGCGTCTTCGTGGCCGGGGATGCGGGCCGCGGCCAGTCGCTGATCGTCTGGGCCATCGCGGAAGGGCGCGCCTGCGCAGCGGCGGTGGACAAGTTCCTGATGGGCAGCACCATCCTGCCGGCGCCGGTGGCACCGACCGACCGGGCCATGGCCGTCCTCTAGGCGGTGCCGGCCTGCGGCCAGCCCCCGGCGGCAGTTACATTCCGCCAACAACTTCATCCATGCAATCGACTACTAGGGTAGGTATATGAGACGCGCGAAAATAGTGGCCACTTTCGGACCGGCGATTGCGAGCTTTGAGAACACGCTCGCAGTGATCGACGCCGGCGTTGATGTGGCCCGCATGAACATGAGCCACGGCGACTACTCCGTGCACGACAACACCTACGAGAACGTCCGCAAGGCGGCGGGTCAGCTTGGCAAGGCCGTTGCCATCATGGCGGACCTCCAGGGCCCCAAGATCCGCCTCGGCCGTTTCGTGGACGGGCCGCACCTGCTGGCCGTCGGCGACACGTTCACCATCACCACCGAGGACGTCCCGGGCACCAAGGACATCTGCTCCACCACGCTCAAGAGCCTCACCGAGGACGTCAACCCGGGCGACGCGCTGTTGATCGACGACGGCAAGGTGGCCCTCCGCGCCCTCGAGGTCGACGACGTCAAGGTGGTCGCCCAGGTGATTGTTGGCGGTTACGTGTCGAACAACAAGGGCATCAACCTGCCCGGCGTGGCCGTCAACGTGCCGGCGCTGAGCGAAAAGGATGAGGACGACCTCCGCTGGGCCATGCGCCGCGGCGTGGACATGGTGGCCCTGTCCTTCGTCCGCGACGCCTCGGACATCACCCGCGTCCACGAGATCATGGACGAGGAAGGCCGCCGCGTGCCGGTGATCGCCAAGATCGAAAAGCCGCAGGCCGTGGACCAGCTCCCGGAGATCATTGACGCGTTCGACGCCATCATGGTGGCCCGCGGTGACCTCGGCGTGGAACTGCCCCTGGAGGAAGTGCCGATCGTGCAGAAGCGCGCCGTCGAGCTGGCCCGCCGTTGGGCCAAGCCCGTCATCGTGGCCACCCAGGTCCTGGAATCCATGATCGACAACCCGCGCCCCACCCGCGCCGAGGCCTCCGACTGCGCCAACGCCGTGCTCGACGGCGCCGACGCAGTGATGCTCTCCGGCGAGACCAGCGTGGGCAAGTTCCCGATCGAAACCGTCAAGACCATGGCCCGGATCATTGAATCCACCGAGGTCCACGGCCTGGAGCGCGTCCCCCCGCTGGGCACCAAGCCCAAGACCCGCGGCGGTGCGATCACCCGTGCCGCCGTCGAAATCGCCGACCAGCTGGACGCCAAGTACATCTGTGCGTTCACGCAGTCCGGAGACTCCGCGCGGCGCCTGTCGCGGCTGCGCCCGGTCCGCCCGGTGTTCGCGTTCACCCCGGTGGAGCACGTCTGGAACCAGCTGGCGCTCACCTGGGGCATCCAGCCGGTTCTGGTGCCCATGGTGGGCCACACCGATGAAATGACGGCGCAGGTCGACCGCAGCCTGCTGAACCTGGACGTCGTGGACGACGGCGACATGGTGGTCATTGCCGCCGGTTCGCCTCCCGGAAAAGCCGGGTCCACGAACATGCTGAAGGTCCACAAGGTGGGCGACCTTACGGACGCCGGAGTCGGCGAAGCCGAGGTAGCCAAGGACAAGCTCGGCCCCTGGCCGGAAAAGAAGAAAAAGAACACCAAGTTCTAGTTCCGCAGGTTCAAAGAACAGGGAGGGTTCTCCGCCCGTGCTCAGCACGACGGCGGGGGACCCTCCCCTTTTTTGTGCCCCGTCGGGGGATACCCGGAAGGGTAACCGGACCTACTTGCAAGATACCCCCGGGGGTATTATTGTTGTGAGTAGTCAACCGGGGTTTCCCCGCCGCTTTGCGAAGGAGAGCACATGCTTCTGGAACGTATTTATGATGAGGATCTTGCCCAGGCCAGCTACCTGATCGGCTGCCAGGCCAAGGGTGAAGCCGTGGTGGTGGACGGCCGCCGCGATATTGCCGTGTACCAGGAACTGGCGGCGAAGAACGGCATGAAGATCGTGGCCGTGACCGAGACCCACATCCACGCCGATTACCTCTCCGGGACCCGTGAGCTGGCCGCGGCGACTGGTGCGAAGATTTATGTCTCCGGTGAGGGCGGGCCGGACTGGCAGTACGGGTTCGAGGGGGAGCGGTTGTTCGACGGTGACACGATCACCCTGGGCAACATCACCATCAAGGCCCTGCACACCCCCGGGCACACCCCGGAACACCTGGCGTTCCTGGTGACGGACGGTGCGTTCAGTGACCAGGCCGGGTACCTGCTCTCGGGGGACTTTGTGTTCTCGGGGGATCTGGGCCGCCCGGACCTGCTGGATGAGGCCGCCGGCGGGGTCGACACCCGGTTCGTGGGGGCGAAGCAGCTGTTCGCGAGCCTGCGGGATAAGTTCCTGGCCCTGCCTGATTATGTCCAGGTCCATCCGGCCCACGGCGCCGGCAGCGCCTGCGGGAAAGCCCTCGGGGCGATCCCGTCCTCCACGGTCGGCTACGAGCGGCTCTACGCCTGGTGGGGCCCCTACCTGGCCGCGGACGATGAGCAGGGTTTCATCGATGAACTCCTGGACGGCCAGCCCGACGCGCACGCCTACTTCGGGCGGATGAAGCGGGAAAACCGGGAAGGCCCGGCCGTGATGGGGGAGCGCGCACCCCTGCAGGAACTGGACCGCGAGGCGGTCGCGAAGGACCTGGCAGCGGACACGGTCACGTTCATCGACACCCGTTCGAACGATGCGGTCCACGAGGGCACCGTGACCGGGGCGTTGAATGTTCCGGCCGGGAAGTCCGTGGCGAGCTTCGGCGCCTGGGTGGTGAACCCGGAAACCGATCCGAATCCGCTGGTGCTGCTGGCCCCGGACCAGGAAGCCGCGCAGGAGATGTGGGATCACCTGGTCCGCGTCGGCATCGACAAGGTCGCCGGGTACGTCACCGGGATCGAGGGCCTGCCGGTCAGTGTCCCGAAGCTCATCGCCCCCGAAGAGCTCGAGGGCTTTGACGCCGCGATGGTCCTGGACGTGCGGAACAAGACCGAGCACAAGGCCGGGCACATCCCGGGCTCGTACCAGCTCAGCGGCGGCCGCGTGATGTGGCACCTGGACGAACTCCCCGCCCAGGGCACTATCGTGTCCTACTGCCAGAGCGGGGTGCGGAACTCCGTCGCGGCCAGCGCACTGCGCCGGGCCGGGTACGACGTCGTCGAACTCGACGGCAGCTACGCGGCCTGGAACGCACAGCAGCAGCAGGCACCGGCAACCGTCTCCGCCCGCTAACCCCACCACTGACCCACCCCACACCGCTGGCGGCGGCCCCCACCAGGGCCGCCGCCAGCGTCTTGTCCCTCACCTTCTGCTCCAGCACGGCAACCAGAAAGAGCCATGACAGAGACCTCGAAACGATTTCCCGCCGCTCTCTATTCGCAGGGGGCCGATCCGGACGCCCGGTTCAGCCTCGCGAATGAACGCACGTTCCTGGCCTGGATCCGGACGTCGCTGGCACTGATTGCCAGCGGCATCGCCCTGGAGGCGCTGGGGCTGAACCTGCAGGGCGGGTTCCGCCTTGCAGCGTCCATGGTCCTCATCGTCGCCGGCATTGCCGCGCCGTTGCAGGCCTGGTTCGGCTGGGTGAAGACCGAGCGGGCGCTGCGCCTCGACACGCCGCTGCCGGCCGCGCGGCTTACGCTGCCGATCGGTGCCGCGGTGTCCGTCGCCGGGATCCTGGTCTTCCTCGGCGTCGTCCTCGCCTGATGTCCGGCGGTACTGAAGTGGCAGCCAGCCGGAGCGACCGGCCTTTCGACGCCGGCCTGTGGGTGGAGCGCACAGCGCTGGCGTGGCGCAGGACGGCGCTGGCAGTCGCCGTCGGGTCCCTGGCAGCGCTCCGCATCCTGCCCGAAATCTTAGGTTCGTGGGCGTTCATTCCGACGGCGCTCGGCGCCGGCGTGGCCATAGTGGCGCTCGGCCTGACGCACCGGCGCTACCGCCGCATCCACACGATCCTCACCCGATCGGAGAGCGAGCAGGTGGCGTTGAGCGGGGGAGCGTTGCCGGCGCTCATGGCCGTGGTCACCGTCGCCGGCGGAGTGCTGGCCTTGGTGGCCGCGGTGCAGCTGGGCGGGCGCCTCGCCCTCTAGCAGTTAAAACGAAGGGGTCCGGAGGGCCGCGGCTGCGGCCTTCCGGACCCCTTCGTTGCTATGTCCTAGTTGACCTGGTTGATGATGGTCTCGGCAACCTCGCGCATGCTGAGGCGGCGGTCCATCGAGGTCTTCTGGATCCAGCGGAAAGCCTCCGGCTCCGTGAGGCCCATCTTGGTGGTCAGGAGGCTCTTGGCGCGCTCCACGAGCTTGCGGGTGGCGAACTGTTCCTGCAGGTCGGTGACTTCGCTCTCGAGCGCCTTGATTTCCTCGTGGCGGGAGAGGGCGATTTCCAGGGCCGGGATGAGATCCGCGGGGGTGAAGGGCTTCACCACGTAGGCCATGGCGCCGGCATCGCGGGCCCGCTCGACCAGTTCCTTCTGGCTAAAGGCGGTGAGGAGCACCACGGGGGCAATCCGGGCCTTGACGATCTTTTCGGCGGCGGAGATGCCGTCCATCACGGGCATTTTGACGTCCATGAGAACCAGGTCGGGCTTCAGTTCTTCGGCGAGCTGCACGGCCTTTTCGCCGTTGTCCGCTTCGCCGACGACGTCGTAGCCTTCGCCCCGCAGGATCTCGATGATGTCGAGCCGGATGAGGGTCTCGTCCTCGGCAACCACCACGCGGCGCGCCGGCGTGGTGGTGGGGTTTGACTCCGTCTGTTCTGACACGGGAACTCCTTGGAAAGGTACGGCGGGAACTAGACCATCTTAGATTGTCGCCGCTGCTGTACTGGACCGGTTTGGTTCGATGCGGCGTCACTGGCGCGATTCTGGGATTCAGCCTATCTGCATGTAGAGTAATTTCGCGCACTGGAAGCGATCGCGTTGCTCACAGCACTGTGGCGGGCCGATTATGACACCGGTGTACTCCGCGCCCGAGTGGCGGAATTGGCAGACGCGCCGCACTCAAAATGCGGTATCGAAAGGTGTGTGGGTTCGAGTCCCACCTCGGGCACAGTGCTTCCGCAGGTCAGTGGCTTCTTAAGGTGCTGAGTGTGGACAAAAGTACTAAAAGTGTCGACAGCGGCGTAGCATTTTTCCTATGGCCAGCATTCGAAGGCGCACTAAAAAGGACGGTTCGATGTCCTTTATGGTCTGCTTGCGGGACCCGGCCAACCGCCAGGAACAAGGCATCACGCTTCCGACGGAATCCGAAGCGATCACACTGAAGCGCCTCCTTGACGCCAACAACCAATAGTTTGAGATCGCCCGGCATGCGATGCTCGCGAACCAGACCAAAGCGCCCACCGTCGCGGCCGTGATCCAAGAGCACATCGACCTTCTGGTCCGGCCATCTGTTGGCACGGTGCACACATATCAGACAATGCTGAAGCTGCACATAGCTGACGTCATCGGGCACATTCCCGTGGACAAGCTTGACTACCGGCACCTGACGTATTAGATCAAGGAGATGCAGACCAAGGGCCGGTCCGCTAAGACCATCAAGAACAACCATGGCCTCATCTTCTCGGCGATAGAGACGGCCGTCCGGCTCGGCTACCGGAAGGATAATCCTTGCCGAGGCGTGCAGCTCCCCTCAGGCGAAAAGCCAGAGGATGAGGCCAGGTTCCTGACTCACGCTGAATTCGGCCTGATTCTGGAGGGCATGGGGGAGCGGTACAAGGTGTTCACTGAATTCTTGGTCATGACGGGAACGCGGTTCGGCGAAGCGACTGCGGTGACTGTGGCGGACGTGGACCTGATGTCGAAGCCGGCAACGATGCGAACTAACAAGGCATGGAAACGCGGTACGGATTCCGAGTATTACGTTGGAGCGACCAAGACAGGCGCCGGTAAGAGGACAGTTTCGCTGAATCCCCATTTGGTGGAAGTTCTGATTCCACTGGTGGCCAGCCGCTCTGGCTCGGAACTATTGTTCACCACTCCCAAAGGGGAACGCATTGTGCACAAGCTTTATTGGCACCACTATTGGGTGCCGGCCGTGGAAGCCGCCCAGGCCCGCGGCCTGAAGAAGTCACCCCGGATCCACGATCTGCGCCATACGCACGCGTCTTGGCTGATTCAGGATGGCGTATCGCTGTTCACGATCTCCCGGCGACTCGGGCACGCATCTACGCGAACGACTGAGCTGGTGTATGGCCACTTGATGCCGCAGGCGCTGCAGGATGCCGCCGACGCCGTCGAGCGTTCCGTGGTGGGGAACTGGAGGCCCGCGATCAGGCTGATGATTCGCTCGTCGGTCGGGAAGGATTTCGCGTCGAGCATTTCTGTCCACAGCGTCCGGGCCCGGTCCATGGCGTCTCGGACGTTCAGGCTCTGCAGTGATTTCACGCAACTTTCGACGGCGTCCGCGGTCTGGGTCTCTTTGGTCGAGGCCGGCAAGGTGATGCGGTTGGTTGGGGCGATGGTGCTGCCGCGGTAGACGAACTCGGCGTTGATTTGGCTTGACTGCGTCAACGTTAGGGGCTGCGATGGTCCGACCTCGGGATCGCCGTCGTATTGCGAGACTACGTCATCTCCTACGAGGAGTCCGTCGCGGATGGTCATTCCCCGCTCGGCAAGGGCCCCTGTCAGTGCCGCGATGGTTGCCGCGTGAGGCCGGGTATGTCCGGACTCGGCGGGAAGCGATGTGTATAGCGCGAAGACAACGCTGGCGGCTTTAGCGTCATGGGCTAAGTATCCGGCGATGGTTTGTGCGTAGCTGATTTCTGCTCCCGGCTTCGGCAGGTCAACGCGCAGGGTGGCCCCGACGTGGTTGTCGACGAGGGTGATGCAGACGAGGCTTTCGCGGGGCCAAAACCCCAGGGTGTGTCCAATGAAACTGAGAGCGTCTGCAGGTGTTTTGATCGTGAGTGGTTCCATGGCCTTTCCCCTTTATCGACTGGCAGGCACCGGTCGTGCTTGTCAGATTTCGGCGTCGTTCTGATATGGGAGTCACCGCTGGGTATGAGGGGCCGGGGTGCAACTTGGGGAACGGGGCACGGTCCAAGTTTTCGCGAGGAGATGAGCGACGGAGGAGCGCCGAACGAATTCTTCGACTGCGCTCGGCGCATCGCGCTCTGGTTGCGCGGAGGGCCCGTCCAGCGATGATGGGGGATCAGAATGACAAACAGCGAAAATGCTTCTGGTCATTCATGGAGGTTTTTCGGCGGCGCGGCATGACGCCGATAAGCTCTGGCCCAGTTCGTCGCTTGCTCATCTTGTTCGGTCGGGGACCGGGCAAGCTAAACCGCGGTCTTAAGACCCCGGGTTGCCACAACTTCAGCATGTCCAGCACTTCCATTGGAAGTACTCGCGCCATGATAATCTCATTCGCGCCCACTTAGAGGGGGAATCGAGTCTGATCGGGACCCATGTGAGTGCGAGCCCGGGGAGAGTGGCCACGGTTGATCTTTGACATGGCCATCGCCATGGCCGCCCTGCTGGCCTGCTGGCCTCCAACGATGTCCGGTACACCGGCCGGACAGTGTTCATCGCCGAACTGGGTCTGGACGGCAGACTACGACCGGTCCGCGGCGTCCTGGGCTCCTGCCGGACCTCGGTGACGTCGAGGCCATGGATGTGACGGCCATCCATTCGTTCTGTGCGCTGACGTTAGCGTCACTCCAGCTCGTGCGCGGGCCCCCTACGAGAACCCGCACCACACCGCCACTGCCGCGGCCACCATCGGAGAGGCTCAGGGCTGCCGAGGCGTGGGCCCGCATCCCGGGCCGCCGCGGAGTGATGTTCCTCGACGTGGCGTCAAATTTCGGACACGCCACGCCTGTGGCAAGTCCGCCCTGCTATTGGCTGGCAGTGGTCTTTGGCAGACTTGCTTCCATGACTGATGAGCAACTCGCCGAGCTGGTGCGGGCCATCCAAGACAATGGGCCGAGCATTACGGACTGGATAGGGGCACTTGCGTCCCTTCTGACGTTCCTGATCGCTGCTGCCGCGCTCTGGATTGCATGGGGCCAACTACAAGAGGCCTCTTCAGCCCGTCAACAGACGAAGAAGCTAGAGCGTGAAAAGTCGCAGCCGTACGTCGTCGCCTTCCTGGAAGAGAGCGCTGTGGGCTCTCACATTCTTGACCTCGTAGTACGGAATTATGGACAGACCGCAGGCCGGAACATCCGTCTGTCATTTGAACCCGCGCTCAACCGGACGGACGGTAACGGCGGCGAAGAAGATGTCATTCTTCCCGACCTAATCTCGTTCTTGGCTCCAGGCCAGGAGTGGCGGACGCTCTTTGACGTCACTACGGAACGAGCTCACAGGGAAGACCTGCCGCTGCTTTACAAGGGCGTTGTCACTTATGACGGAATCGATGGTGAGAAACAGACGAGCGACGTCTTCATTGACTTGCATCCCTCTAAGGCCCGGATCTTCCCAGAGATCCTTGGTGTGCACCACGCGGCGAAAGCACTCCAGGACATCAGCAAGAACCAGAAGCAATGGAGCGAGTCGCCGCGGGGAATCAAAGTCTATTCACGGGACGGTGATGCCAAAGACGCAAGAGTAGTCGAAGCAGCTCAGCGGTGGAAAGCGCGGCGCGAAGCCGAACGAGCTACTGAAGCCCAGGATAAACCCGCGGAGGGATAGAAGGATGGCGCATGAAAGCACACAATCCGGACGGCTACCACTCTGTCAGAAGCATCACAGGGGTTGGGTAGCGTTGGTACATGCGCGCCATAGAGCTTGAAGCCAGAGTAATTACCGCTGTAGATCAGATCCGTGCGCGTCAACCCGTGGAGCACGACCTGATCGAATGTAAGCGAAGCTGGCCGCAAGAAATGAAGGCTCGGCAGCTGGCCGGCAGCCTGAATCGGGCGGGAGGCGATCCAGTGCTGTACATCATTGGCATCGACGAGAAAACAGGTGAGATCCACGACGTATCTGGCACCGACATCCTCGACTGGTGGTCACAGATCATTCCCCAGTTCGACCACACGCCGCCAGAACTCGTACGACATCTGAATGTGCAGGTGTGCGAAGCTGGTGAACACGTGGTGGCTGTTGCCGTTGCTTCTGACCGTGCCCCGTATGTCGTCAAAACTGGAAGCGCGAATCCAAGCCTTGAGGCGCCGATGCGTGAAGGAACCGATACAAGACCCAAATAGCCCGGCCGGCTCCAGGATTACCTACCAGGCGTTTACTACTCACCCGTAGCGGGCTGGCTTATCTGCTTAGGCTGGTTCTAGATCTCCGTTCACATAGACCTTCCACGTTCTGTTTTCTGCGTCTTGAAACCTAGCCCAGGCCTTGTCCACAACCCTTCGAGGCCTCTCCAGATGCAGAGACTGGCCCCCTGCAATCACTTGTTGCAGGGCCTGACCCATTTGTTGCCCCTTGTGATCGAAGCACATGAGTAAGACGTTCTTTATGGGCGACGAGCTGGAATTGATCAGTTCTAGGACAACATAATTGGTGTGCTGCTTTGAATCCGCAGTGACTAGCGAGACTTGTACGGCCTGCGCCCTTGCAGCCTTATCTTCGGCTCGCTTGTTTTCCTCAGCCTGCCGCCGCCGGTCCTCTGCCTGACGATTCTTCTCGTCCACCTGGTGCCTGTAGGTAAAGGCAGCAATCAAGAGAGCACCGGCGGTGAGTACGGCTCCAACAGCCGTTCCTATGGCGCTAATCCAGTCGGTGAGCTTGATACCTTCGACAGTTGTGGGCTCTGGAAGTACAGGTGGCAGATGTAGACGAATTGCCTCGTTCTCCGCGTGACTCACCCAAACAATGGATATGACGATCACAGTGAGCAGGCCAACGAGCGTTGCGGTTCTGTGGTCTATTTTGAATCCTCTCATTTACTGCTGGCCTACGAACTTCGAGTCAGCCGTCCAGCTTTCGCTTGACTTCGTAGATGAGCATTCGTAGGCCATGGGCACTGTGTTGTCGTACAAAGGCTCGGCGGTGTATGAGCCATCGATTGTGTAGCTGCCGTCAGACATGAAGGTGCAGGCCGCTCCGGAGGTTTGGTCAAAATCCGCAGACATACTCAGTCTTTGGTCTCGACATCGTCTAACTGGGCGATAGCCCGAGCAGCTGATTTCACGAGTCTCTTGGTTGGGTTGTTCGCGCCAGCCGCTTCGTATCCGTCGCTCGTCATCTTGTCGGCTTCAGTGGAGAGGATTTTGACGAGCTTACGCTGTAACTCGATCTCATCAAGTTTCAGATTGGAGTCCGCCCGCTGAACGCGACTCTCATTCCAATCGTTCTTTACATCGATGATTTTTGGCATGAGCTTCACGACAGCGGCGACCGCCGCAGTGGACGCAGTGATGACGGCTAAAATCTCCAACGGGCTGCTGAGGGAAACTCTTTCAATGACGACGCCCTTGAGAAGCTCGGCGTGCTCAGTCTGAGCTGATCTCCTATCACTCACCAACCTGCCTGATTTGCTGTAATAGATTGTGTGACGAGAGCTGGAGAGAGGCAGCATCGATTTGTCCGCCAGCAACAGCGTTAGCAACGCCTCTATGTCTTGGAAACGCCGGCGCAACTGGGGAAGTGTGTAGTCGCGGGAGAGGAAGCGTAGTTTCAGCTCCAGCCGGTGATCTGTTGCCGTCCGTTCCATCACTGCGGTATTGCCCATGCCGCCGCTGGATTCCGTCATTTTTGCTCCCCTGATTAGACCGTTCGCTGGCCTACAGCCTACGGGTGCGTGGTCTTTAGCCGCGCAAATGGCGCGCCCATGGCGGTTAGTGGCGAGACACATAAACTGGGTTGACCGCAGCGTCACCAATCTCTTCCGCGAGGTCGGTGCTCAGCCTTAACCATCGACGTTTTTCTTGGGATAGCGGGATCTGTGGTGGCGAAGGGCACGTCGAGGACGGGGCGACAAGCTCACGGGCTCGAGGCTAATGGTCCTGGTGCTTGAACAACGGCTGTCGGCATGGCATTGCCATCGCTGGCGTGCGAACTCGTCTTGGTGGGCGCCGCGGGAGACGAATCGCTGGATGACAGCGTGGGGCTAATAGCGGGCATCTCATGAAACGCTATCGTCGGAATTCTGCAAGGAGGCTGCCGGCTCCGTGCCAAGGAATGGAATGTCGCGCGCCCAGTCTCAGCAACGGTTGGTTCCGGTGCGGCGCTGGAGGCCCCGTAGCCGCTGTTGCCATGGTCATGTGCGTGCCTGCCGAACAGGTCAGCGAGTGTGAAGGAGGTGTATGGGCCCCCGTCACACGAGGGCCTTTGCAGTGCGTAGATGAAGATGTTCGTAGCGCTGACGGACCATGAATGAGACTCACAGTATGGTCAACATCGTGATGAATGAAGGTCGGATCCACGCGAGGGCTGCTGATTGGCTACGAAGCCATCGGGGACGTCGACGGTGACGTGTTCTTGGCCAGTCCGTTTCTTTCGTTTGACGTCTGTAACCGTTTGGCGCGAGCCGCCGCGCCATCTGATTCCAGCTGGCAGCTCTTCACGTGCCTTGGTCCGAGCGCAGTTGCCAACGGCTACCTGTCAATCGACGGTTTGAGGGAACTCAAGCAAAGCGGCGTCACCCTCAGCCATGTTGAACGGCTGCACGCTAAGACGTTCATTGTTGGAAGTCGTAGCTTCCTTGGATCGGCGAACTTGACCGGCGCCGGTCTGGGCAGCTCCAAGGCTGCCAACGTGGAGCTGGGGGTTGATCTGGCAGGAGCTCAGGTCGAAGGTGTCAGGAAAGCCATGGGCAAGTGGGTCAGCCGCGACGTCGAGGACGAGGATGTCGAGAAGCTGCTCATTCAGGCGCAGCAGCTGACGAGGGCAGACGCCTCCGCTTCCGATGACTTGGACAGTGAGTCTGCTCTGGTTCTTGTGGAGCAGCTTCTGCTGGATGCGCGTGATACGAGCAGAACACTGTGGCTGAAGTCCGAGTACGGTGCGCCGGCGCTGGATCCGTGGCGCCGTGATTGGTTCTTCGGCAGGCCCGCGAAGGGTCGACCAAGCATCAAGACCGGAGACTTGGTTGTAATTTGCGCCCAGACCCGTGACTGCTACGCGGTCGTAGAAGTGACCTCCGAAGCGGAGCTCCTGCCTGATGATTACCGTGAGGCAAGGGGTGACGAAGCCGATCGTTGCCCATGGGTCAGCCGCACCGTGCCGCGCTTTGTGCCGGATGAATTGCTGGAGCTCAAGGCCCACGAACTGGTCCGCAGCACAGGCGGTCTTCAGAACGGCCACATGAGACTGAGGTTCGACCAGTTCACAAACACGGTTCGCTCCCTTGCCAGGCTTGTCACTGAATAGGGCCGGTATCTCAGCGGCTGATGCGTCGGTCCGAGGTCACCGGTAGTCACTTCATCACCGTGAAACGGAAATCTTGCGGTTAGACGGGGCAGCGAATGCGGTCAACGGATGATGCATATGCCTTGCTGCGGCATAGGGGACGGCCCTCGCGCTGAAAGCCACGGGCCCCGTAGTGCGGTGTCTGTTGGGGGCCGTCCCGGTTCTAGGAGCCTGCTCTTCATATCGGAGCGAAGTCGCCACGCAAGACACACCTGCCCTGTCCGGACGGCCGTTCAAGCAGCTTGGTTGGGAGGCGCCTAATGGGGCAAAAGTGAGGGTGTGCACAATGTGCACACCCTGGGCTTTGGGATCGGGTCGTATGTCGGCCGGACTGGGCCGGATTGCGGAGGTGTTCGGGGGAGTGGCGGATATTCAAGGGCTGGAACCCGGTTCGAGTCCCACCTCGGGCACAGTGTTTCCCTGTCCAGGGGCCTTTTCATGCTTCTTCGTGTGGACAGTGTGCACACTCGCCTCTGATCTGATGTTCTGGGTGTGTGGGGTCCCTGATAGACCCATTCGGTTGTGTGGGGGAGCGGCTGCCTACGGCGGACCGGGTACCGCCCTGCGAAGCCTCTTTTGGGTGTTCATTCTTGTTCGTCCTTCCGTTGGTTTTCCGTGTTCACCACTTCATGGTGGCTCGGGCCGCGTACAACATGACTTGCTGATTATTCTTTCGATCGACCGAGGGGGTTGCGGCCGGTCCGGAATGTCCGCTCTTGTACCTGTTCATGCAGGACGGTGGAGGGAATTGCATGACATGGCCACCCATCCGGAGCTGATCATGAGCTCCCTGAGCCTGGCCAGTTGACAGGTGCGGCCGCTTCGAGGTCCAGTCGCAGGAGTTGGTGGGACCTGCGAGGGCCTGAGCCCCGCGCAATACGGTTCCAGGCCCTCGCGGCTTATGATCCATTCGGCCAGTCCAACTTTCGGGGACCATTTCACCAAAAGCGGGCGCCCGCCAGTGAGTTTCCTCGACGCTAACCTGCCAGACCGGCAAGGAGGAAGATCACGGCGGCGATGGCGAAGCCCATCACGCCGATGAGGGTTTCCATTACGGTCCAGGTTTTCAGGGTGGTCTTGACGTCCATCCCGAAGAAGCGGCCCACCAGCCAGAAGCCGGAGTCGTTGACGTGGGAAACCACCACGGAGCCCGCTGCGACGGCGATGACCATGGAGGCGACCTGCATGCCGTTCAGCCCTGCCAGCGCCACGGCCGGGGCGATCAAGCCCGCGGTGGTGGTCAGGGCCACGGTGGCGGAACCCTGGGCGATGCGCAGGATGGCTGCGATCAGGAAGCCGGCCAGGATGAGCGGGATGCCCATGTCACCCAGGACATCGGAAAGTGCGGTGCCGATGCCGGA
This sequence comes from Pseudarthrobacter sp. 1C304, assembly GCF_052245515.1. Taxonomy (NCBI): domain Bacteria; kingdom Bacillati; phylum Actinomycetota; class Actinomycetes; order Micrococcales; family Micrococcaceae; genus Pseudarthrobacter; species Pseudarthrobacter sp. 1C304. The sequence continues at coordinate 189,369 of NZ_JBQQCH010000005.1, read as the reverse complement.
GGTGCGCAGGACGCCGCCGAACATGCCGCCGGCACCGGTGATCAGGATGACAGAGCAGACCGGGCCCAGGGAGGATTCGAGCAGTTTCTCCAGTGCACCTGCATCCTTGCCGCGCCTGAGGCCCAGGACGTATATGGCCACGATCACGGAAATCAGCAGGGCCACCGGGGTTTCACCGAGGGTGCGCAGGATCTGGAACCACTGCTCATCCTTGACGCCTTCACTCAACACACCGGAGGCGGCCAGCGTGTTCAGTCCGGTGTTCATGAAGATCAGGACCAGCGGCAGGAGCAGCAGCCCCACAATAGTGCGGAAGCGCGGCGGGTGGCTCTCGGCTTCGGCGCTGGCGTGGCCCAGGATTTCCGGAACCGGCAGCACGAGCTTCCTGCCGATGTGCAGGCCGAAGAGGTAGGCGGTGACGTACCAGGTGGGGATGACGACGATGAGGCCGGCAAGGGTTACCAGGCCAACGTTGGCTTCAAAAAAGGCGGATGCGGATACCGGTCCGGGATGCGGCGGCAGGAAGATGTGCATCACGGAGAACGCGCCGGCGGCGGGCAGGCCGTAGCGGAGCACTCCGCCGCCGAGGCGGTGGGCGACGGCGAAGATGACAGGCAGCATGACCATCAGGCCGGCGTCGAAGAAGATGGGAAAGCCAAAGATGAGGGAGGCAAGGCCCAGCGCGAAGGGGGCACGCTTTTCGCCGAAGATGCCGATCAGGTAGTCGGCCAGGACCTTGGCTCCGCCGCTGGTTTCCACGATGCGGCCGAGCATTGCGCCAAGTCCCACGAGGAGGGCCACGGTGCCCAAGGTTGTGCCGAAACCGTTGATCAGTACGGGTACCACCTGGTTGGCGGGGATGCCGGTGGCGAAGGCGGTTGCGAGGCTGATAAGGATCAGGGCGAGCAGCGCGTGCATGCGAAGCTTGATGATCAGGAACAGCAGCGTGACGATCGCGGCCGCGGCGATGAGCAGCAGGGGGCCTGCTCCCATCGTTTGGGTCCATCCTTCGATGACCATGGTTCTCCTTTGAAGCTGGATGGTTGCGGGTGAATAAGTTAGGACGCGGGAGCGGCCGGTAGCTTCAGCGAGGCGACGATGGTGCTCACGAGCTCTTCAGGGGATTTGGAGATGTCCAGGCGGAGGCTTCCGGTGGCGAGTTCGTCGTCGCTCAGCGGTTCCAGGGTTGCCAGCTGGCTGGGCAGGAGCGTGGGCGGCATGAAGTGCCCTTCGCGGCCCTGCATGCGCTGGCCAATCAGGTCCGCTTCGCCGTGGAGGTGCAGGAACAGGACGCGGCCCTCCGCCTGGGCGAGCAACTGCCGGTAGCTCTGCTTGAGGGCGGAGCAGGTGAGCACTGTGCTTTTGCCAGCCTTGGCCTGGGTGGTCATCCAGTTCTGGATCTGCTGCAGCCAGGGCCAGCGGTCCTCGTCCTGCAGGGGAATGCCTTGGCTCATTTTCTGGATATTGGTCTGCGGGTGGAACTCGTCGGCTTCGGCACATGCCCAGCCCAGCTGCTCGGAGAGAGCTGCCGCAATGGTGGACTTGCCGGAGCCGGCAACGCCCATCACTACAAGGTGCGTGGTGGGATACTGCATGTTTTACCTCCGAAGAAGACGCCGTTGGCTTAGTGAAGAACGCTCATCGCGCATGCCCGAGGAGGTGCGCTTGAAAAAGGTAGCACCTTTCCGCCCGACAGATACTATCTTTTCGTGTCAAAAGTCATATCTTTCGCTTCTTTTGAGTAAGCTGGTAGTGCGCGCAGGCGCAGAGGAAGGTAGGAAAGATGTCGACGGCGACACCACAGGACGCGGGCAGCGCCGACGACGGCGGGGGCTCCCCGGCGATGCACGAACGCGTTTTGGAGGCGGTTGGCGTTGCCATTGCTTCCGGCGAATTACCGCCGGGAAGCCGGCTTACCCTCGAAGGAATTCAGCAGGAATACGGCATTTCCCGTACCGTGGCACGCGACACTATGAAGGTCCTCGAGTCCATGAACCTGGTGTACTCGCGCAGGCGGGTGGGCATCGTGGTGCAGGAGCGCCGGCTCTGGAATGTCTTTGACCCCAAGCTCGTGCGCTGGCGGCTCGCCTCAGACCGGCGCGAGATCCAGTACAGCAGCCTCACCGAGCTGCGCATCGCCGTCGAACCTATTGCTGCAGCCGGCGCCGCCCGCCGGGCGAGCGCCGCCGAGCGGGCGAAGCTGACGTCGCTGGCCGCGGATCTGCGCCGACTGGGGGACGCCGGGGAGCTTGAGGCATTCCTGGCGGCAGACATCGAATTCCATTGCCTGCTGCTGCAGAGCTGCGGCAATGAGATGTTCCTGGCCCTGGAAGGCATGGTGGCAGAGGTGCTCACCAGCCGCACCCGGCGGGGCCTCATGCCCTTCAAACCCAGACCTGAAGCCCTCGACGCCCACGAGGACGTGGCCGCCGCCGTCGCCGGCGGGGACGCGACAGCAGCCGAGACTGCCATGCACCACATCCTGGATGAAGTACGCAACGCTATGGGCCTTCACTAAGGGCGCCACCAAATCGCTCCCCGCCCGGGCCGCCGTTCAGCAGCCCAATTGGGGGCGTCGTAGTGGGCAGGAAAGAGGGTGCGCACAATGTGCACACGCAGGGCTTCGGATCGGGTCGTACTGGTGCCGGGCTGGGCCGGATTGGCAGGACCGCGGACCGTAATTGGGCGTCGATGACGAAGCGATAGCGCACGTCGGCCTACCAGATGGAGCGAACCTTAGACGTAGGCCAGGAATCGTCCTGCGAAGATCACACCCGTCCACGTCGTCATCGATACGACCGCCGAGACGCGGGCCGCGATCGGTGTCGCGTCGGCGTACGCCGACTCGCCGACCCGACGGTGGACGCCGCGGTGGAACACGAGGACGTTCAGCCCGGCCAGGAGCAGGAGTCCGAGCTTCCACGGAGCAGCACCGGAGCCGGCGACACCGACTGCCTGCGCGCTGAACAGCAGGATGCCGGTGACCACTGCGATGGCCAGTCCGAGATGGGAGACGGGCAGGAGATAGCGTGCGGCCCTCGTGACGGGTATCAGACGATGCCCGACGCCCAGCAGCCGGAGGTCGAAGGCGAAGGCCGGACCGACGAGCACGGCGATCCCGAGGATGTGGAGGCTCTCGAGCGTCGGATACATGAAGGGAGTGGAGCGCACGGCATCACCGAGCGCGGAATGCTGCAGCCAGCGCAGGATCGGTTCAAGCCATTCAGGCATCAGGGCTCCGTTCATCCTGGCGGGTACGGCGGCGCACATAGAAGACTCCGCCCACGACGGCGACGACGACGGCGGCACCGAACACCGCCCAGACAACCCACGTCTCCGCTCCGCTGCGACCGACGATGCCGGCATCTTCTGTCGGAGGGTCCATTTCCACGGGATCCTCCACCGCCGACGGTCCACCGCCTGCTTGCGCATCGCCTGCCCGGGCATCGCCCGGTAGCGGTGCCCTGACCGGGAGCGTGTTGCCGATTACCTGGTTGACGGGCGCATGGTCGTCTCCGTACCAGAACGCTACCGGGCGGAAGAGGCCGTCGTCGGTGCTGTTGATGTATCCGACGCCCTGGAAGCGTTCTCCGACCTCCACGGAGCGGTCCAGTCCGTTGCTGCGCGACCACCATGGCGGAGCGATGATGACCTCAAGCCCGTCGTGGGGGCCGTCATACGCGGGTGCGGCTTCGACCCGGATGCTGTCCTCCGGGCCTGACAGGTCCTCGGGGATCGGCAGATCGGGCGTGTTGGCCGGAAGCTGGGCATCCAGTGCCACGTCGAAAAGCGAATGCGGGTCGCCCCAGCTTCCCTCGGACGAGACGGTGCCCGAGATGTAGACGAGGTGGTTGGTCTCGAAGCCGTCCCAGCCGTGGTGCGCGGCGGCCGGTGATGCCGGGAGCAGCGCCAGGGCTGCCGCGGCGAGGAGAGCGGCGGTGGCCAGAAGGCCGCGGCGGGGTGGTCGGACGGTGTGTGTGGAGACGCTCAAAGTCGTCGATCCTCTCTGTGGGCGGTGTGGCTCTCGTTGGCGAGCCTAGGGTGGGAGTTCAACGTTCTGCAGCTCATTCACACGGGTCGTCCCGGTCGGGGTGGGGACCTTCTCCCTGCCGCCGTAGTCGGAGAACGCCGGGGTCATCGGCAGCATCGCCAGGCACGAGCGGGTCGTGGGGTTGTCCTTGTCAATGACGACCTCCACGACTGTGTCCTTCCGGGTCGGTCCGAGGAGTACGCCATCAATCCAACACGGGGAATCGACGGTCCGGGAGTCCCTGCCGTGAGGGGTACCAAGAGGGACCCCAAGAGGTTGCCGGCAATCGGGAGCTGAAATCCGCAGCACACGGTGATGCGAACCAACGCTGGTCAGAAAACCAGATTGGTTGCAAGGGCAAAAGGGGGTCGGAACGGACCACCGGGACCGAGGAAGCACGAAAACCGCACCCACTGGGGCTACGGGCGGTCCTTGTGAGGGGCCTTGCCGGTACCCCTCACAAGAGAAACTCCCTCCCCGGAATGAGCCGTGGTGTGCTCGACAAGGCGAACAAGGCCACATCATACGAAACGGATCATGAGGACGAACACGATGAGCGCACACTTCAACCACGATGAAACGATCGCGACTGCCCGTCCGGGCAAAACGGGCGTCACCCGCCGAAGTCTGCTTGAGCTGGCAGGCGCGGGCGCAGCAGCAATGGCGTTCACGGGTGCGGTCGGGCTTTCCCGTCATCGCGAACTGACCCCCTCAACCCGTGCTGGAGGGTCCTCCTGATAGAGGCCCTGGGAGGGACTCCCTCTTCCCCTGGGGTTGATCTAGCGTGGAAGGCATGGACAATCGAGCGGAAGTACGTGACTTCCTTATCTCGCGGCGCGCCCAGGTCTCCCCGGAGCAGGTTGGTTTGCCCGCCGGGGAGAACCGGCGCGTCAAGGGTTTACGCCGAAGCGAAGTAGCCACCTTGGCCGGTTTGAGCGTGGAGTATTACACCCGCCTGGAGCGCGGTGCGATCAGCGGCGCCTCTCCACAGGTGCTGGCGAGCATCGCCACGGCCTTGCGCCTGGACGACGCCGAGCGGGCACACCTGTTCAACCTCGCCAGCGCGGCCAGCCCGGCCGCCCGGCCACCGCGGCGCCGCACGTCCAAGTCCTATGTGCCGCACCAGAGCCTGCAATGGGTGCTTGATGCGATCACAGCCGGTCCCGCATTCGTCCGCAACGGCCGGATGGACCTGCTGGCGGTCAATCCCTTGGCCCGCGCATTCTATAAGGACTGCTACGAGATGCCCGGCCAACCACCGAACATCGCCAGGTTCACGTTCCTGGACGAACGTGCCCACGAGTTCTACCCGGACTGGGATGCCTTCGCGGAGGTCACCGTCTCCATCCTTCGGACGGAGGCCGGCCGGGACCCCCATAACAAGGAACTCCACGACCTCATCGGTGAGCTGGGAACCCGCAGCGAGGAGTTCCGCCGACGCTGGGGTGCGCACAACGTCCGCCACCACGGCACTGGTTTCAAAACCTTCAATCACCCCGTCGTGGGCGAAATGAGCCTCGCATTCGAGGGGCTCGAAATGGCCGCCGAGCCGGGACTGACTCTCACGATCTACGCCGCAGAGCCCGGCTCGCCGTCGGCTGAACGCATGCAGATACTCGCCTCGTGGGCGGCTAGCGAACACGGAAATGCCGTCCAGGGTACATCCGAGAGGGCACGGACGGACAACTGAAAAACTTCCGGCCGCCAGCGGCGCTGCCGGGTGGCCTGGCCGCCGTCGCGGCCCTGTGCGAAACGCTGTGGAGCATTTATAGCGATGGGAAGGACTTCCGCACGTTCGTGACACCTCTCGACTGAGGGCACGGACTGATGCTTTCCGTACCCTGCCGCCCAGGCCCGCTGCGCGGCCCGGCAACAGTGGGGGCTGAGTCCACCAGGGGGTCCCTCCCAGGACCCGTCACAACAGGGGCTCCCACCCCTCTTGTGCAACTGCTTTGCTGGAGTGGACAAATTTTTCCAACTGAAAGGGAAGCCATCTCTCATGCGCCTGAAAATGCGGGCCCTGGCTGCGATCATCACGCTCATGATTCCCCTGGCCGCGTGCAACACCTCGTCTAACGGCCCGGCCTCCACCACTGAGCCGCCGTCCACCCCAACGGAACCATCCACCGCGGCCGATGGTTCGTCGTCGCAACCTGCAGCTGTCCCGTCCTCCGCGGGTGCGGCAGACAGTACCCCGATCACCATCGACATCGATGGCGGGACCGTGAGAGGTACTCTTTCCAGCAACGCAACTGCACGCTCCCTGATCGGGCAGCTTCCCTTGACGCTTTCCTTCAGGGACTACGGCGGCCAGGAAAAGATCGCAGAACTGCCGGAGCCGCTTTCGCTCGACGGCGTGCCCACCGGCGACAGCGCGGAACCACTGACCATCGGCTACTACGCGCCCGACCAAGCCCTCGTCTTCTATTACGAGAGCGTCGGGTACTCCCGCGGAATTGTGCGGATCGGATCGTTCGATGACCTCGCGGCGATCCGGGACCACACGAGCGGCTTTACGGCCAGGCTGGCTCCCGCTAACTGAGCGCATTGACACAGCCACTCCGGACATTTCCACCAAGAACGGAACCGTTTTGACTCGAGCAATCCTTGAGGATGGCGCGCGCCAGGCGCCCGTCGACGCCCTGCCCCACGAAAACATCAACATCATCGAAGAAACAAAGGATTCCGCTCCGGCAAGCGATCCTTCCGGCCCGGCCCGGCCCTTTCCCTGGGCGGCCCTGCTGGTCATGGCCCTGATGGGATTCCTGCTGATTGCCACCGAGACCATGCCGGCAGGCCTGTTGCCGCAGATCGCTTCGGGGCTGGCCGTCACCGAGGCGACGGCGGGGCAGTTTGTCAGTGCCTACGCCCTGGGAACCGTCATTGCGGCGATGCCCGCAATCGCGTTGACACGGGGGCTGCGCCGGAAGCGTGAACGATGTTCCGTCGAAGGTGCCGGTCCAGTAGGCGTAGGTTGCGGGCAGGCCGCGGGCTTTGCCGTTGGCGCTCGTGCCGAGCACCCAATGAGAAGTGCCGTCGTCGGCGGTCATGCGGAAGATATCAGGGCACTCCAGAAGCCCGAGATCGGTGCGAACGAACTCGCCAACGCGCCGCCAGGACCGCAGGTCGGCGGAGGTGTAGAAGCCGAGCTTCTGCCCCTCGGCGTTCGCCATGAACCACCGTCCGCGGTCAGCATCCCAGATCACTTTGGGATCGCGGAAGTCGTGCACTCCGGGGTTCGGCAACACCGGGGCCGTACCGGCGGCCCGGAACGAGCGCCCGCGGTCTGTCGAGTACCAGAGGTACTGGGCCTGGCGACCTTCGGGAGCCTGCGTCACGAGGGCGATCACCGCACCCTCGCCATATCCGGCGGTATTCCGCTCGTCGACCACAAGCGACCCTGACCAGCAGTCGCCGTTGTCGTTGCTGAACTTCGGGATCGCGACGCCGTGGTCAGTGAACGCGACGTGATCCGTGGTCGTCGCACGGCGCCACGACGTGCCGCCGCCGCCCCGCAGATAGTCAGCGTTGTACAGGTAGTAGTAGTGGTACTCCCCGTCTATGAAGATGGGGCGCTGAGGGTCGTTCTTCCAGTTGTCCGGGACGCTGAAGTGATAGGTCGGACGCATCCGGCGTGATCCTTTTGAAAGAGAGCCGTTAGATGGTGGATCGGGTGTCCCGGCCGGAGCGGCTGCGGCGGAATCAGCGAAGGCCGCTGAAAGTGCGAGCGATCCGCTGAGGGCCGCCGCCCCGCTTCCGGTAAGGAGTGATCGACGAGAGACCGCGGGTGAATCTTGCATGGGTTCCTTCTTCTTGCTGGGCAGCGTCGATGCTGCTGTGAGAGCGGGTGTTGGTGTAGTGCCCCGGTTCAGGGAAAGAGGCTCCGGGTACCGTCAAAGATTTCGGCCATGGTCCATGCGTCGAGGGAGAGCACCTGCACCGCGCCCTGGGCGGCAAGGCTGACGTGTTCCCCGCCCAGGGTGGGGTAGACGCGGGCGGTGAGCGCTATCCCGTTGGCAAAAATCTCGACGGCGGATCGGTCCACGATGACCCGGAGGTGCACCCGTCCTTCGGGCATGGGGACGGGTCCTGACTTGTCTTCCACATCAACGGTTGGATCAAGGCTGCTTCTAGTGCGGTCCAGGCGGAGCGTGCCGTTATTGCCGCCGTCACCCGCCCTGTACAGCTCAATGACCGTTTCCTCGGCGGGGCTGCCGGAGGTGCCCCCGCCAGCGAAGCCCAGCACACCGAGCCGCAGCAGTGCGCCCGGTGCCAGCTGGAGGTCCAGTTCGAGGTCGAGTTGCTTGCCGGACAGGCCGATGTCCAGGGGCGCCGGGGCGCCGGTCAGCACCAGTCCACGGAGGCCGGCATGGTCACGGCGCAGCTTTTTGATTTCGGGTACGGGTGCGAACCGGAGGGTCCCGTCGTCCGCCGCCGTGACGATCCGCGGCAGGCTCATGACCCCTGACCAGCCGGCCTCCACCATCGCGGCATCACTGCGGCCTTCCTGCATCCAGCCGAACATGACACGCCGGCCGGACTCATCCTCGAAGGATTGCGGTGCGTAGAAGAAGCGGCCGCCGTAGTCGAGCCGGTGCAGGGCCGCTGGCTCGAAGCTGTCCCCGGCGTACCGCCCGGTCCAGTACAGCGGATGGTGCGTGTCGCCGTCGTTCCAGGCGGAGAAGACCAGCACATCCGGCGAGCCGGCAGAAGGCGCTGATCCCAGCGAACCCTGTCCCGCCCGGAAGAGATCCACGCATTCCCACATGGTCCCCGTCCAATCGGTGTCCGCAGGATCGCCCTGTGAGGCATCGCCGATGAACAACGGCCCGATGTAGTCCCACGACCGCAGATCCGTTGATTCGTACAAGAACGCTGTACCGCCGCGCTGGCGAATGCCGGAACCCACCAGCTGCCGCCACTTCGTTCCTTCACGCCAGACGCAGTGATCGCGGAACGCCGTGATGTCTACTCCGACTGGCGGTGCTGCGATCACGGGATTTCCGGGGTCCTTGGTCCAGTTCAGCAGGTCCGGGGATCCTACGGCGACGCAGGGCAGCTCTTTGCCCTCGAACCGCCCCGAGTACACCAGGGTGGGCGTGCCGCGGTCGTTCACCAAGACCCCCGACCAGCAGCCCTCGGCGTCGGGTCCGGCGGACGGGTCCAGTGCAATGGGCTGGTCCGTCCAGGTGACGAGGTCCGTGCTGGTGGCGTGACCCCACTGAATGCGGTGGTGGAAGGCGCCCTCCGGGTTGTACTGGTAGAAGAGGTGGTACGTGCCGTCCCAGTGGCTGACGCCGTTAGGATCGTTGAGCCAACCGGCCGGTGACACGAAGTGGAAGCGTGGCCGGAGGGGGTCGGCTTCGGCCCGGGCAACCAACTCGTCCTGTGGAACGGTTGCGAGCGGGTGGGTCAGTTCAGTCATGCGGAAGCCTCTTCTTGAGCGTTCGACGCCGGGCGGTTGGGTTGGGTTGGTTCGCCCGCCAGGGCATGGCCGGCGGCGCCGTCCCACGGCCGGTAGAGGTGGCAGCGCACCCAGTGCCGGTTTTCGGGGTCTCCAACCAGATGGCGCACGGGTTCTTCGGCCGAGCAGGCCTGGCTCGGGTCGCCGTCGAAAGCGCAGCTGGTCGAAGCCATCACCGCCTGCCGCAGCTCGGCCCGGCGGACGGGATCGTAGGAGCCCGCCCGGGCCGGGTCCGGGACGGCCGAGACCAGCAGCTGCGTGTACGGGTGGGCCGGGTTGGCCAGGAGATCCAAGGACTCGCCCTCTTCGACGAGTTCTCCCGCGAACATGACCGCCGTCCGGTCCGCCAGGTATCGGGCCGAGGCGAGGTCGTGTGTGATGTAGAGCATGGAGATTCCCTGCTCATCGCGGAGCTTCCGCATCAGGTTCAGCACGCCGATCCGGACGGAAACATCCAGCATGGAGGTGGGTTCGTCGGCGAGGATGACCCGAGGTTCCACGGCAAGGGCCCGGGCAATCGCGATTCGCTGGCGCTGCCCGCCGGAGAGCTCGTGCGGGTAGGAGTTCAGCATGTCGGCCTGCAGCCCCACGGTGGTCATGAGCTCCTCAAGTCGCTGTTGCGTCTCCGCCTCGGAGCTGCCGCCCTTCCGGTGGATCGCCAGCGACCTCCGCAGGAAGTGCTCCACTCTATGGGCAGGATTCAGCGAGCCGAAAGGATCCTGGAAGACCATCTGCAGTTGGGACCGGAAGGCTCGCGATGCTTGGAAGCGGTCGCGCTTGAGGACGTCGACGCCGTCAATCAGGATCTCGCCGGAGCTCGGCTTTTCCAGCCGGGCAACGCAGCGGGCCAGGGTGCTCTTACCCGACCCGGATTCTCCCACGAGGGCCACGATTTCGCCGCGGCCAATGGCCAGGTCCACGCCCTGCAGGGCCCGGACGGAGTCCCGGGAGAACAAACCACCTACAGGAAAAGACTTTCCTAGTCCCCGGACCTCGAGGGCTGGAGCTTCGGTGTCAGTGGAGGGGCGCTGGGATGACAGTACAGCGTGGCTCATCGTACGGCTCCTGCCAGGATTGCGGTGTCAGCCGCTGAAGCGTCGGCACCAAACGGTGCAACGAGGTGGCCGGGTGCCGCCTCGGTGAGGTCCGGGATGTTCCGGAACTTCACGCCGTCGGGCAGTCCGGTCAGCGGAACGCGTGGACCGGTGAGTGGCGGGAACGCGCCCATCAGCGCCTGCGTGTAGGGGTGGCGCGGGTTGGCGTAGACGTCCTGCGCCTTCGCCGTCTCCACGATCCTGCCGCCGTACATCACGGCCATGCGGTGGGAAAGTTCCACCATGAGGGACATGTCGTGGGTGATGAACAGGACAGAGAACCCCAGTTCGCGCTGGAGTTCCTTGATTTGCGCCATGATCTCCTGCTGCACCACCACGTCAAGCGCGGTGGTGGGCTCATCGAGGATCAACAGGGACGGCTTGAGCGCCACGGCCATGGCGATCACGGCCCGCTGCCGCATGCCACCCGAGAGCTGGTGCGGGTAGGACTTCAGGCGTGCGGGGTCCATCCTCACGAGTTCCAGCAGTTCGCCGGCGCGCCGCAGGGATTCCTTGCGGGAGTAACCCGCGTGGGTGGTGAAAATGTCCACGATCTGCTCTCCGATGGTCAACACCGGGTTGAGCGAGTTCATGGCCGACTGGAACACCATGGCCACGTCCTGCCAGCGGTAGCGCCGCAGCTCCTCCGGGCTCATGGCCAGGACGTCCTTGCCGCCGAAGGAAATGCTGCCGCCGGCGATCCTCGCGGGATCCTTCAGGAGCCGCATGATCGAGTTGGCGATGGTGGACTTCCCACAGCCGGACTCGCCCGCCAGCCCGAACACCTCGCCGGTGCCGATGCTGAAGGAAACACGGTCGACGGCAGTGGTGGAGCGGGTGTCGCCGACATACTTGACGGTGAGGTTCTGGACGTCCAGGACGGGCTCGTGGGAGCCAAAGGAAACTTGGGAGACCGTCATTTGGCGGCGCTCCTTTCGATGGTTTTGGGGGTCTTGATCTTCCGCAGGCGGGGATTGGTGACCTCGTCCACGGCGTAGTTGATGAGGGCCAGGGCGAAGGCCACCAGCGCGATGCACACGCCCGACGGGACGAAGACCCACCAGCTGCCGGTGAGCAGGGCACCCTCGTTGCCGGCCCAGAAGAGGTTGTTGCCCCAGGAGACCGTGCTGACGTCACCCAGGCCAAGGAACTCCAGGCCTGCCTGGGCGCCGATGCCATAGATCACGCAGGCCAGCAGGGTGCCCATGACGATCGAGGCCATGTTCGGCAGGATCTCGCGGAACATGATCCGGCCCGCCCGTTCGCCGGAGACCACCGCCGCGGCCACAAAGTCCTTGGAGCGGATGGACAGCGCCTGTGCGCGCAATACACGTGCCGACCCGGCCCAGCCGGTGACCACGAGGACCAGGATCACAGTGCCCAGCCCCGGCGGCAGGAACGCGGCCAGGATGACAAGGAGCGGCAGCCCGGGCAGGAGCAGGAAGACGTTGGTCACCAGGGACAGTGCTTCGTCGATGAACTTGCCAAAGTACGCCGAGGCCAGGCCCACCAAAATGCCGATGAAGGTGGAAGCAAAGCCCACAGTCAACCCGACAAACAGGGAACTGCGGGAGCCGTGGGCAGTCAGGGCAAGCACGTCCTGACCTTTGGCCGTGGTGCCGAGCCAGTGCTCGGGAGACGGTTCCAGCGAGGCCATCGCGGTAATCCGCGACGGGTCTCCGGGGAACAGCACGGGGGCCAGCAACGCAAGCGCGATGAACACGAGCATCACGATCATGCCCACCAGGGCTTTCTTGTTGGTGATAAGGCCGTGGACAAAACTGCGGTTGGGTTTGCGGGCAGCTGTGGGCTGAGTGGGCTGCTTCAGGATTGCGGTTGTCATGATCGGTCCCTCTAGTTGCTGCGCACGCGCGGGTCGAGGCGGACGTAGAGGATGTCCACCAGAAAGTTCGCCAGCAGCACGGCGGCGGTGATGGTCAGGAACAGGCCCTGCATGAGCGGGTAGTCGAGGCCTTGGACGGCGTTGAGGAGTTGGTATCCGACGCCGGGATACGCGAACACCACCTCAGTGAGGAGAGCCCCGCCCACCACGAAGCCCAGGCCCATGCCGAAGCTTGTGACCGACGGGAGCATGGCGTTGCGTGCTGCGTAGCGGAGCATGATGCGGCTGGGGCGGAGTCCTTTGGCTTCGGCCATGGTGATGTAGTCCTCCGAGTTCGTGGCGATCATGGTGTTTCGCATGCCCAGCATCCAGCCGCCAATGGATACCAGCACGATCGTCAACGCCGGCAGGACAAGGTGCGCCCCGACGTCGCCGATGAACTCCCAGGTGAAGGCGGGTTCCAGACCTGCCGTGAAGGCGTGGCGGATGGGGAACCAGTCCAGCACCACGCCGAACAGGTACAGCGCGCCCATCGCGAGCCAGAAGTACGGGAAGGAACCGATGAATACGAGCACCGGCGGCAGCGCCGAATCGATGGCTCCGCCGCGTCGCCAGGCGGCCAGGATGCCCAGCAGGTTACCCACGACGGCGGCTATCACCAGTGCGGTTCCCCCGAGCAGGAGGGTCCAGCCGATCTGGGACGCAATGACCTCGGTGACCGGAGTGGGGAAACGTGAGATGGAGACGCCCATTTGCCCGGTGAAGATGTTGTGGAGGTAGTCGGTGTATTGCTCCCAGAGAGGCCGGTCGTCAACGCCGAGCAGCTTGCGCAGGGCCTCGATCTGTTCAGGCTGCATTCTGTCCTGGGAGCGGGCGAACATGCGGGAGACGGGGTCCCCGGGCATGAAGCGCGGGAGCAGGAAATTCAGGGTGACGGATGCCCAGAAGGCGATCAGGTAGAAACCCAGGCGGCGCAGGATGAAGCGCACGGTTTCCCTCCATTTCGGGAATTGCGGAAAGTTTGGAGGCACGCCCGGCGGGGTTGGTTGCCCGCCGGGCGTGCAGTGTGGGTGGCCCGCTGCGTTACTTGCGCGGTTCCAGCGTGGTCAATACCAGCACCGTCGTAGGTGCACGGACCGAAAGGGTGGCATAAGGATTGCCCTCGGTGGGCCAGCCGGTGAAGCGGGTGTCGTTGAAGGCGCCCCATTCCGGGCCGGAGAACAGAGGCACCAGCGGTGCGGCGTCGTCGTATTGTTCCTGCAGCTTGTTGGCGATGTCCTTCTGCTTGGACTCCTCGGCCTCTGCAGCGAATTCCGCCAGCAGTGCGTCGGCTTTGGTGTCCCCGAAGCGGTGGTAGTTGTCGAACGTCTTGGTGCCCACAGGCTTGACGGTGGCCGTGCCCATGGAGGTGTTGAAGTACTTGTACGGGCTGGGGTCGTTGGCGCTCCAGACGATGCCGGAGTCGAAGTCGCCCGTCTCGTAGCCGGCAACCACGGCAGCCCAGTCCGGGGACTCAACCTTTGCTGTGACGCCGACTTCTGCCAGGTTCTGCGCGATCACGTTGGCCACGGACAGCCAGTCAGAAGAAGTCGCGCCCACGGAGATCTTGAATTCGAAAGGCTTGCCATCCTGGAGCGTGCGCTTGCCGTCAGCACCCTTCGGGTAGCCCGCCTTGTCCAGCAGCTCATTGGCCTTCTGGACATCCAGCTTGGTCCAGGTGCAGTTCTCCTTGACCTCGTTGTTCTTCCAGGCCTCGTAGTTGCCGGAGAGCCCGGTGCAGTCCGCAGGCTTGGCGTAGCCGCTCATGCCGATCTTGGTGACCTGCTCCCGGTCAACGGCCATGCTTAGGGCCTTGCGGACATCAACGTCGTTGAAGGGGGCCTTGGTGGTGTTGAGCTGCCAGTTGATCATGGCGCCCGTGGCCGGGAACCAGTAGTGGCGGTGTTCCTTGTCCTTGGAAACGAACGTCTTTTCAATGTTCGGGATGTACTGCGGAGCCCAGTCCACGTCGCCGTTCGCGGCGGCGAGGTTGGCGCCGTCGTTTCCTGCAAAGGCGAGCATCTTGATACCGGCGATCTTTTGCTTTTCCGGCTGCCAGTAGTTGGGGTTCCTCTTCAGCACAAACGACTGGGCCTGGAAACTGTCAACCTCGGTGTAAGGGCCTGTGCCGACGGGCTTGGCATTGGCGTCCTTCTCCGGATCGGCGAGGGCGGACCAGATGTGCTTGGGCAAGATGGTGAGTTGGCCGACGTCGTGGAGAGCCGGTGACCAGGGCTTGTTGAAGTTGAAGATAACTTTGTTGGTGCCTTCCGCGGCAACGGTGTCCAGATAGTCGTAACCACCCTTGATCTTTTTCTGGAGCTCGAAGGTGTAGGCGACGTCCTCGGCCACGAACGGTTGGCCGTCGGACCACTTAACGCCATCGCGCAGGGTGAAGGTGATGGACTTGCCGTCGTCGGCGGCTTCCCATTCAGTGGCCAGCCACGGCACGGTGTCGCCCTTGGCCGGGTTGAAGATCAGTAGCGACTCGTAGATGGACTGCTGGACCATCGGGTTGACGGTGGGTGCAAACGGGTTGAAGTTCTGCACAAACGTGCCCATGTCCTCACGCGGAATGGTGAGAAAGGCGCTGGCGTTCGCTGCGGCGTCGGTGCCGGCAGGCTTGTTCACGGTGGCTGCACAGCCGGTCAGCAGCAGTGCGCCCACCGCCAGCCCGGCCGCCGTTGTGCGGGCAGCCCTCAGGAATCGGGGTTGTGTCATGATGGTTATCTCTTTCCTATCTTCATCAGCAAGGTGAAGGGGTGGGGGAGGGGTTGCTCTTCGCTATTGATTTCGCGGTCAGACCGAAGAGCGTTCTAGCAGCGGACAGCCGACTAATTGCTGGTCGGCAATTATCGGCTGTCCTGCTGTCAGAGCTGCGAGCGTCTGGACTCCCAGGGCGCCCATTTTTTCAAACGGCAACGCAACCGTGGTCAGCTTGGGCCTAAGGTAGGCCGCAATCAGTTCCTGGTTGTCGAAGCCGATCACGGCGATGTCTCCGGGGATGGTCAGGCCCCGTTCTTTGATGGCGTCGTAAGCGCCCATCGCCATGCGGTCATTGAGGCAGAACAGCGCGGTTGGCCTGTCCTTTTCCGTGTAGCGGTCCAGGATTTCACAGGCGGCCTCGTAGCCGCCGTCAGCCGTCGCATGTCCGGGCACCACGAGCTCCGGGTCCAGCTCGAGGCCGGCGTCGGCAAGTGCCTCGCGGGCACCTGCCAAACGTCCGACTGCTGCCGGAATATCCGGGTCCAGGTTGATCACTCCGATCCGGCGGTGGCCGGCTTGGAGCAAACGTTCGACGGCGACGCGGCCGCCCGCTCGCTCGTCGGGGACAATCGAGGGCAGCCTTCCGTCCGCATCGAAGCAGTTGATCAGGACGGTGGGTACCTCGTTGGCGCTTTCGGGAACGTGAACGCCCCGGTGGTACGTGGCTGCATAGAGAAGGCCTTCCACGCGTTGTTCCAGCAGCTTTTCAATGGCGGCGTCTTCCATGCCCTGGTTGGGTCCTACGGCATCGGCCTGGTCGGAGGGCGCGATGAGCAGGAACCGACGGTCAAGCCAGGCCTGGTCCTGTGCACCTTTGATGATGTCGACGGCGAACGGTGCCGTCACGATCTCGGTGACAATCCCGTACCAATCACTGCGCTGGGATGCCAGCGCACGTGCCCCGGCATTCGGGCGGTAGCCCAAGACCCGAACAGCTTCGTTGATCCGGGCGCGGGTCTCCTCGGAGATGCTGGCATTTTCGCGGTTGCTCAGCACGAACGAGACCGCGGTCCGGGAAACGCCGGCGTGCTTGGCAACGTCATTCATGGTGACACCCCGCTGCCGCGCAGCCCCGGCATGGGTCGAGGTGGTGGTCTTCGCCATTGAATACTCCGGTGGTGGTCGGTAGTGCTGCCAAGTAGGTAACGCGCGTTACTAGCGCATGTGATAGAGGTTACGCGCGTTACTGGATCTGTGTCAAGGGTTACTTTTGGGATGGCCCACGGTGCACCTTCCGTCGCGGTGGCGCCGTCAGCGAGGCACTCTTAGCGGCCCTGGCAGGGGGGAGGGTCCCCATGCCGCCCTGCGCACGGCGTCGCACGGAGGGTTCGTGCTACGAGTGCGAAGGCAGGGGCTGAAGCTTTGAGCGGAGTTCGTCTTCGGTTGGCGGCCGGGCGCCGGCCCGGGATACGGTGATCGCGGCCGCAGCGGCCGCCGTGCATCCCAACTGGTCCAGGACGGAGGGCGCCAGGCCGCTGGTTCCGCGGGTGAGGAGTCCCAGGATCAGGGCCGACATGTAGGAGTCGCCAGCGCCAATGGTGTCAACCACTGGGGTCTTCACTGCAGGAATGCTGAGGGAGGTGGTGGGTGTCGCGAGCAATGAGCCTGATGAGCCCCTGGTGATGACAGCCAGCTCCGCTCCCAGATCCAGGATGTGTGTGGCGGTTTCCTCCAGGGCCCTCTTCGGGTAGAGCCATTCGGCGTCCTCATCGCTGAGTTTGACGACGCTGGTGAGCTGCACCAGTTCCTCGAAAGTTTGCCGTGCTTCGGCATGGGTTCCGAGCAGGGCTGGCCTGATGTTGGGATCGTAGGTGATGATGCACTCGCTGCGGATTTCCTGGAGCATAGCTTTGACGCCGCCGGCGCCCGGTAACAGAAAACTCGCAATCGAACCGGTGTGAACGACCTTGGGCGGAGTAGGTCCAAGATCCTGCGGTTCCACATCCCAGGAGATGTCGAAGGCGTAGCTCGCCGAGCCATCGCGCGCAATGGTGCCGGTCGCCGTCGACGTTCTCTCCAGAGACCGGGAGCCGGGCAAGAGCGTCACCCCGGCCCCGGCGAGGTGCTCCTCGAGTGCATCACCACGGCGGTCGGTACCCATGGAAGTGAGCAGTCCGGTGCTCACTCCCAGGCGGGCCAGGCCGTAGGCGACATTGGCCGGTGAACCGCCGGGATGTTCACTGGTCCCCTCAGGCGTGGTGACGATGTCGATCAGGGCTTCCCCGATAACGACGACGTCCATCACCTGCTCGGGAGGGTTTTGTTTCCCGTTGTTGTGCATGTTTGTTGTTCCTTGTTTGGTGCTGCCCTACCCGAGCTGCGTGACCTGGAGGCTGTTGATGGTGGCCGCGCCGCCGACGGCGTAAACGGCGAGGTCGGTGCTGGTTTCGGCCGGGAAGATCAGTTCGGTCATGGTGACCTTGCCGCCTTGGGCAAAGACTTCAACGGAACAGCGGTCCACGAAGATGGTGAGGTCGTAGGACCCCTGCTTCGCCAGGACGGGAGCGGTGTCGATGGAGCTGAAGGACGCGTGAAAGTCTGTCCTGCCGGATTCGCGCCGGTCCACGAGCAGTGTGGCTTGCCCGGGTCGAATGCCCACGCGGGTTCCCTTCACGCCGTCACCACGCAGGATGAGACCAAATTCTTCTGCGCTTCCGGGGGTGAAGTTGACGTCAATGCGCTGGACCGTGCCGGCCGCGCCCGCCAGAACCTGCACGCCGTCGTGGATGGTGGTTCCGGAAAGGCGGAACAACTCAGCGTCAGCCAGGTCTGTCCAATCACCCGCGGGTCGCTGGACCAGGGACAGGTTTCCGTCACTGGTCTGGAGCGAAATTTCGCGGGCGAGGCTCATGGGGCTCCGCCACGGTGTGGTGGGGATGTGGTTGGCGTATTCCCAGTTGTTCATCCAGGCGATCATGAGGCGGCGGTTGTCCGGGGCGTCGCTGAAGGAGACGGCGGCGTAATAGTCCCGGCCCCAGTCCAGCCAGCGGTATTCGCTCAGCCGGCCAGGGTCCTGCAGGCCGTCGGTTACGGTGCTGGCGGAGGTGAATGTGGTTCCGTCGAAGTCACCGATGAAGTATTGGCCGGCTGAGCCGTTGTTGGGCCCGCCGGGGTTGAGGTTGACAGTGAGGACCCACTTGACGTTTTCAGGGTCGCCGTCCACGGGCAGGGGAAACAGGTCAGGGCATTCCCAAACGCCGCCGGTGGCGTTTGCAGGGCCGAAAGTGCTCAGTAGTTCCCAATTCTTCAGGTCGCGGGATTTGTAAAAGACCACCTGGAAGTCTTTGGCTTCGACGGCGACCATCACCCAGTAGCTGCCCGCGCCGCCGTCGTACCGGATGACCTTAGGATCCCTGAACTCGGCGGACCCGCGGTTAAGGACGGGGTTGCCTGTGTGTTTTGTCCAGCTGTAGCCCCCGTCCAGGCTGTAGGCCAGGGACTGGGCCTGAACGCCCTCATACTGTGAGCCCGGTTTGAAGGCGCTGGTGTAGATCGCCACGAGGGGGGCAACGGACCCGCTGCCGAATCCGCTGGTGTTGTGACGGTCATGGACGACGCTGCCGGAAAAAATGTCTTCGTTCTCGTCGCAGGCGATGGCGACGGCGTGCTCGGTCCAGGACAGCAGGTCTGTGGAGGTGGCGTGACCCCAGGACATGTTTCCCCAAACATTTCCCAGCGGGTTGTTCTGGTAATAGAGGTGGTAGACGCCTTCATGAAAGATCAGGCCATTGGGGTCATTGAGCCAGGTGTCCTGTGCGGTGTAGTGCAGGGCCGGGCGGTAGCTGTCTGCGGTGGCTGCCGTACTGGTCGGGGTGATGGTTTCCATGAGGTTCCTTATGAAGGTCAGTGTTATTTGCTCGCGCCGGCCGTGAGGCCTTCGCGCAGGGTGCGTTGGCCGAAGATAAAGACGACCAGTGCGGGCAGCATGGACAGGATCACGCCGGCGAGGACCACCGAGATGCTTCCGGTGCCGAGGTTGCCCTGGAGCGTGACCAGGCCGAGGGGAAGAGTGAAGTTCTGTTCGCTGATAGTGAGGATCAGAGGCCGGAAGAACTCGTTCCAGTGGAAGTTGAAGGCAAGGATCCCGACGATGGCCATGCCCGGGACCGCTAACGGTACGTAAACGGAACGGAAGATTCGCCACGGTCCGGCACCGTCCAGGGCGGCCGCTTCCGCAAAATCATTTGGCAGGCCCAGGAAGTATTGGCGCATCAGGAAGGTGCCGAAGGCGGTGGGAATGGCCGGCAGGATCAGGGCCAGCAGGGTATCGGACAGACCCATCCCCCGGATGAGCATGAACACCGGAACGATGGTGACCTGCACGGGAACCATCATCGTGGCCAGCACCAACGAGAAGATGGCCTTCTTGCCACGGAAGTCCAGGCGGGCGAAGGCGTAGCCGGCCAGAGTGGCGGAAGCCATCTGGCCAAGCGCGATCAGCCCGGTCACCAGGGCGCTGTTCAGGACCAGGAGGCCGACGTTGATCTGCCTGAACACCTCCTCGTAAGCGGTGAAGTCAGGGTTGAGGGGCAGGAAGGAAGGCGGCAGGTTGAAGGACTCCGACGGCGTTCGCAGCGAGGTGGACAGGGTCCACAGGACAGGGCCGAGGGTCAGGGCCGCAGCCACCGCTAGCGCGGCGTATCTGCCGACGGTTCCTGCAGCGGGCAGGCGGCTGTTGCGGTAGGGCGTGCGGGTGGCCGGCGTGCCGCTGGTGGAAGCCGAATGCTCGCTGGTCCCGGTCTGCAGGGTCTGGCTGGACATAAGGGACCTCACTGGTAGAAGACGAAGCGGCAGCTGAGTCGGAATTGCAGGGCGGTGACGGCAAGGATCAGCACTGTCAGCACCAGGCCGATGGCCGAGGCTTCGCCGAATTCCAGTTGCTGGAAGGCGGATTCAAAGATCACCATGACGGCGGTCCGGGTGGAATCCCCGGGACCGCCGTTGGTCAGTACGTAGGGCTGGTCGAAGACCTGCAGCGCACTGATCATCGCCATGACAGAGGCAACGAGCACGGTGGGGCTGATCAGGGGAAGGGTGACGTAGCTGAACTGTTTCCAGCCCGTGGCGCCGTCCAGGTTTGCTGCCTCGTGCAGTTCTTTCGGAATGTTGCTCAGGGCGCCGAGGAAGAGAAGGAAGGAGAACCCGAAGTTTTGCCAGACGTACACCAGGACGACGACGGCGGCGGAGGCCACGGGACTGGTCAGCCAGGGCACCGCGGGAATGCCGATGAGCGACAGCAGCCAGTTCACCACGCCGAACTGTTCGTTGAACATGTACCGCATGAAGATGGACACCGACGCGGCGGACAGCACCAGGGGAAAGAAGAAGGTGGAACGGAGGAAGACCCTGAGCCAGGACGGCATCCTGGCCTGGAGCATGGAAGCCAGGCTCAGTGCGATGCCAAGCTGAAGGATTACTGCGACGGCGACGAACACGATGGTGTTCAGGAAGGACACCCGGACGGTGGGGTCCTGGGCCAGGGAGGCGAAGTTGGCGAAACCGACGAACTGGGGTGCTGAAATGATGTCCCATCGGAAGAAGGCCAGGACCAGCGAGCCGATGATCGGCAGGAAAGTGAACAGGGCCATCCCCAGCAGTGTGGGGGCAAGGAATATCAACGCCAGCCATCGCTCGACGAACGAGCGTCGCGCGGCCGGCGGTTTTGCGCTTTGGCGCGGGGCGGTGGAAGTGGTGGTCATGCGTTCCTCCTGAGGGCCAGTTCGAGATCGCGCTGCAGGGTGGCCATTGCTGTCCGTACGCCGGCGGAGTTACCGCTGACAGCGGTGGAAACATTTTTCATCAGGGCAGTTTCCACGGCGGCCTGTTGCGGGGGCGCGGGGATCGGACCGGAGGTGGGGAACCTGTCGAGGGTGTCGTAGAAGACTTTCCAGTGTCGGGGCCCGGTGGCGGCGTAAAAGGATTCGTTCACCATCGAACGGCGGGTGGGAGTGGTGTTCGGCTTGGGCATGGCCAACTGCATCGCTTCGCGGCTGGAGCAGAACTTCACCCATTCCCAGGCGGCGTCCTTGTCTTTCGCCGTGCGCATGATCGCATAGCCGGCAGCACCGAACTGGTGCCGCTGCGTCCGCCAGCGGGGAAAGAACTGGACGTCGAACTGGTCGGGGGTCATTCCGGCATCGTGCAGGCCCTGCGCCCAGTAGCCGCCCGCCGGCGTGGTGCCGATGCGGTTGTTGCCGAACAAGCCAACCAGGGCGTTGCCGCCCCCGGATTCGGGACGCACGCCCAGTCCTTCGGCCACGAGTTCGCGGAGGTAGTCAAAGGTCTCGATAACCCGCGCGTCCTCGGCGTTGGGGGCCAGCCACTGATACCCCCCGCCGCGTGCCGCCCGGGCAGGATCCGTGGGGTAAAAGCGGTCCCAAAGCCAGTCCCCGCCGGAGGCTTTGCTCTCAGTGAGGAAGCTGGTGTCGTTGGCGTACAGCCATGGCACTACTCCGCCAAAAAGCCGGTTGGTCCAGTAGTACGGGGTGAAGTCGGCCGGGCGCGCGTTCCGCAGGGCGCGGAGGGTGGCGCTGAAGTCATCCTGCGTCCAGTCGTCCTTCGGCCGGTCAAGGCCGGCCTGGGCGAAGGTTGTGGTGTTCAAATACATGTTCGCCGCGTTCCAGTCCAGCGGAAGCTGGTAAAGGCTTCCCTGGTACATAAAGGCTTCCAGCAGGCTCGGATGAACGTCGTCGAAGTAGTCGCTCATATCGGCAGCGTCCCGGCGGACATAATCATCCAGGGGCTCGGCGAGCTTGTCGGCGAACAGCTGGGCGCCCTCGGTGGCCACGTAGACAACGTCCGGCGGCGTTCCGGCCGCGACCATGGTGAGGATTTTAGAAAAGAAATCCTTCCAGTCCGCGCCCTGGATGGCCTGCACCTGGACCGGAATATCCGGGTGGGCGGCGGTAAAGGCCTGAACCAGGCTTTGGCGGGCCGTTGCGTCCGCTGCGGTTCCAAGGATGGCGATGCTCAGGGCCTTGCTGCCGCGGCCCGGGATGTCAGTCCCGGTAAGCCGTGGCCAGGCGCCCACCGTGGCTCCTGCAACAGCGAGGCCCGCCACGCCCAGCAGGGAACGCCGCGTGAGCTGTGAAAGTCCGCTGCCGGGCCGCGGCGGATACGGGGGCTGAGTTTGCCCCGGTGTCTTTTCAGACGTCATTGTCGACTCCTCCTAACACGTGTTTAGTAGGCTAGTGAGGCGACCTAACACGTGTCAAGTATGACTTTGCCGGTGGCAACGGCCTGCCGGGTCAGCGGGCGGGTACCGCTGCGGTGGACGCCCGGGGGATGATCCGGCAGGGCATCAGGAGATTTCCAGCCGCCGGC
Organism: Pseudarthrobacter sp. 1C304; assembly: GCF_052245515.1. NCBI lineage: Bacteria > Bacillati > Actinomycetota > Actinomycetes > Micrococcales > Micrococcaceae > Pseudarthrobacter > Pseudarthrobacter sp. 1C304. The sequence continues at coordinate 166,810 of NZ_JBQQCH010000005.1, read as the reverse complement.
TGCTCAGCTGCTGGGGCTTTTCCTTCGACCGCATCCAGCAGGAGGGACATGGCCGCTGCTCCGATTTCGGCGTGCGGAAGTGCCACCGTGGTGAGAGCGGGGACAAGGTTGGCAGCGAGGTTTTGCTGGTCGTCATAGCCCACCACGGACAGATCCTGCGGTACGCGCAGTCCCGCGGCCGCCGCGTAAAGCAAAACGCCGGTGGCGACCCGGTCGTTGGAGCAAATGATCGCCGTCGGCCGGTCTCTGCCGCCGAGGACAGAGGAAGCGGCCCGGTAGCCCTCGTCGATGTCCCATCCGGTCGTGTGGACATGCTGTTGTTCGGGGCCCAGGCCCGCCTCGTTCATGGCCTCGCGGTAACCCTGTTCGCGCTGCGGGGCGGCGGGTGAGCTAAGAGTTCCGGTCAACAGGGTGATGTGGCGGTGGCCCAGGTCAATCAGCAGCTGTGCCGCGGCGCGTCCGCCGTCGACCTCTGCCGGTATTACCGACTGGAGCTGGGAGCCGGCATCAGTGCAATTGGCCAGAATGGCGGGCAGGGTGAGCATGCCCGGCGGGGCGGTAATCTCGCGCAGGCTGCCGGTGGCGTACATGATTCCGTCTACCTGCCGGTGCACCAGTTGCTGCGCCGCAGCGCTTTCGCGGGCCGCGTCATGTTCGGTATCGACCACCAGGACCATGTATCCGCGCGCCAGGGCCGTGCGTGAGGCGCCGCTGATCAACCGGCCGGCGAAAGGGCTGGTGACGATGTCATCTGTAATGATGCCGATCGTTGATGTCTGCTGGTTGCGCAGGCTGAGGGCAATGGAGTTGGGTGTGTAATTTAGCTCCGCCGCGGCGCGGAGCACCCGCTCCTGGCGTTCCGCGGTGACGTTGCCGTTAGCCCTGCCGTTAAGCACCAGTGACACTGCACTGCGGGATACGCCCGCCCGTTGCGCCACATCCAGTGCTGTCGCTTTACGATTGACCATGCCTGCCCCCTTGCCTTTTGCTTAGCATACCTAACTCGTGTCAGGTCAGGGGTGCACACACCTTCGCGGATCTCGGGATATGCATTGCCTCGGCATTGATCACCCGGCGGTTGTCCGGGGCCGCGGCGCTGCAGTTCAGCCGGGGAGGATGGCTCCGACCTGCTCCCGGATGTCGCGGAGCAGGTCCTCCACCGTCCAGGCGACGTTGGTTGACGCGGCCATGCTGAGGAACATGATGGCGGAGACCACGCGGGCGAGCGTTGCTGCAGCATCGGCCGGAGTGCGGCCGTCCCGGTGCAGGACGCCGGCGATTGCGGCCTCGGTCCCTGCGGCGAGCGTCAGGGCTGCGTGGTGGTGGGGTTCATTGGGGTCGCCAAACACCATCTCCCGCAGGTAGGTCCGGCCGTTGTCGATCTGCGTCCGGTTGCACTCCACCACCGGGCGGATAATCGCCATGACGGCGTCGAGCGGCTCAGGGGTTTCCGCAGCGTCCGCGGTGCCCTTGGCGAGTGCATCTGCGTAGGCCGAGTTTTGGACCAGCAGCAGCAGCTCGCCCTTGCTCTTGGCGTAAAGGAACAGGGTGCCCGTGCCGATGTCGGCCTTGTCCGCGATCTGCTGCGTGGTGACGTCGTCAATGCCGTGCTCGGCGAACAGCTCACGGGCCGCCGCCGTGATCCGGTCAAGCTTGGCCTGCTTGTTCCGTTCCCGCCGGCCGACGGGCTGGGAAGCAAGGTGCATGGCGGTGGGTCCTCCGGGACGGTCCTGTGGTTGAACTGACTTTGAGTGTAGCCAATGGGGTGCCCGCCCGGCGTCAGCGATTCAGGAACTCGACGGCCACGGGAATGAACTGCCCGTGGAACTGGAAGATGCCGCCGTGGCCGGAGTCCGCATACATGACCAGCTCGGACCCTGCGATGCGCCGGTGCAGGTCCATCGACAGGTTGGACGGGACCATGCGGTCATGATCGCCGTTGGCGATCAGCGTGGGCTGCCTGATGGCCGACAGGTCGGCTGGCTCGGCACGTCCCCAGTCCCGGATGGCTTTCAGCTGGGTTCGGAAGGCCCGGATCCGGACCGGCCGGTCGCGGCCGGCGGTGCGTTCCTGAAGGCGTTCGATGAACGCTTGTGCTGCCTGCTTGCCGGCGGCGTTGCGGTTGAAGAACAGGAACTCCTTCGGATCAGCCCGCACCAGGGCAGCCCGCAGCACGTCCAGGTAGGTTACCCGGGCAACCTTGTCCAGGCCTTTCCCGCCTCTGGGGCCGGTGCCGGCGAGGATGAGTTTCCGGGCCAGGCCCGGGTGCTTCCCGACCAGCTCCTGGGCCACCATGCCGCCCAGCGAGAAACCGAATATGTCCACCTTGTCGAAACCAAGGGCCCGGATGAAGGTGGCGGCGTCATCGGCCATGGCCCCGATGCTGCCCGGCACCGCACCGGTACTGGCACCGAGGCCGCGGTTATCGAAGGTGATCACATGATGCTCTTTGGCAAGGGCGTCGATGATCCGCGGGTCCCAGTTGTCCAGGTTGGCGCCGAGGTGGTGGAAAAAGACCACCGGAACCCCGCCTCTTGGCCCCAGTTCACGGTAGGCGTAGCTGACACCGTCGGCGGTGACAGTGCGGGTGGGCGCCGCGGCATAGGAAGTGGGGACGTGGGTGCCGGAGGTGCTCATGCCGGCTCTCCCTGCCTGTGCTGAGCCGCGGCTTCGGGCCGGGCATCGGCCGGGGCGTTGCCCGGGGGATTGATGATAACGGCCTTGCCGCGCAGTCCTCCGGTTCCCAAGGCCTGCAGGGCCTCCGGAGTCTGGGCGAACGGACTGGCGCGTCCGACGACGGGCCGCAGCACGCCGTCGTCCACTAGCCGTGCGATCCGGTCCAGTTGCTCCCCACTGGCATGCATGAACAGGAACTCGTAGTGCACGCCCAGCCGCCGCGCCTGGCTGCGGATCCTCCGGCTCAGCCCGGCAATGCCGAGGCGGAGCAGCGGGTTGAGGCTGGATTCACTGGCGAAGGCGGGGTCCGGCGGTCCTGCGATGCCAATGGCCTTGCCGCCGGGCCGGAGGATGCGGAGGGACTTTTCCAGGTTCGGCCCGCCGAGGCTGTCGAGGACCAGGTCAAAGCCGCTGAGGATCTGTTCGAAGTCCTCGTTCCGGTAGTCGATAACGGTGTCGGCGCCCAGCCCGCGGACGAATTCCGCGTTCGCGGCGCTGGCGGTGGTGGCCACCGTCGCACCAAGGTGCTTGGCCAGCTGGATGGCCAAGGTGCCCACTCCGCCTGCGCCCGCATGAATAAGGACCTTCTGCCCCGGCTGCACGTTTCCGCGCTCCACCAGGGCCTGCCAGGCGGTCAAAGCCACCAGGGGGAGGGAGCCTGCCTCGGCCATGGTGATTGATGACGGCTTCATCGCCAGATCCGCCTCCGCGACGGCAATCCGTTCGGCGAAGGTGCCAATGCGGGCCGCGTCCGGCCTGGCGAAGACCTCGTCGCCCGGCTTGAAGCTGTCCACCTTTGCCCCGACACGGAGGACCGTGCCGGCCAGGTCGTTGCCGAGGACAAGCGGCAGCGCATAGGGGAGGATCTGCTTGAACTCGCCGAGGCGGACCTTCTCGTCCAGCTGGTTGAGCCCGGCCGCCTCGACCCGGACCAGGACGTCCTTATCCCCGATGGCCGGCTCGGCCACCTCGGCCATCCGGAGGTCGGCTTTGTATTTATCGATGACGAACGCTTTCACGGTGACGCCCTTTTCTGTTGAGTACAATCAATTATGAGTGCACTCAGAAAAGGTGTCAACGTGACGATCACCACCGTGCGGGCAAGCCGGCATCCCGGTGGCCGAGGCGGCGTGTGGCGCCGTGCAGGCTCACCTCAGGGCAGGGACACAAACGAGCTGGCCATATCGTTGAAGTCGAAGCGGCCAAGGTCGGCGAACTCCACATACGGCAGCCCCACCAGATAGAGGCGGCGGCCCCCGTACCACGTGTGCTGGAACAGGATGTTGCCGCCCCACGCCTTGGCCGACGATGCGGCGTCGTTGAACTTGTAGGGCCACCACTTGAAGTTCGGCCAGGTGACAGTGAAGAACTTCGACCCGCCTTTGAAGTCGCGGTCCCGGTAGAGAAGCGCCGATCCCACCTCGGCATACCGGTGATACTGGTCCACCCGGGCCCGGTGCTCCCCGGGTTCCAAATGCTCAAGGTCGTGGCTGAGCAACTCGCCCACACGGCTCTGGGCCCGCTGCAACAGGAAGTACTCCACGGTCATGTCGGGATCGCCCACCACCTCTGCGCGGATGGCTTTCACCCGCTCTTCCGCCGCCCGAAGGCGCCCGGCCATACCCTCGTCAGCACGGGCAATGATCCCGATGACGTCGTCCGGCGAGACGCCGTCGTGGACCTCCGGCTCGCTGTCGCCGACCTGTATGACCACCGCAGCACTGTTCTCTTCACTCTGGGAGGACATCGCCTTCATCCTTTCGCTCTGGGGGAGGGGCCTCTCACGGCTGCAGCAAGTACACCAGCCGCCCCGTTACCGGGCTGTTACCGGCATGCCCTGGCGCCGCCGTCGTTCCTGTGGGAACAACCCGTCCGCCTCCGGAGACCCCGGGGTCTTCCCTGAAGCGACGGCCGACAGTAAAGTCGCGGCATAGCCAGTAATCGGACTTCCCCCTTCATCCGAGAGCGAGCCCCAATGGACCGGCCAGAAAAGCGCGGTGTCCAGCGCCGCAGCACAAACCCAACAACTGTTGTGCAGGGCGTGACGGGATGAGCGGCCAGGCTTCCCCCTCCGCAGCGAAGCGCGAGACATTCTCCACGCGCAGGCTGTTCATCCTTTCGGCCATCGGTTCAGCCGTGGGCCTCGGCAACATCTGGCGCTTCCCCTACATCGCCTACGACAACGGCGGCGGCGCCTTCCTGATCCCGTACCTCGTGGCGCTGCTGACGGCGGGCATCCCGCTGCTTTTCCTGGACTACGCGGTAGGGCACAAGTTCCGCGGCTCCGCCCCGCTGGCCTACCGGCGGCTCCACCGTGCGGCCGAGCCGCTGGGGTGGTGGCAGGTGCTGGTCTGCTTCGTGATCGCCGCCTACTACGCCGTGATTATCGCGTGGTCCCTGATGTACACCATCTTTTCCTTCACCGAGGCGTGGGGGGACGACGCCGAGGGCTACTTCTTCGGGACGTTCCTCGCCCTCTCCGAGGCGCCAGGCGTCGGCTTCACGTACGTGCCGGCCGTTTTCTTCCCGCTTCTGCTCATCTGGATCGCTGTCATCGCCATCATGGTGGCCGGAATCCGCAAGGGAATCTCCCGCGCCAACTCGATCCTGCTGCCGCTGCTGATGGTGATGTTCCTGCTCCTGGTGGTCCAGTCCCTGTTCCTGCCAGGTGCAGCACAAGGGCTTAACGCCTTCTTCACCCCCGACTGGGCCGCGCTGGGGGATCCGGCGGTTTGGGCTGCGGCCTACGGGCACATCTTCTTTTCGCTCTCGGTGGGCTACGGCATCATGGTGACCTACTCCTCCTACCTCAAGCGCAGGACCGACCTCACCGGTTCAGGCATGGTGGTGGCCTTTTCCAATTCGGGCTTCGAGATCCTGGCCGGCATCGGCGTGTTCGCCGCGCTGGGGTTCATGGCCCAGGCCGCCGGAACAGGCATCAACGATGTTGTCACCCAAGGCATCGGACTGGCCTTCGTCGCGTTCCCCACCATCGTGTCCCAGGCGCCGCTCGGCGCCGTCATGGGGGTCCTGTTCTTCGGATCCTTGGTGTTCGCGGGCGTCACATCACTGATTTCGGTCTTGGAAGTCATTGTGGCCGCGGTGCAGGACAAGCTGGGCTGGGGGCGCGTCAAGGCGTCCGTCGTGGTCAGCGGGCTGGTGGCGGCCGTGTCGCTGGGACTCTTCCCGACGGCGACCGGCCTCTACCTCCTGGACACGTCCGATGCGTTCGTCAACAGCTTCGGCATCACTTTGGGAGCGCTGGTGACCGTCATGGTGCTGGCATGGTTCCTGCGTAAGCTGCCTCTGCTGTCGGCGCACCTCAACCGCACCTCGACGATCAAAATGCGCCGGACGTGGATGGTGCTGGTGGCGGGTGTGGTGCCGCTCGCCCTGATCTACATGGTGTCCAACGAATTCATCAGCAAGATCACCACCACCTATGAAGGCTATCCGGCCTGGTTTGTGGGCCTGTTCGGCTGGGGCATGGCCGGCGGGCTGGTGGTCCTGGCGCTGATATTGACGTTCATCCCCTGGAGCCGTAAATCCAAGGCCCACCACGACCCGGAGTATCAGTCCATCGTGGACGAGGAAACGGAAGAGGAAGAGGAGCAGGCACGGTGACAACCATCGCCATCACCATGATGATCATTGCTATCCTCACGGTCTGGGGTGGCCTGGCGCTCTCGCTGCTCAACCTCAAGCGCCACCCCGAGGATGAGGGAGCGTTGCCTGAGGAGCACGCACCCGAGCTCTGACTGCTAGTCCTTCACGTGCCGGGCGAAGTCGGCTGCGATCCGGCGCCAGGCCTCGGGCGCCGACTGCGGATCCTGCAACGTCGACCTGAGCTGGCCCCTGCCCGCCGCGCTCACCAGCCGGCCGTTCCCGGGCCGCCTTTGAAGGGACCCACGATTCGCTTGGTGATCCAGCCGCCGTAGAAATCGCCGTCCTGCGAGGTCACGTGCTCGCCGTCGATCTCGCACGAGTCCATGTGGCGCGGGTAGAGGGCCACCCGGGTGCTGAGCGCCTCGAACCCCCGCGCGGGATTCGGATAGGTCCACCCGGCACGGCGGGCCACCACGCCACCGGAAACGACGTCGAAGTAGTGCGCTTCCCCCTTGAACTCGCAGAAGGTGGTGCCGTGAACCGGGATGAGGGCACCGGGCGGGAAGGCGGCCAACGGCAAGTAATAGACGGGCGGATGACTTGTCTCCAGGACGCGCACGGCATCAGTGGTGTCGGCAATAACCTGCCCGCCAAGACGCACCACTACCCGTTCGGACCGCGGCTCGATCCTGGGTGGCCGGGGGTAGTCCCAGACGGACTCCTGACCGGGCATGGGTTTGATGGGCCGGGGACGCCGGAACAAGCCGGAAATACCGTGATCTGGAGCCATGTCCCTATGCTAGCCGTTGCCTCCTCGGCCGCGGAGTGTCCGGTTGGCCCATAAAAACGTAGGAGCCGCATAATTTAAAGTGACACCCTTATGAAAATGTCTCCCAAGAGTCTTTCGACCCTGATGGTGGGGCCTGGATATTTGTTTTTAGTCGTATGCATTAGGTGCCGGCTTGCCGCTATCTGATCGGCCTGTTTCATAAATATTCGCAGTTTTCGCGGGCCATTGACATGCTCGGCCTCAATGCGCATCCTCATTGCTAGAACTATTCCAGCTTACGGTTGTGCTGGATCTGGGGGTATCAATGGTAAACGGCAACTTTTGCCATTTTCAGCTGAGCCTATTCCAATCGTGGAAGCTCCGCAGCGACTCGTGCGTTCTGCACGTTGCGGCACGGCAGCAACGGCTCATCACTGCGCTGGCGATCCACGGCCCCCGTCCCCGAAGCTATTTGGTGGGGCTGCTGTGGCCGGAGAGCTGCGAGAGCCGCGCCCTGGAGAGCCTTCGCGTGAGTATGCACCTGGTGTCGCGGCAGGTTCCGGGCCTGCTGGTCAACGGAGGTCCCGAGCTTTCCCTCAGCGAATTGGTGGACGTGGATTTGCACCGTTTCCGCACCTGCGTCCGGGACCTCAGCCAGAACGGACTTAGCGGGAACGCAGCCGCCACGCTGATCCTCTTGCGCGACGCCGACCTGCTGCCGGGCTGGTACGAGGACTGGGTGCTTTTTGAACAGAGCAGGTTGCGGCAGGATCGCCTGCACGCTTTCCATATCATTGGCCGGGAAGCACTGGCGCGGCGAGACTTTGAGATTGCCGCAGAAGCCTCGGAGGCGGCCCTCCAGCTTGAACCGCTTTATGAAAGTGCGGTTGGACTTCTTATTCAGGCACAAAGGCAACAGGGTAACAATGCTGCCGCTATTCGCGCATTCGAAATGTATCGGGGAAAGCTCATGGAGGACATGGGCCTCGCGCCATCGAAGCATATTCTGCGCCTGATGGGTGAATACTTCTGATCCCGCCTTGCGGGCGTCAGGACCCCGGGCGCCCCGGCCACTCTTTTCCCGCCCACGGGTCGTAGTCGGCGATGAGCTCCTCCTGGGGCGGGCGCTGGTTTTCGGGGACGTGCTGCAGGTTCACCCGCACCCGATACCAGAGGGAACTGGATCCGCGCATTCCGTCGACAAGGATGTCGGCAGGATGCAGGGCCGCGACGACGTCGGCATGCCGGGCTCTCCACTGGCCCAGCGCCGCGAGCGCCTCGGGCTTGCTCTTGGTCCGTGCCACTTCGATCAGCGGCATCACGGACTGCCGGCGGCCCGAACCGTTGCGCCCGGGCGGCGCTTTCTCGGCGGGGCCGAGCTCGACGGCGACAGCGAGGAGTTTGTCGAGCTTCCCGGCCGCGTCGTCGATGCCGGAGTGCGGGTCGCCCACCGCCGCGAAGCGCTTGAGGACAGTGGGCACGGTGAAGTCTTCCGGACGGGCGGAGGCGACCTCATCCCAGGTGAGCGGAGTCGAAACCCGGGCGTCGGGCAGCGGCCGGATCGAATACGCCGATGCCACGGTACGGTCCTTGGCATTCTGGTTGAAGTCGACGAACACGCTCTCGCCGCGCTCTTCCTTCCACCAGCGCGCGGTGGCAAGGTCCGGGGCGCGGTTCTCGACCTCGCGGGCGAGGGCCTCGGCAGCGAGCCGCACATCCCGGTAGGACCACTGCGGAGCGATCCGCACCAGGATATGAAGCCCCCGCGATCCGCTGGTCTTGGGCCACCCCACCAGCCCGACGTCGTCGAGCACCTCCCGCACGATGTAGGCGACGTCGACAATCTGCTTCCAGCCGACTCCCGGCATGGGGTCAAGGTCGACCCGGAGCTCGTCGGGGTGCTCCAGGTCCTCGGCGCGCACGGGGTGCGGGTTGAGATCCAGGCAGCCGAGATTAACCACCCACGCCAGGCCCGCAGCATTCCGGATGACCGCCTCTTCGGCTGACGTCCCTGACGCGTAGTGCAGCGTTGCCGTGTCGATGAAGTTGGGGTGGTTCTCCGGAACACGCTTCTGGAAGAACGGCTCGGCGCCGATCCCTTTGGGGAAGCGCTTGAGCACCATGGGCCGTCCGCCGGCACCGCGCAGCGCACCATCCGCGACGGCGAGGTAGTAGCGGACCAGGTCGAGTTTCGTCAGCCCGGGCTCCGGGAAGACCACCTTGTCCGGGCTGGAGATGCTGACCTCGGCGCCCGCAACATCGAGGACCTGGGGCGGTGTCTTTGACGGGTTCATGCCGCCACGCTAGCTGTGTGCCTGCCAGCTGACCGGGAGCGCCTTCAGCCCGTAGACGATGGTGCTGTCCATCCGTTCAAGCTGCGCATCCGGGGCGAGGGCGAGTCCGGGCAAGCGTGACAGGAGGGCGTCGAGGGCGATCTTCGCTTCCAGCCGTGCCAGCGGAGCGCCGAGGCAGAAGTGGATGCCGTGGCCGAACGCCAGGTGCCGGGTCTGGCCGCGGTCGACGTCGAACTCCGCCGGCCGCTCGAACTGCCGCTCGTCGCGGTTCGCGGAGCCGATCCAGGCCACCACCGGGGCGCCGGCAGGAATCCGGACCCCGCCCAGGCTGGCGTCGGCAGCAGTCACCCGGTACATGGACTGGACGGGGGAGCGGAAGCGGAGAACTTCTTCTATGGCCTGGGGAAGCAACGCCGGCTCCTGCACCAGCCGGGCCACCGTGCCGGGCACTTCGGTGAAGCAAAGAACCGCGTTGCCGATCAGGTTGGTGGTTGTTTCATTGCCTGCGACGAGCAGCAGGGCGCAGAAGCCCAGCAGTTCGCCCACGTTCAGTTTCTGCCCGTCGATCTCTGCGGCGAGCAGGTTGCTGATCAGGTCATCGCCCGGCAGCCTCCGCCGCTGTTCGATCAGGTCCAGGAAGTACCCGGTCATCTCCTGGTTGGCGGCCTGATGGTCCTCAGTCGAAGCGCCGGTTCGCGTCTGGCTGACGATCGCATCGGACCACTGCTTGAAGCGGTCACGGTGCTCCGCGGGAATCCCCATGAGTTCCGAGATCACAATGACCGGCAGCGGGTAAGCCAGTTCCTCGATCAGGTCCGCTGATCCGCGGGACGCGATCCCGTCAAGAAGACCGTCCGTCAGCTCGGAGATGCGGGGAGCAAGCGCGTCGACGGCCCGCGGCGTGAACGCCTGGGTCACCAGGGACCGCAGCTGCCGGTGCCGGGGCGGGTCGGTGGTGATCAGGCTTGAGGCGAACAGGTGTCCCGCCTCGGAAGACTCGTCGCCGCCCATCCGCGAGGAAAACGTGGCGTGGTCGGACAGCACCCGCTGCACGTCGTCGTACCGGAAGACGTGCCAGCTTCCCGTCGGCTCGTCCAGATAGACGGGTGCGGCTGCCCGCATGCGCTCGTAGTGGGGAAAGGGATCCAGCGGATGTTCGGTGGCCGGGTCGAAGTCCATGGCTGGCCTCTCTGCTCAGCCCGGCGGTCCGCCGGCCCGGCCGAATGGTCTGGCCGGACGGTGTGGGGCGTCGGGTTAGTGGACCGTGAGACCCTGAGTTTATCCGACTCGGCTCCGCACGTCAGCGGAAAATGCGGGCCAACCTTCCTAGGACGTCTGCTGCCGGCGCACCATCTCGCCGATCCAGGCAGGGGCAAACGGTGAGGTGCAGCCCGGGGGAGTCGGGTAGTCCTTGAGCACCTCCAGGCGCTCGCCGATCTCCAGGGCCCGGGTACGGTGCCCGGCGTGCTCGATCCCGATCTGGGCGAGGCAGTGGTTCATCGCCCACTGCAGGCGGTCCGGGGCGTCCAACATGTCCGCCTCGATGATGTTGAGCAGTTCCGGGAGGTCCAGGCCTTCGGGGTTTTTCGCTACACGTTCAGTGGTCAGCGCCCAGCCAGCACTCGCGACCACCGGATCGGGATCGGCCAACCAGGCCACGCGCAGCTCCTCGGAGTTCGGGTTCTTTTTTGCGACGTAGTTCACCAGCCAGTCGTGCACCTTGGGGCTGCGCGCCCCGCGCAGCATCCCATCCAGCTCGTCCCGCCCGAATGCCTTCGGACGGGAGACCAGGATCGCCAGCAGCTTCGCCGCGGTGTCGTCCGTCGCCCAGAGCTGCCGCGCGAGGTCCGGCTGCGTCTTCAGCCGCTTGGCGATCGCCCGCAGCTTGCTGAGGTTCACGCCGTGATCGTCGCCGTGCCGCTCATTCACCGCACGCGCCCGCGGGTCCTCGAGCGCGGCCAGTTCGGCCTTCACCTCGTCCAGTGTCGAGCCTGCCGATGTAGTCCCGGGCACTCCGGTCTCCTGTTCCTCGCGTGGGGGACCCAGCCTAGCGGAAGGCCTGCATCAACACCCCGGGCCGGGCGGACCTGTGCCCCCTATTCGGCGTCGGTGGCCGGCAGCCGGCCGGACCGCACCGCCTCGGCGAAGGCCTCATAATCCTTTTCGTTCTGGTCCGCGTAGCGCCCGGAGAAATCGGTGATGGACTGGTCGAACTTGTCGCTCTTGCCGAGGTAGGACGCGATCGCCACCGGGTCGCCGGACCTGGCGTGGGCCCGTGCCAGCGTCCAGCCGCAGGCGTTGGCATAGACGTTCATGGCGAGCGGCTTCATCCCCTCCACAATGGCTGAGCCTTTCATGTCACGCAGCTGGCGCCAATACAGGTACCGGTTGTCCTGCACGCCTTTGGTCCACCCCAGGAAGATGTCGCTCGCGGCCTGCATCATCCGCTGCCCCTGCACCACACGTTCGCCCGGCTGCTTGTAGCGGCTCTTCGGCAGGTGGTCCTCGAGCACCGATGTGGTCGCTTCCTTCACCTGAAGGAACAAGGGGTCCTCCTGGTCGCGTCCCTGGAGCAAAACGATGAACGCGCGCGTGCCGACGCTGCCGACGCCAACGACCTTTCGGGCGACGTCGATGACCTCGAACCGTTCCAGCAGGTGACGCCGGTCGTCCTGCAGCGTGGCCCGGTAAGAACGAAGCTGGTCGCGGACCGCCTTCTCCACCTCCTTGCCGGACATGCCGTAGGTGTCCGCCAGTTCCCTGACAGGCACGACGATCGGCGGCTGACTGACAATCCGGTACTTCCCGTCGACGCGCTCGGCCAGCTTGGACAGCGCCTGCAGGCTGTCCCTCGTGTGCGCCTTCGCGACGTTCTGCCGTGCGGACTTGCCCAGGCCCTGCGCAGCCTTCTTCAGGGCCTTCCCCTTCTGGGTCGCCACGGCCAGGTCGATGGCTTCCATCAGTTGCGCCTCGGACAGGCGCGCATACCAAATATCCAAGGTGCGCATTTGCGCGAACTGGGCCATTGCTTCGCGGTACGCCCGGACCCCGGTCAGCGTCACAGCGAGCGCTTCTTCGGTGCTGAAACCGTTGTTCCGCGCCGCAATGGTGAAACTCGCGGCCATCCGCTTGACGTCATACTCGAACGGGCCCGGAAGCGTCTCGTCGAAATCGTTCAGGTCGAACAACAGCGTCCGCTCCGGCGAAGCGAACACGCCAAAGTTGGACAGGTGGGCATCGCCGCACAGCTGGACGTCCAGCCCGGCCCGCGGAGTGTCCTTCAGATCGGCGGCCATGATCTTGGCCGCACCCCGGTAAAACGTGAACGGCGAAACCAGCATCCGGCCGTGGCGCACCGGCACCAGGTCCTGTTCCCGGGTCTTGTTCTGCTCCTCGAGGAGCGCCACCGGATCGGGCCGGCCGGCAGCAGGCTTCCAGCCGGTGTGGCTGGTGACAGGAGTCTGCTTGCGGCTGCCCTTGCCCCGCGACTCGCGATCCTCGATGCTCGGATGTTTGATTTTTGTCCCGGCCATGATCGGTGACCTCCCACTTACCTCAGGACCTGCCACCGGCAACTCGTGCCCGGGGTCGGTACCGGCTGAGCGCGCGGACGCGCCTTGGTTTCGGGCTCATCAAAATCGCTGCATCTTCACACATCCAGGCGGCCGGTGCGGCCCGGGCCGTCCGCCTCACAATGTGATTGTGGCCCTGCAGCGGCGCATCGTCAACGCGCCGGTGGCAGAACCGTGTCAGGATCAGGTATGCCCCAGCGCCTGATGCTGCTCGATACCGCGTCCCTGTACTTCCGCGCCTACTACGGCCTTCCCGACACGATCCGCCGCGCCGACGGCACTGCCGTGAACGCCGTCCGCGGGCTGCTCGACATGATCGCCCGGCTCGCCACGGATTACGAGGCGACGCACCTCGTGGCGTGCTGGGACGACGACTGGCGTCCGCAGTGGCGGGTGGACCTCATTCCCAGCTACAAATCGCACCGGGTAGCCGACGCGGTGGCCGGTGCGCCCGACGTCGAGGTTGTCCCGGACGCGCTGGAGGCGCAGATCCCGCTGATCCGGGAAGTCCTGGGTCTCGCCGGGATCGCCGTTGTGGGGGCCGCCGGGCATGAGGCCGACGACGTCGCCGGAACCTACGCCAGCCACGCGGGGCTGCCCGTCGACGTCGTGACGGGGGACCGCGACCTCTTCCAGCTCGTCGACGACGCCCGCCAGGTCCGCGTCATCTACACCGCGCGCGGCATGAGGAACCTGGAGGTGCTCACCGATGCGTCGGTGGTCGGCAAGTACCGCGTGCTGCCCGCGCAGTATGCCGATTACGCGACGCTCCGCGGCGACGCCTCCGACGGTCTGCCGGGGGTCGCCGGCGTCGGCGAGAAGACCGCCGCGTCGCTGCTTGGCGAGTACGGCACGCTGGACGGGCTGCTCGCCGCGGCGGCCGACGCCGGAAGCGGGCTGTCCGCGTCGGTGCGGTCCAAGCTCGCGGCCGCCGCGGAGTACCTCGCCGTCGCGCCCGCCGTCGTGAATCTTGTGCGGGACCTGGATCTGCCGACGCTTGAGGAGGCGGGCGCGCAACTGCGGCCCGTCACGGGCGGTGCCCGCGCCGAACTGGAGCGCCTCGCCGCCGACTGGAACCTGGGCAGCTCGGTCAGGCGGCTCCTCGAGGCCCTCGACCGGCGGCAGTGAGCGGGCCGGCGAAATGCTCCACCCACTGCCCGGATGTGCCGGCCGGCGGAACCAGCGGGCCCGCGGATTCTCCCCGGTGCCATCCGCTGATGAGCGGCGGCTGGGCCCAGGCAAACAAAGCCTCAGACGGCGTAGCGAAGGATTCCGGCAGCCTGGGCATTGTCCGGCATGTCGGATCGGCGCAGGGCGAGTACCCGTGCACCGGCCCCGAGCGCCCGCCGGGTGATTTCCTCGATCACGTCCTGGTCCGCGTCCCCGTCCAGGCTGAGCGAGCCGTCGTCTCCGACGGTACCGCCCACCGCCGCGTCCATGTCCACGGCCAGGGTGTCCACCGCGCCGAAGGCCGCGGCCCGTGCCAGATCGCTGAGATCCGCGGAGCCACGACCGTTGGAACGACGCTCGGCGTACGTTTCGTGCAGGGCAGCAAGGTCCGCCGCGTAGATCCGGTCCAGCACCCCGCGCGCGGACTGTTCCAGCTGGGCCGGGGTCAGCTCGTCGGGGTTCCCCTCGATGACCTCGGAAGCGACGTGTGCATATCCGGCGAGGTTACGGTAGATGCTCCTGAGCGGCTCCGCCGCAGCGATGACCAGCGGCAGGGACTGTCCGTTCAAGATGGGACGGAGCACGTGGTCGACGGACCGGGCGTACTGGGTGAGCCGGACCTTTCGTCCCTCGTCGCCCTGCAGCCGGCCGGAGGGGGCGCGGCCGCCGATGGAATCGAGCCCCACCGCACTCGCCGCATCGGCCGGCATGCCGGGTACGGCTATTTCCTCGGCCGGCCGGTCCGCCGAGACTTCGATGAGACGGGCCCCGCCCTGCGAAATCGCGAGCACCAGCGCTGCATTCGGGAAGGTGATGGCGCGCAGGAGCGGCGTGATCGCGAACCGGTCAGTCACGCTCACATGGTCCTCCAGCCCGTTCGGCAGGCGGAACTCCACCACCGAGGTCGGGGTCGCGAAGACGGCCAGGCTGCGTCCCATGTCAAACCAGAACTCCGGGGTCTCCAAGAGTTCCTGGAGGAAGGACTCGACGGCGGCGGCCGCGTCCTTGTGTCCCCTGGTGCGGAGCAGTTCAACGGCGGAACCGAACAAAGACCGGGCCCTGGTCTGATTCTCCTCCGAGTCGGCCGGGACGCTGCTGGTCGGAAGATAGACCGTGACGCTGTGCGGATCGCGGGCAGCCGCCAGGCGTTCCAGATCGTGGCGGGTCGGCATGTCGATATGCATGGGTTTCTCCTTCGCCGGTTGACCGTGGGACCACGGTCCTGGTTGCCGGGGCGGCGCATCCCCGCCTGTGCCTGATCCCGGATCTGCCCAGCATCAGTCGACGCGATGCCCGTGTCAACAGACGATGCAAACCGCACCAAGGAGCCCGGGGACTTGCTGCTCTGGCGCGGGCAGAGGAAGCGGACGAGAATGGGCTGGTGCTCCACCCTCGCTCCGGCGGGGACGGCCAAGCCATGAACCCCGCCGCCCGGAAGATCCAGCGCGTCTACCTCACGCTGACGCTGGGCAACACCCTCGCCGCCTCGTTCATCTGGGGCATCAACACCCTTTTCCTGCTGGACGCCGGACTCACCAACCTTGAGGCGTTCGCCGCGAACGCCTTCTTCACCGTCGGCATGGTCCTGTTCGAGGTCCCCACCGGGGTGGTGGCCGACGGGTGGGGGCGGCGCATGTCCTTCCTCCTCGGCACCGCGACGCTGGCCGTCTCGACCTACCTCTACTACCTCCTGTGGCAGCTCTCCGCGCCCTTCTGGCTGTGGGCCGTCGTGTCGGTGCTGCTGGGACTGGGGTTCACCTTTTTCTCCGGCGCGGTGGAAGCCTGGCTGGTCGACGCGCTGCGGTTTTCCGGCTACGAAGGCGAACTGGAGACGGTGCTTGGCCGCGGGCTCATGGTGTCCGGCGTTGCCATGCTCGGAGGCTCGGTGGCCGGCGGCGTGATAGCCCAGGCCACCAACCTTGGTGTCCCTTTCCTTTTGCGGGTGGGAGTGCTGGCGGTGATGTTCGCGGTCGCGTTCAGGCTGATGCACGACGTCGGTTTCATCCCCGAGCGCTCGGCCCACCCGCTCCAGGCCACCCGTGCCGTACTTTCCGCGTCCATCGAGAACGGCCTGAAGAATCCTCCGGTGCGCTACGTCATGCTGGCCGCACCGTTCAGCGCCGGCGTCGGGATCTATGTGTTCTACGCCCTGCAGCCCTATCTGCTGGAGCTTTTTGGCGACCCGCGCGCGTACGCCGTGGCGGGCCTCGCGGCGGCCATCGTGGCCGGCGCGGAGGTGCTGGGAGGCTGGCTGGCGCCGCGGATCCGGCGCCTTGTCCGGCGCCGCACCACCGTGCTGATCCTGAGCAGCGTCGTGAGCGCCATGCTGCTGGTGGCGCTCGGGTTCACGCAGGTCTTTTGGGTGGCACTGGCGCTGCTGACACTCTGGGCCGTGGTCTCCTCGGCAGGAACCCCGGTGCGGCAGGCCTACCTGAACGACATGATCCCGTCGAAGCAGCGGGCCACGGTTCTCAGCTTCGACTCGCTGATGGGGTCAAGCGGCGGCGTGGTGGTGCAGCCGCTCCTCGGCCGGGCGGCCGACGTCTACGGCTATCCCGCGTCGCTGGCGATTGGCGGCGTCATCGAGCTGATCGCGGCGCCCTTCCTGCTGGCCAGCCGGCGGCAGCACCCCAAAGCCGACGGCGCCGGTTCCGCCGCCGGCGCGCCGAATACCGAGACCCAGCCGTCGTAAAAAGGCCGCATTCCGCCTGCCGCCGGGCAACGCCGGCGGTGCTTTCCGGACGCTATTGACTCTCCGCGACCCGAGCCTACGATGGTGCGCATCAGCACCTGTGAGGCGGCAGTCGGGGGTGCCCGCGGCCGGTGCTGGCAACGAGTCAAATCCGGAATTAGAGGGAGTGTTTAGTCATGCTGAAGGATCTGGAAATCACCGCTGTCCTCCCCGCCAAGGACATCGGCCGGGCGAAGACGTACTACCGCGACGTGCTGGGACTGGAACCCGCGGAGGCCGTGGACGAGGAAAACCTGATGTACCGCTGCGGCAACGGAACCAAGTTCCTGCTCTATCAGACCGACAACGCCGGCACCGCGAAAAACACGCAGATGGGCTGGGGCACCAAGAACTTCGACGCCGATGTGGAGAACCTGCGCAGCCGTGGCGTGGTGTTTGAGGAGTACGACTTCCCCGGCCTGAAAACCGAAAACGGAGTCGCAACCTCGCCGATGGGCAAAGCTGCCTGGTTCCTCGACAGCGAGGGCAACATCCTCGGCCTCTTCGAGAACTGAGTGGCCCGCGACCGCGTCAGCGTTTTCCGCGCAGCCACGGTCCCAGCAACCGGGTGGTCGCCGGAAGGAAGATGTACGTCATCAGCGGCGTGAGGACGCAGGTGGCCAGCAGCACCTGCAGGGGGAGCGGCCAGTCCTTGGTCAGCGGATGCAGCAGGAAATTCGCCAGCAGGCTCAGCGGGAAAAACGGCAGGAAAATGCTGACCATCTGTTTCCAGCGGGGAGGCACCACGGTCTCGGGGACCGTCAGGAGGGCATCGCCGGGTTCGGCGAACCAGCCTTCAATCCCCGTGCGCCGCTCAATGCGGGTCACTTCCACGAGATCTGCGGCGCTGTCAATCCACCAGCGCCGCTCGTCGGACTGCTCCCAGTCGTTCAGCAGGCCTGCGTCGGCAAAGCGGTACAGCATGTGCCACTCGTTCGAATCCGCCGCCGAGCGGACCCAGCCCGAGCCGAGATAGCCCGGCCATTCCCGGGCCAGTTCCTGGCCGGCATGGGCCCAGGCGCTGGCCTGGCGGGTCCGGCCGGGCTGGACTGTGCGGGCTACTGAAACGGTGACGGGCTGGGGACGAACATCAGAGAGGGACACGGCAAGAATCTTACCGGCGGCACCGCCCGGCTCCTTACTTTCGGGGGGCTTTCGGGCCTACAGTGGGGCACGGAAAACTGCGGACAGGAGCGCCCCATGATTACCCTGCAGATCGAACACCAGGTCCGGGACTTCGACATGTGGAGGAGGGCTTTCGACAGTGATCCGCTGGGCCGCGCCGCGTCCGGCGTGCGCTCCTACCGGATCTCCCGGCCGCTGGACCAGCAGGACTACGTGATGCTGGAAATGGACTTCGATACGCAGGCTGCCGCCGTGGACTTCCTGGGGCGGCTGCAGAACGACACCTGGAAAACGGGGGTGACGGCGCCGTCCCTGGTCGGCGAGCCCTCCACCAGGATCATCGAGACGGTCGCCGTCGAGCAGGTGGCCGCACCCTGAGTTGGGGTCTGCGGCTGCTGGGGGCAGCCGGAGGACCAGGAGCGGCCGGCCGGTGACGGGGATACTCTGGTGGTATGACTTCCGCAGGTTCCTCGACCGCCCTTTCTGACGGATGCCTCTTTGACGGACGCTTCGCCCGGGAGCTCGCGGAGATGGCCATTCCGTGGCAGGCGGACGAGGCGCCGGACCCGCAGCTCCTGGTCCTCAACGAGCCGCTGGCCACTGCACTGGGCCTCGATCCCGGCTACCTGCGGAGCGCCGAAGGACTGCGCCTCCTGACCGGAACGCTGGTGCCGGGCGGTGCCACGCCGGTGGCCCAGGCCTATGCCGGCCACCAGTTCGGCTGGCCTGCTCCCCGCCTTGGGGACGGGCGCGCCCTCCTGCTCGGTGAGGTCACCGACGCGCGCGGGCGCCTTCTTGATGTGCACCTCAAAGGCTCGGGCCGCACCCCGTTCTCCCGCGGTGGTGACGGCCTCGCCGTCGTCGGGCCCATGCTGCGCGAATACATCGTCAGCGAGGCGATGCACGCCCTGGGCATCCCCACCACCCGCTCCCTCGCCGTGGTTGCGACCGGGCGCCCCGTGCTGCGCGAAACGACGCTGCCGGGAGCCGTGCTGACGCGGGTCGCCAGCAGCCACCTCCGGGTTGGAAGCTTCGAGTACGCCGGCGGCACCGGTGACACCGGTCTTCTGCGCCGCCTGGCGGACCACGCGATCAGCCGCCACTATCCGGACGCTGCGGAGGCCGGCAATCCCTACCTGGCACTGTTCCAGGCCGTGACCGCGGCCCAGGCCTCGCTGGTGGCGCAGTGGATGCTGGCGGGTTTTGTCCACGGGGTGATGAACACCGACAACATGACCATTTCCGGAGAGACCATCGACTACGGCCCCTGCGCCTTCCTGGACGCCTTCGATCCTGCGGCGGTGTTCAGTTCGATCGACGAGGCCGGGCGTTACTCGTACCGCAACCAGCCGGTCATGGCCGAGTGGAACCTCGCGCGGTTCGCCGAGTCCCTGCTGCCGCTCTTCCACGACGTCCCGGAGCAGGCGGTGGGCATGGCGCAGGATGCCCTGGGGGCGTTCCGCCGCCAGTACAGCGCCGCGTGGTCGGCCGGCATGCGCGCCAAGATCGGCCTGCGGGACGCCGACGACGCCGTGACGTCGCCCCTCGTGGATGAGCTGTTCGAAATCCTGGGGGCGGGCCGCCCTGACTACACCTCGTTTTTCCGGGGCCTGGCCGGGGCTGCCCGGGGCGATTCCGACGCCGTGCGGAACCTGCTGCCGGAGCCGGACGCCTTCGATGCCTGGGCCGAACGATGGCGCGCCCTAGGGCCCGACGCCGGCATGATGGACCGGGTCAACCCCGCCTATATCCCGCGCAACCATCTGGTGGAGGAAGCCCTCGACGCGGCAACAGCCGGCGACCTTGTTCGGCTGGGCCGTCTCCTCGAGGCGGTGACCAGCCCCTACGACGAGCGCCCGGGTCTGGAGCGGTATGCCGCCGCAGCGCCCGACGGCTTCGGCCCCTACCGGACGTTCTGCGGAACCTGACCGGCGCCCGGTCCTGACACGCGGGCCGTTTCACACGGCCGACATCACGCGAGGGAGAGGAAGAGCTTCTCCAGGTCCTTCGTGTCCATGCTGGAATCCTTCCTGACGGCGCACTGCTCCAGACCGCTGGCAATAATGGCGAAACCGGCGCGGTCCAGCGCCTTCGAGACGGCCGCCAGCTGGGTGACCGTGGCCTTGCAGTCGCGTCCCTCCTCCAGCATGCGGATCACCGCTGCCAGCTGCCCTTGGGCGCGCTTCAGCCGGTTGATAACGGGGGTCAGTTCTGCGGAATCGAGGTCCATGGCGGTCTCCAAAGCTAGGGGTGGATACAACCAACTTTATACCCCCATGGGTATTTTTGACTACCCCCAGGGGTATCTGCAATACTCGGTGGGGTATTCATCTTTTGTTCGTCTCGAAAGGACACCCATGACGCCCTCTTCCTCTTCTTCAGCCCAGTCCTCGTCCGCACCGGCGGTCACCGCCCTGGCTCCGGAAGCCCTGCAGAGCTGGTTCCAGGAACACCAGGACCTCATCGTCATCGACGTCCGCTCGGCTGCTGAGTTCGAGAACATGCACATTCGCGGCTCCTACAACGTCCCGCTGCCGCTGCTCTCGGAGCACACCGACGAGCTGGCCGCCCGCCTGGGCAGCCGCGTCGTCCTTGTCTGCCAGTCCGGAGCGCGGGCCGAGCAGGCCCGGCAGCGCCTCGGCGGCGCGGGGATCGGCACCGCCTACGTCCTCACCGGCGGCGTCCCCGGATTCGCGGAGATCGGCGGAGACGTGGTCCGCGGCAAGGCCCGCTGGGACCTTGAGCGCCAGGTCCGGCTCGCTGCCGGCTCCCTCGTGGTCCTCGGCCTCGTCGGCGGCAAGTTCGTCTCCCCGAAGGTCCGGCTCCTCGCCGGCGCCATCGGCACCGGCTTGACCTTCTCGGCCGCCACCAACACATGCGCCATGGGCCAGGCCATCTCGGCCATGCCGTGGAACAAGGCCGCCGAGGAGCCCACGCGCGAGTCCGCCATCCTGCAGTTCCCGGTCGCCAACGGCGCCACCCCGGAGTCCAAGGCCTCATGACCACCACGCTGATCCTCGTCCTCGCGCTGTCCGTGCTCATCGGGCTCTCGCTCGGTGTGCTCGGCGGCGGCGGTTCCATCCTGACGGTGCCGATCCTGGTCTACGTGGCCGGATTCGAGGCCAAGGAAGCCATCGCGGCCTCCCTGTTCGTCGTCGGCGTCACCTCGGCCGTCAGCGTCTTCAGCCACGCCCGCGCCGGACGTGTGATGTGGCGCACCGGGCTGCTCTTTGGTGTCGCCGGCATGGCTGGCGCCTTCGTGGGCGGCCTCCTGGGCGGGCATATCCCTGGCCAGATCCTCCTCATCGCGTTTGCTCTGATGATGGTGGCCACCTCCATTGCCATGATCCGCGGACGCAAGAAGAAGGCTGACGAGGGCACCGAGGCGCCCAAGCACACCGAACTGCCCCTCTTCCGGGTCCTGCTGGACGGCCTCGTGGTCGGCCTGGTCACAGGGCTGGTCGGGGCCGGCGGCGGATTCCTGGTGGTGCCCGCGCTGGCACTGCTGGGCGGCCTGCCCATGGCAGTCGCCGTCGGGACCTCGCTGGTGGTGATCGCCATGAAGTCCTTCGCCGGACTTGCCGGGTACCTCACCACCGTGGAGCTGGACTGGGGAATCACGCTCGCCGTGACCGGGGCCGCCATCGTGGGTACCCTGATCGGTTCCAAGCTGGCCGGGCGCATTCCGGAAGCGGCCCTGCGCAAGGGCTTCGGCTGGTTCGTGCTGGTCATGGGCGCGTTCGTCCTGATCCAGCAGGCCCCCGTTGACCTGCGCGGGCCCATCGCCCTCGGTGTCGCAGGCGCCGCGCTCGTCGCAGCAGCCGTCTGCTGGTTCTTCGTCAGCAGCTGCCCCCTGCGCAAGTCCAACCGGACCGCCCGTCAGGATACCCAGCCCACGCCGGTCTGATCCGGCCCCAACCATCGGCATATCTTCACGAAAGGCAAGACAATGGCAGAAATCACCATCACCGAAGCAGACCAGCGCCGCAAGGAGGCCCAGCTGCTCGATGTCCGCGAGGACTTCGAAGTCGCCGAAGGCATGATCCCGGGCGCCATCCACATCCCCATGGGCGAGCTGCAGGCCCGCCTGGCCGAGCTGGACCCGAAAGTTCCGGTCATCGCCATCTGCCGCAGCGGCAACCGCAGCGCCCGTGTGGCCGATGCCCTCAACGGTGCCGGCTTCACCGCGGACACCATGGACGGCGGCATGATCGCGTGGACCCGCGCGGGCCTGCCCACCACCTGACCCACCCCTGACCCGCACCACGCAGCCCCACAACCCGGAGGAACGGTACGCACATGGCAACCATCGACATCACCGAAAAAACCCTCGCCGAAACGCTGGAAACCAACGACATTGTCCTGATCGACTTCTGGGCGGGCTGGTGCGGCCCCTGCCGCATGTTCGCACCCACCTACGAGGCGGCCTCGGAGAAGCACCCCGACGTGGTCTTCGCCAAAGTGGACACCGAGGCGGAACAGGCCCTGGCCGCAGCGGCCGGCATCACCTCGATCCCCACGCTGATGGCCTTCCGTGACAAGACGCTGGTCTTCTCGCAGCCCGGCGCGCTCAACGCGGCCGGCCTGCAGCAGGTCATCGAGGGCGTGAAGAACCTGGACATGGCCGGCGTGCGGGCCCAGGCGGCGCAGCCGCAGGCCTGACGGAAACCTGGGGTCCGGTCTGATGCGCACCATCGCCGCGGATGATCTCGCTACACGCTGGCCCGGCGCAGCGATAGTGGATGTCCGCGGCAGGGATGAATACGCCACGGCCCATATTCCGGAAACCGTCAACATCCCGCTGGATGAGCTGGCCTCCCGCCTAAAGGACGTGCCGAACAGCACTCCCGTTTACGTCCTCTGCGGATCGGGAAAGCGCAGCAGCCAGGCGGCCGGGCTTCTTTCCGGGCGGGGCTACGACGTCGTCAACGTCGCCGGCGGCATCACCGAGTGGTACCGCGGCGGACATCCCGTGACCTATGCCCCGCCACCGGCGGACACCCCCTCCCGCGGCCGCTGGCGGTCCCTCGCGGACCGGCTTCGCGGGCGCCGGACGGCTTCCTCCTGAAGGGAGGAACCTCCGCACCAGCCGCCTTGCAAGATACCCCCCGGGGTATTATTGTTGTTAGTAGTCAACCGGGGTTTCCCCGCCGCTTTGCGAAGGAGAGCACATGCTTCTGGAACGTATTTATGATGAGGATCTTGCCCAGGCCAGCTACCTGATCGGCTGCCAGGCCAAGGGTGAAGCCGTGGTGGTGGACGGCCGCCGCGATATTGCCGTGTACCAGGAACTGGCGGCGAAGAACGGCATGAAGATCGTGGCCGTGACCGAGACCCACATCCACGCCGATTACCTCTCCGGGACCCGTGAGCTGGCCGCGGCGACTGGTGCGAAGATTTATGTCTCCGGTGAGGGCGGGCCGGACTGGCAGTACGGGTTCGAGGGGGAGCGGTTGTTCGACGGTGACACGATCACCCTGGGCAACATCACCATCAAGGCCCTGCACACCCCCGGGCACACCCCGGAACACCTGGCGTTCCTGGTGACGGACGGTGCGTTCAGTGACCAGGCCGGGTACCTGCTCTCGGGGGACTTTGTGTTCTCCGGGGATCTGGGCCGCCCGGACCTGCTGGACGAGGCCGCCGGCGGGGTCGACACCCGGTTCGTGGGGGCCAAGCAGCTGTTCGCGAGCCTGCGGGATAAGTTCCTGGCCCTGCCCGATTATGTCCAGGTCCACCCGGCCCACGGCGCCGGCAGCGCCTGCGGAAAGGCCCTCGGGGCGATCCCGTCCTCCACGGTCGGCTACGAGCGGCTCTACGCCTGGTGGGGCCCCTACCTCGCCGCGGACGATGAGCAGGGCTTCATCGACGAACTCCTGGACGGCCAGCCCGACGCGCACGCCTACTTCGGGCGGATGAAGCGGGAGAACCGGGAAGGCCCGGCCGTGATGGGGGAGCGCGCACCCCTGCAGGAACTGGACCTCGACACGGTCGCCAAGGACCTGGCAGCGGATAAGGTCACGTTCATCGACACCCGTTCGAACGATGCGGTCCACGAGGGCACCGTGACCGGGGCGTTGAATGTTCCGGCCGGGAAGTCCGTGGCGAGCTTCGGCGCCTGGGTGGTGAACCCGGAAACCGATCCGAACCCGCTGGTGCTGCTGGCCCCGGACCAGGAAACCGCGCAGGAGATGTGGGACCACCTGGTCCGCGTCGGCATCGACAAGGTCGCCGGGTACGTCACCGGGATCGAAGGCCTGCCGACCAGTGTCCCGAAACTGATCCAGCCCGAGGAGCTCGAGGGCTTTGACGCTGCGATGGTCCTGGACGTGCGGAACAAGACCGAGCACAAGGCCGGGCACATCCCGGGCTCGTACCAGCTCAGCGGCGGCCGCGTGATGTGGCACCTGGACGAACTCCCCGCCCAGGGCACCATCGTGTCCTACTGTCAGAGCGGGGTGCGGAACTCCGTCGCGGCCAGCGCACTGCGCCGGGCCGGGTACGACGTCGTCGAACTCGACGGCAGCTACGCGGCCTGGACCGCGCAGCAGCAGGCACCGGCAACCGTCTCCGCCCGCTAACCCCACCACTGACCCACCCCACACCGCTGGCGGCGGCCCCCACCAGGGCCGCCGCCAGCGTCTTGTCCCCGACCCTGTGGAGAACCATGACGTCCCGCAACACCGACTCCCTGCGACACAGGTCCGGCCGCACCGGCATCACGCTGGGCCTGCGGCAGAACCTGGGCCAGTTCATGCTCCTCGTGGCCGTCAACGCCCTCGTCGGAGGCACCCTGGGCCAGGAGCGCACCGTGCTGCCGCTGCTGGCCGGGCAGGTCTTCCAGCTGGACCTCTACACATCGGCGCTGACCTACATCCTCGCTTTCGGCGTCGCCAAGGCCGCCACCAATTACTTCGCGGGCACCCTGTCGGACCGCTACGGCCGCAGGCCCGTCCTGATCGCGGGTTGGGTCATCGCCCTGCCCGTCCCGCTGATGCTGATCCTCGGTCCGAGCTGGGGCTGGATCGTTGCCGCCAACGTGATTCTCGGCATCAGCCAGGGCCTGACGTGGTCCACCACCGTCGTCATGAAGATGGACCTGGTGGGCCCCTCCCGGCGGGGCCTGGCCATGGGCCTGAACGAAGCGGCCGGCTATCTCGGTGTCGCCGGAACCGCCCTGGCCACCGGCTACATCGCCGCCACTTACGGACTGCGGCCCGGGCCGTTCCTGCTGGGCGCTGCCTACATCGCACTCGGGCTGGGGCTGTCGGTCTTCGCCGTGAAGGAAACGCAGGGCCACGCCCGCCTTGAAGCGGCCAGCCACACCATCGCCCACGCCGCAGCCCACGGACACCTGGGCAACCGGGAAATCTTCACCCTCACCAGCTTCCGGGACAAATCACTGTCCTCGGTCAGCCAGGCCGGCATGGTCAACAACCTCAACGACGGCCTCGCCTGGGGCCTCTTTCCCGTCCTGTTTGCCGCCGCCGGGCTGACCATCGAAAAGATCGGCATCCTGGCCGCTGTGTATCCTGCGGTCTGGGGTGCCGCACAACTCTTCACCGGCGCGCTGTCGGACAAGTACGGCCGGAAATGGCTGATCGTGGCCGGCATGCTCGTCCAGGCCGCCGCCCTGGCGATGATCGCCGTCGGCCAGGACTTCGGAATCTGGCTGGGCGCAGCCGCCCTCCTGGGCCTCGGCACGGCCATGGTGTACCCCACCCTGCTCGCGGCCATCGGTGATGTGGCGCACCCGGAATGGCGCGCCCGCTCGGTGGGCATCTACCGGCTGTGGCGCGACGGCGGGTTCGCCGTCGGCGCGCTGCTCTCCGGCATCGTCGCCGACGCCTACGGCATCCCGGTCGCTGTCGCCGTCGTTGGAGCACTCACCGCACTGTCGGGAATCCTGGTGGCCATCCGCATGCGCGGCACCGACCACCACCCGGCCGCTGCCTGACCGGGAGCTACGCCAGTCCGGCCGCGACGCGTACGCCCCGGACCCTGCGCAGGCGGCGGTTCCGCGCGTACACGCGGGAACGCTCGCTGGAGAGGGCGATGATAAGGAGGATATCCAGGGACAAGCCCAACAGGTTGGTGCCGAAGTCGACAGGCGGGCCACCGCCCAGGACGCTGGCGGCCTGGGCGGTGATGGCAACCGCGCTGAGCAACATGGCCACCACCCTGGCCACGTTTCCGCCCCGCAGGACACCCCAGGCCAGGGCAAGCTCGCCGAGGCCGAACAGCGCCAGGACGGCCGCAGTGGCCGGCACCAGCCCGTCCGGTTCTGCTGACGCGGCGGAATTGCCGCCAGCCAGCAGGGAGCCGGCCAGCAGGGAGCCAGCCAAACCAAGGGCAGCGATGCCGCGCCAGAACACGAGCACACCGCCGAACAGGGTGGGGGCCGGCCGCTCGTTCCGGCCCGCCGCAGGCGTGCGGGGCGGCCCTGCCGGTACTCCGGCCAGCCGCGTGAGATCGACCACCGGCAGGTCCCCGTCGGTGGAAATCGTGTCACCGCCTCCATTGCGCGCGTGGTACCCGGTCGAAAAATCCCGGATCACCGTGACTTCGGCCTCGGGCACGGCCGTCTTCAGCGAGGCCAGGACGTAGTCCCTTTCGTCGTCCGTGTTCTCCTCGATCTTGTGGGTAATCTGCAGCGTGAACAGCGACAGCCCGACGGACCGGTCGTACGTGCCGGCGGCCAGCCAGCCCACCCTGGCGCCGCCCGGCAGCGCCCAGCCTGGCGGGCAGTGCCAGAAACGGATGTGATGCCTTTTGCCCGGGCTCCCGCCCACCTCCTGCTGGTAGGCAAAGTCCTGCTGGCGGCCAAAGATGAACAGCGGGCTCACCGGCGCCTCGTCATAACTGCGCCGGGTCAGCGTCGAGCCGATGATCCGCCGGCTGCTGGTCAGATTGACGTCGTCAGCCCGGGTCCAGCCCGCCCGGCGCATGGCGGCGTGGATCTGGTCTTCGCTCCCGAGCAGGGCCACGTTGACGGGGTCGCCCAGCAGGCCGTCGCTGGTCCGGGCCCGGCCTATGAAGTAATCAGGCAGATAAATCCTGGTCAGGATCCGGTGCACCCGGGGCAGAACCAGGTATGCCAGGGCGGCCCAGAAAACTATCAGGAACCAGGCCATGCCCCACCGCAGGCTTTCCTCGAGGAGTAAGGTGGCCAGCCAGAGCGCGGCCACGCCGCTGAAGACAAACAGTGCCGTGTCCAGCGCGGCGGCCGGGTTCCACGGAATCCGGCGCAGCATTACAGGCGCTTTCCGCCGGTTTCCGCTCCGCGCGGGACCACCGTGACGGAGGAGACGAGTTTCAGCCCGGGGTGCATGTGGTCGCCGCCCTCCACCACGCCGGACTGCCACCACAGTTTAAGCCCCTCGGGCGCGGCTTCCAGGCAGGCGAGGTTGTTGTCGAACCACGGCCCCTTGACGCCGGACCAGCGGAACGGCGGGTCCGGGACCTTTGCCGAGCGCGCCACAAGGGCGCCCACGGGCGTGGCCAGGCCGTAGGACATGACGGCGGCAAAGGACCTCATCAGCCGGGGCAGCGGGTTTCGGATGGGGGAGCAGACGGCCTGCACGATCCGGCTGCCCGAGGTGCGCTCCACCTCCGAAACGTAGGAGTAGTGGACGTCGCCGGAGAGGAAGGTGATGGTTTCCGGTGCCGGGCCGCGCTTGCCGTCGGCGACTTCGGTCACCATGCCCGCGACGTCCCGGAAGCTGTTCTGGAAGGCTCCCCAGTGCTCAAGGTCCACGGCCTGGCGCAGCGTTTCGCCGGCCCGGGCGGCACGTTTCCCCCAGGCCCCTTGGGAGATGGCCTCATTCCAGGATTCGACGTAGTGCAGGCCCATCGGCAGCAGGAAGGGCAGCGACGTCGCCACCAGCAGGTGGCGGAATCCGCCGCGCATCCGGTCGTCCAGCCAGTCCATCTCCGCCCGGTCCACCAGGGCGCGGCGGTCCGGAGTCAGGTCCCGGGCCGCGCGGGAATCCACCACTATGAGCCTGGTGTCCCCGAAATCCCTGCAATAGCTCCACCGGTAGGACCCCGGGTCCTGGTCGGCCCGGTCCGCGAACCGGTCCAGTTCGTCGCTCACATCGATTTCGTCACCACCCGCATGCCTGGTGATGACCTGCCAGATAGCGTCCCCGGCGCGTTCCTGCGGGGACATGTTGCCCAGGTGCTGGTAGACCCAGTACGAGGCCAGCCCGGCGACAATCCGGCCGTGCCACCAGGACGTCGCTTCCATCTCCTTTTTCCAGCTAAGAGACGTGTTCCAGTCGTCACGGATGTCGTGGTCGTCGAAGATCATGGCGCTGGGCAGCGTGGAGAGCAGCCACCTGTTCGCGGGGTCAGACCACGCCAGGTAATAGAGGTGGGCGTATTCCTCGTAGTCCTTGAGCTCCTCGCCGGGCGGTTCCTTGATGTCGCGCCGGGCGCGGATGAACTCCTGCATCTGCTCGCTGGTGAGGTCGGCATACACCTGGTCGCCGAGGAAGGCCACCAGGTCCGGCCAGGGCAGGTCGCCGCCGGACGCCATCGCCAGGGCATAGGCCCGCAGCGAGTCGACGCCGTGGGTCCGGTTGCCCGATTTGTCGTGCGGGACGCTGGTCCGGCAGGAGCCGAAGGCCATCCGCAGCGGCTTGCCCGGCTGCAGCGTCGCGATCATCGACGGCGGAAACGGAAACGGGAACACAGCCCCGGAATCGGGCCACGCCTGCGTGCCGTTGATGTCGAGGGCGTAGGGCGTGACCGTTCCCGGCTCCAGCCCGTCCAGCTCCAGCAGTGCGTAGTGGTGACCGTGAACGGCAAACGTGCCGGCCTCCCAGCGCCGGCCGCCGGCGCGGATGGAGACCCGGGCGGCAGACCGGGTCTCCACCCAGACACTCGCGGAGGTCTCATCCACGTACCGAATCATCGGGCCGAGCACGAGGGGAGAGGTAGCCATGACTCATTTGTACCCGCTGGGCACCGCGCACGGCCATGGCCTGCAGGAATTGATCAGGTGGTGGGTCCGCACGTCCAGCGGTCAGCCCCGGGCGGCCGCGTAGGCCGCCGTGGCGTAGGCCAGGGCGGCGGCCATTTCCTTGAGCAGGTCAGCGTTGGTGTTCTTGATGGTGTCGCAGGCCTCGTGGTAGCAGGGATCCATGACCTTGCCGCTGGTCCCGCCGAAGGCCTGCACCTGGGCTTTGGACTTCTTTTCGGCATCGCCGCTGAACAGCCCGCCGACAGGAATCCCGGCCCGCAGGAACGGTTCATAGTCGGAACCGCCGTCAAAGACCGTGGACTCCGCAGGCAGGGAGACCTCCTTGAAGTAACCGGCGAAGACGTCCTCAATCCTGTCGGAGCCCGACGGTCCGGCATCGCCGAAGTCGGAGCCGTCGCCGTCGTGGTAGGACCGCAGGCCGTTGGGGGAGGCCGCCATGTCCACATTCAGGTACGCGGCGATCTGGTTCTTTTCAGCTTTGCTCAGCTCGTCGACGTAGTGCTGGGACCCGTCGAGGTCGTTCTCCTCGGCGCCCCAGAAGGCGAACACCACCCGGTTGGCCGGGGTGGTCCCGTTTTCCTTCAGCCACTTGGCGGTTTCCAGCACGGCAGCGACTCCGCTGCCGTTGTCGTTGATTCCCGGGCCGTCCTCCACGGAGTCCAGGTGTCCGCCCACCACGACGGTGTTCTCGGCACTGCCTCCGGTCTCGGCGATGATGTTGAAACTTTCCACGTCTTTCCGGTTCTTGCCGCCGCCCTTGTACTTAAACGTCTGCCGGACCGGCGTGTACCCGGCCGCGCGCAGTTGCTCCTCGACGTAGCGGCCGGACTCCTCGTATCCGGAGGTCCCGGACGCACGGTTGCCGTCGTTGTCATCCGCAATCTGCTGCAGCGCCTCGAGGTGGCCCACCAGGTCCCGTGATCCAAAAGCGTCCAGCACTGCCCGGGCATCCACCCCGGCCGCCGGTTCCAGCCGGGGAGCGTCAACATTGGGCTCGACGAACCTGTCTGCCGCGCCGCCGGGCGGGGAACCCGCTGCGGACTCCGACGTGCAGGCCGTCGCCGACAGGAGCAGCACCGCCAGGACCGCAGGAAGGACGTTCTTGCGCAGAGTCAGCATGCGGGGCAACCCATCACTAGTCGGTGCAAGTCCGCGTCCTTACGGTCCGGGAGGCCACGACGCTTGCTCCGGGGCGAAGTGCACCGCCAACAAGTCCGCGGATTGCACTATCGGTTGCGTTTCATTCTCGTGGATCCCGCTGTATCTGCAATAGCGCTTTCCTGTGAAAGTCCTGTGTGAACACCCCTCCTGAATGGTTCGCCCGCAGCGGAGTGCTCCCCGGCGGTACGGCAGTTACGGATAGACTGGCAGGCACTATGGATGACCCTCCTTCACATATGCCCTCGCCCCTCGACTTCCTGACCGGATTCCCGGCCAACACAGGAGAGGGGCGCCCGAATGTATGAATGGATCATGATCGGCGTCGGCCTCATCCTGACGGTCGGCACCGGAATGTTTGTCGCCTCCGAGTTCGCCCTCGTGAACCTGGACCGCAACGACCTGGAAACGCGCCAGGCACGCGGGGAAAAGCGGCTCGCCCCCACCATCAAAGCCCTCAAGATCACGTCGACGCACCTGTCCGGGGCGCAGCTCGGCATCACGTTGACCACGCTGCTCACCGGCTACACGTTTGAACCGGCCATCAGCAAGCTGCTGAGCGGGCCGTTGACGGCCGCCGGGCTTCCGGAATCGCTGGTCCCCGGCGTGGGCGCCGTCGCCGGCATCTTTCTCGCCACCGTGTTCTCCATGGTGATCGGCGAACTCGTTCCGAAGAACTTTGCCCTGGCCCTTCCGCTGGCCACCGCCAAAGTGGTGGTCCCCTTCCAGGCTTTATTCACCGCCGTCTTCAAGCCCGTGATTCTCCTCTTCAACAACACGGCCAACTCCATCATTCGGTCCTTTGGCATTGAGCCCAAGGAAGAGCTCTCCGGGGCGCGCAGCGCGGAGGAGCTGAGCTCCCTGGTGCGCCGGTCGGCGCTGGAGGGCGTGCTCGACGTCGACCATGCCGCGCTGCTGCACCGGACGTTGCGCTTCTCCGGGCACAGCGCAGCCGATGTGATGACGCCGCGGGTGCGGATGGCGACCATCGGATCCGATGACACCGCGGCGCAGATCGTGGCCCTGGCATCCGCCACCGGCTATTCGCGCTTCCCAGTGATCGGGCGGGACCGGGACGATGTCCTGGGGGTGCTGCACGTCAAGCAGGCCTTCGCGGTGGCCCTCGGCGACCGGGAAGGGGTGCTGGCGGCTGATCTGATGATCGAGCCGCTGCGGGTCCCTGAGTCCATGGGGGTGGACACCCTCCTGGGCCTGCTCCGCCGCCAGGGCCTGCAGGTGGCCATCGTCTCCGACGAGCACGGCGGCACCGCGGGCATTGTGACGCTCGAGGACCTCGTCGAGGAGATCGTCGGCGAGCTGGAGGACGAGCACGACCGTGCCCGGACCGGCGTTGTCCGGACCGGCCGCTCGCTGACGTTTGACGCGGCCCTCCGGCCGGACGAACTCCTGGACCGGACGGGCATTACCGTGCCGGATGGCGAAGAATACGACACCATGGCCGGCTTTGTGACGGACCGGCTGGACCGGATTCCGGAGCTCGGTGATGTGGTGGCCATCGACGGCGGAAGCCTGCGGGTGGAGCGTGTCGTGGGAACCCACGTCGAGCGGCTCAGGTTCACCCCGGACGAATCGGCGCAGCCTCCACGGAGTGCGCATGACCGGATCATTGACAACCTCACGCAGGAGCTGACCCATGAGTGAATATCTGCCAGGCATCATCTGGCTCGTCGTCCTGCTGGTGGTCAACGCGTTCTTCGTCGGCGCCGAATTCGCCGTCATCTCGGCACGGCGTTCGCAGATCGAGCCGAAGGCGGAGGCTGGCAGCAAGGCCGCCAAAACCACGCTCTGGGCGATGGAGCACGCCACCCTGATGCTGGCTACCAGCCAGCTGGGCATCACGGTCTGCTCCCTGGTGATCCTGAACGTGTCGGAGCCAGCCATCCACCACCTGCTGGAGATTCCCCTGGGGCTGACGTCCATGTCCGCGGAGACGATCGGCATCGTCGCGTTCGTCGTCGCCCTGCTCCTCGTGACGTTCCTGCACGTGGTCTTTGGCGAAATGGTGCCGAAGAATATCTCCTTCTCCGTGCCCACCCGTGCGGCGCTGATCCTGGCCCCGCCGCTGGTGATGGTGGCCCGCGTCTTCAAACCGGTCATCTGGACCCTGAACGGCATCGCCAACTCGATTTTGCGGCTCTTCAAGGTTGAGCCAAAGGACGAGGCCACCAGCGCCTACACCCTGGACGAAGTGGCGAACATCGTGGAGCAGTCCACCCGGGACGGGATGCTGTCCGACACCAGCGGCACCCTGACCGCGGCGTTCGAATTCACCGCCAAGACCGTGGCCGACGTGGCGGTGCCGATCCGGTCCATGGTGCTCCTGCCGTCCGCCGCCACGCCGGCCGACATCCAGCGGGCCGTCGCCAGCCACGGATACTCCCGCTACATCCTCACGAACGACGACGGCGCCCCCACCGGGTACCTCCACCTGAAGGACGTCATGGACCTGACGACGCCGGCCGCGTTCAACGAAGCCGTTCCCGCCAAACGGATCCGCAAGCTTGCCTCCGCCTTCAGCGGCAGTGAACTCGAAGACGCCCTCGCCGTGATGCGCCGCACGGGAGCGCACGTTGCCCGGGTGTTTGATGCCCACGGCGTCACTACGGGCGTGCTGTTCCTCGAGGACATCATCGAGGAACTGGTGGGTGAGGTCCAGGATGCCACCAGTGTCTGAATTCCGCATACCATCTGATAACGGGACGGCGCTGGACACAGGTGCCGGCCCCATCACGGAAGTTGAGCAGCCATGACAGTTTCCCCCCTTATCTGGACCGCTACCATAGCGGTGATCGTTGCCCTGCTGGCCTTCGACTACTTCTTCCACATCCGCAAGGCCCATGTGCCCACGCTGAAAGAGGCTGCCGCCTGGTCCACGCTCTACGTGGGCCTGGCCGTGGTGTTCGGCATCCTGGTGTGGGTGTTCGGCGGCACGGCGATGGGATCGGAATACTTCGCCGGGTACATCACGGAGAAGGCCCTCTCCGTGGACAACCTGTTCGTGTTCCTGATCATCATCGCCAGCTTTCGGGTGCCCCGGGAAGACCAGCAGAAGGTGCTGCTCTTCGGCATCGTCTTCTCGCTGATCGCCCGCACCGGGTTCATCTTCCTGGGCGCCGCGCTGATCAACTCCTTCGCGTGGGTGTTCTACATCTTCGGCCTGATCCTGCTGATCACCGCCGGCAACCTGCTCCGGCCGGATTCCCACGGCGACGACCACGCCGATAACTTCATGATCAGAATCGCCCGGAAGCTCTTCCACACCACGGAGCACTACGACGGCGACAAGCTCTTTACCATCCAGGACGGCAAGCGGGCGCTGACGCCGATGCTGCTGGTGATGGTCGCCATCGGCGGAACCGATATCCTCTTCGCCCTCGACTCCATCCCTGCCATTTTCGGTCTGACGCAGAACGTCTACATCGTCTTCACGGCGACAGCGTTCTCCCTGATGGGCCTCCGCCAGCTCTACTTCCTGATTGACGGTCTCCTGGACCGCCTCATCTACCTTGCATACGGTTTGGCGGCCATCCTCGCCTTCATCGGCGTCAAGCTGGTGCTTCACGCCCTGCACGAGAACAACCTGCCGTTCATCAACGGCGGCGAACCGGTTCCCGTCATCGAGATCAGCACGGGGCTGTCCCTCAGCGTCATCATCGGGGTGCTGGTCATCACGGTCGTGGCCTCGCTGCTCAGCAAGGCCGGCAAGGCGCAGACGTCGATCAACAACGCCCGCCGCCACGCCGTCAACTACCTCGACCTCGAATACACGGCCGACGCGTCCGAGCGTGAACGCATCTACCGGATGCTGACCGCAGAGGAGGCGCAGATCATGACCATGGACCTGAAGTACCGGAACAAGGCCAAGGACATCGACAAGATCCGCGAGCTGGTGGCCGAAGCGCACCGCCAGCACGAGGAGTTCCTGGCCCGCTGATATGTAGGTCGGGTTGTCAAGAGGCAGAGATGAGCGGCTCCTGGTGTTGGTGGTTCCGGGGGCCGCTCGTGGTGTGCCTCCGGGTGGTGGTGTGAGTGGTGGCGGGTCGTTGTCGACTGGCAGTGTCAGGCTGATATTCGCGGGTTGGTTACCGCATGACGATTTGTTCGGCTGGAGCGTTATCGGTGTCTAGGATCGAGCGTCGACGGTGGGGTCCGTCTGCTCATAGCGGGTTCTCGAGTTAGCTCCGTGTGCTGCCAGCGCTTGCATCACGTCCCCGGGGGGCACGTCTTCTCAGGCTGCGTTCATATGTGTTCCTTGCTGGAGCGGGGCGGCCAGTGACCAGCACCAGCCGGCGAGCTCGCGGGCGATCGCGGTGTTGGCCTTGACGGACATTTTGCGGCGTTCATCGAACGTTTCCCATTTGTGGTGCAGCCGGTGGTTGCCTTCCAGGGCGCGGATCCGGGTTGCCGGGGAGACGTGTTCGAGCTGGCGCAGCAGCCGTTCCCCGGGCCGGGCGTAGGGGCGCCGGTGTTGCCAGGCGGCTTCGATGAGGAGTTTGCGGGCGTAGGTGTTCCCGGCTTTGGTGATGGGGCCTTGGTGGCGGGATTGGCCGGAGGAGTTCTCGCTGGGGACCAGCCCGAGGTAGGAGCCGATCGATGAACCGGTGAAGCGGGTCCAGTCACCGATTTCCGCCGCGAGACCGAACGCGGTCGTGATGCGGATGCCACGCAGGCACATCAATGCCTCAATCACGGGGGTGTAGCGGCAGGCCGCGGCCGTGGCGGCGACCTGCTTGTCGATCCTTGTAAGGTGCCCGGCGAGGAGTTCTGCCTGCTCGACGTCGGTCTCGTAGGTGAACTGCAGTGCCGGTTCGGTAAAGCGTTGGCGGTGCAGCCAGAGGCCGTGTTCCTTTGTCCATCTGGTCTCGTTGGGGTAGCGGATGCCGTGGCGCAGCAGGATGGCGTTCACGTGCTGGCGGGCGTGCGCGAGGTCCTTGGCCGTGCCCGAGCGCAGCCTGGACAGGTCCCTGAGGGCCTCTTCGTCCGGGTCCGGGATCCGAACCTCGGTGACTGAACCGACCGCGAGCATTTCGGCCAGCGCCCGGGCGTCACGCCGGTCGGTTTTAATCCGGTCCCCGGGTGCGCGGAGCAGTTTCGAGGACGCCGCGATGACGCAGTTGATGCCGGCAGCCCGCAGGAAGCGGGCAAGGACGAACCCGGTCGGGCCGGATTCGTAAACGACCTTGACGGGCGGCTCGAACCGGCGGATCCACTCCAGCACCCCGGCCGGGTCAGAGCCCATGGTGTGGGTGCTGATTTCTCCCGTGTCCGGGTTCAGCGCATGGCCCACGACGTTGACCGCGTGAACATCCAGACCAATGAAAGTATGCTCAAACATAGCCGGGACCTCCCAAGCTTCACATGTGGCACTACCATTGCACCCCCGATCAGCCGCAAGGCCAAGGGAGCCGATGATGGCAACCCACGGACCCTGTGAAACAGAAGGCCCCGGCCTCTTGCCTTTTACGTGCAGCCCCGTCCGGGATACAGGGCCATCACAGCCGGGATCAGGTCCTGCAGCGCCCGCCGGCCACAGACGGCACGGATCACACCACAGCCGGCGCTGCGGGACCGCCCGGCGATAATGGCCGGGTCCCGGACGGGGCAGCGCCCAGATCAGTCACTTCATATCGTCTAGGCCGGCAGCGAAGCCGCGGAGATGGCCCCTTGCACCCGGGAGTACACCTCCGACGGCGGCCCGCCGGCAGCAATTCTGGTGAATCCGGCAAACTCCGGGAGGGCGTAGTACGCGTCCCGTAACGATGCCAGGTCCTCCAGCTGCTCGGAGTCGGTGCCGCGGGCGAGGACCCTTGCATGCGCCTCATGCGGGTCAATGTCGAGGTAGATGACCAGGTCCGGCGCAGGGAGCTTCCGGAGGAGCCAGGGCAGGAATCGCCCCCGGGGCAGCCCGTACATTTCACGGAGCGCGAGCTGGCACTGGAGGTGGCGGTCCATGACCACCAGTCCGCGGAAGTTCCGGGCACGGCGGTGGGAGTTCAGGACATTGACCGTGCGGATGGCAGTTTCGATGAAGTCCGCGGCCCGTGGGGGGATTCGACGGCCCAAGCGGGCGCCGATCAGGGACATCACCCGGCGCCCGGCGTAGTTCCGGAGGAGAAGGACGTTTGTCCCGGCCCGACGGGCCGCGTCGACAGTGGCCTCGGCCACCGTCGTCTTACCGGAGCCGTCGATTCCCATGAGTACGATCAGCAAAAAGCAGGCTCCTCGAGGTGGTGTGGCGGTGGGCGGCTAACCGGTTCAACGAACGGACCCTCCGCTTGGTCCCCGTCAGCCCCGGCGTCAGAGACTGTGGGCCAGGAGCTCAAGCCCGATGACCGCGAGGCTCAGCACGACTTCGGCAAGGACGATCACTGCCTTGTGGTGGGCCGGCAGCTCAAGCCGGCGGATGGCGAGGTAGCCGATCACCAGGAGGGTGACGACGAGGACCACGATGGCCCACCGCAGGGCCACTGCCGTGGACCAGAGCCCCAGGCCGGCCGCCAGGAGGAGCAGGAGCGGTGTGACCAGAACGCTCAGCGACCCGGTGCTGACGGCAATCATGGAATTCAGTTCCTGGCCGCTGGGAAGCACCGCATGGACCGTAAGGTGGCTCAGCAGGTCGGCGACGAAGATGCCCAGCAAGGAGCCGACGACGACGATGGTGAGGGTTGCCGCTGCCGCGGCGGGCGTCGTCTCGTCCGCGTGGCTGCTCAGCGCCAGC
Organism: Pseudarthrobacter sp. 1C304; assembly: GCF_052245515.1. Lineage (NCBI taxonomy): Bacteria > Bacillati > Actinomycetota > Actinomycetes > Micrococcales > Micrococcaceae > Pseudarthrobacter > Pseudarthrobacter sp. 1C304. Next base: position 129,983 of record NZ_JBQQCH010000005.1, on the reverse strand, counting down.
ACCACGGCCAGGGCCGTGAAGCTGATGTAGACGCGCTCCTTGAGGCTCGCGGCACGCTGGCTGGCCGTGGGCTCCGGCCGCCCGGTCTGTCTGGTTGTATCCATAAAGGACCTGCCTTCTGGTGACTATTGCTCAACTGCCGGGAGCCCGATACCCGACGTCCCCGGCCATCCGCAGGGCGTCAAGAGTCTCGTCGACGGTCAGCAGCACGGTGGTTTCGAAGGAGCTCAGCGCACCGCCTCCGGTGATCGCCAGCGCCACAGCGGCCATCGAGACGTTGTCCGGGGCTTCCCACAGGGTGTAGCCGTCGTGGCTGCCGAAGGCGTACCAGAAGCCGTGGAGTTTTCCGCCGACCGATTCGATATACGCCTGGGCCGCCTTGCCGCGGTCTTCGGGGTGGGCAATCATCCTGGCCCAGGTTTCCGGGGTGTAGCTGAACTTCGTCAGGTAGAGCGGCATCGTCTTTCCCTTCGGTCGCTTCCGGGAATGCGGATTACCCTAGGATGGCAGTCTGCCGCCGGGCCAGCAATGCCCCGCAGGTTCAGCGGGAAGCCCGGCGGGCCCGGCGCCAGTCACTCGTCCGGACCGGCCAGGCGTTCCATGAGTGCGTCCAGGATCGGCATTTGGCCTTTGACCAGCTTGATCCGGGCCACGGACTCTTCGACCCACCGGGCGTCGTCGACCTCGGGATAGTTCCGGACCGTCCCGGACCCCCGCGGCCATTCCAGCGGAAAGGTGTTGCTCACGATCTCGGCGGGAGCAAAGTCCGCTTCGGCAGAGAAGACCGTAATGACTTTTCCCGACGGTTGCCGGAAGATGCCCAGGGGAAAGTAGTCGGCGGGCGGTGCGGGGGTTCCTATTTCCTCGGCGAACTCGCGGTGCGCGGCGGCGAGAGGGTCCTCGCCGTCGTCGTATTCGCCTTTGGGAATCGACCAGGCGCGGGCGTCTTTGCGCGCCCAGAAGGGCCCGCCCATGTGGGCGATCCAAACCTCAAGGGCCTGTCCGTCGGGCCGGCGGTACAGCAGGATTCCTGCGCTCCGGACCGTCATTGTCTGCCGCCGGCTGCAGGGAGGAACTGGCGGTTCCTGATCCGTGATGCGCCGAAGGCGATCGACAAGGGCGCAATCGCCAGCGGCCCGCGGCTGCCCGGTTTGGGCCGGCCGACCGCAACGTGCGGGGTCCAGCGGGGATACCGGTACCCGAGGGCCCGCGAGCTGAGGATGAAATCGTCCACGTTGTCCACCACCAGCGCATCCAGCAGTTCGTGCAGGGCAACAACGAGGGAGACCTGATAGGTCCGCACCTGCTCCGGAACCTCGACTTCCAGGCCGCTCACACGCCCGCCGCCCAGCAGGACCAAACGCTCGGACCTCGCGGCGAATCCTTCCAGCACGGGCAGTGCCTCCAGCCAGGCAGCCGTTGCACCGGCGGCCGCATCGGCTGTTGTGGCGCCCTTGGTCCAGTCGGCGATGTCCTGGGCGAAGTCCGCCAGGATCCCGATGTGCAGCAGGGTCAGATGGAGGCCCTGAGGCTTGCGCAGGACATCGACGTGGCGTCCCAAGTTCTCGTAGTCGGAGGCTCCGGAGCCGACGGCGAGCACCGGTACTTCCACCGTGATCCGTGGGGCAGGCTGCATGGTGCCATTATCCACCCGGGGCAAACCAAGGGGCCGACGACGGCTGGGGGAGAGAACCCCGGTCTCAGAGGGTTCTCGAGCGTCGCCGGCCCCGTCCCACGCCGGGCCCCACCGCTCCGGCAAGCAAACGCAACCGGTCCAGCTGCCCGCTGCACCGGGCAGCGGTGCGGACCTACTACTATTCAACACCCTGCGTGCCGCAACGGGGAGGGATATCTCAGGACCGCCGGGACGCGAGGGCCGCAGCGTGGTTTCATCCTTCCCGGGTGACGGCCGGCGCGCACGGCAGCCATAACGTGGATGTACGCCGGAACCGGACCGTCCCCGCGCCTGCCCTGACCCGGCGGGCCAGGGCCGGGCCCGGCGGCGGTCAACGGCCCCGGGGGCCCGGGCGAAGCGAAGTGGGCGATGACGGACCATAACAAGCACGCTGCAGTCACTTCCGAGTCCCAAGCGCTCGGCGTCGGCGCCGGAGCATTCTTCCTCCTCGGTGTCGCGGCGTTCCTGCTGGCCGGGCGGGAACCGGTCCCGTTGGCCGGCAGGGGTTCAGCCGGTGACATCGCCGCCGTCGGCACGGCGGTCGTGGGGGCCGCCGCGGTGGTGATCGGGCTCCTGCGCGGCCGCAGATTTGAACCGAAGGAATTCCCCTCTGCCAGCCGGACACGGCGCATTATTGACACCGCCGCACTGGCACTGGCCCACGGGAGCATCTTCCTGCTCGGCTGGCTCGCGTTGTTCTCCATTTTCCAGCGGGCTTTCCAGGGTGCGGTCTTGTACCCGCTGGCGGCGGCAATCCTCGTCGGCACCGCCGGGGCCCTTAGTGCCTATTTCGCGTACCTGTCCGCCGTCAGCATGAACGCCTACCGGCTGGCTGCGGTCCTGGCCGTCTTCCTCGTCACCGGCGTGCTCACGAGCATGCTTACCGCCGAGAATCCGCTGTGGTGGCAGGAACACCTCAGCGCCCTAGGTGCGACTTCCGATGTGTCGGGGGTGGCGTTCAATGTCACGCTGATCGTCGCCGGCGCCGTGGTCACCACCCTGGCCGGCTACGCCACGAGGACCCTCGAAGCTGCAGCAGGAACCGCCTCCGCGCGCCGCAGCGTGGGAATACTGCAGGGAGGCATCGTCCTCATCGGTGTACTCCTGGCCTGCGTGGGCATTTTCCCCGTGGATGAGCGGTTCGGCCTCCACACCGCGGCGGCTTCCGGCATGGCCGTCGTCTTCGGGGTCCTCGTGGTCCGCATCCGGACCCTCGTCCCCGGAGTGTCCGCCACTTTCGCGTCGCTGGGGTGGGTCTTCCTGGCCGTCATCGTCGCCGCCGCGGTGTTGTACTTCCCGCTCGGCTACTACAACCTGACGGCCGTGGAGCTCATCGCGGGGGCGCTGGTCTTCGCCTGGCTGATCGTCCTGATCCGCCAGCTGGCCGCCGTCGACGCCGACCAGGCTGCAGCAGGCCGGCCGGCGGGCCCGCAGACCCAGCGAGCCGGCACGTCCGCCCGATCTGCCGGGGCCGGAACGGACAGGACCGACACGGGGCCCTGATGGGGAAGCAACCTGGGGAACGGCACACGAAGGAACCGCGGCGGGGGAACCCGGCCGGGCTGCCGATCGTCGGCCAGCTCCGTTCCTATGACCGGGGTCACCCTCCGCCTCGCCCGGCTGAAGCCCGCGGTCCGGGCCACCCTGGCAAGGGACGGCGTGATCGAACGCCTCGGCGAAGGCAAGATCCACGGCAACATCTTCAGGGCCGTCCAGGCCCAGCAGCCCGCCGTCGAGAAGGGCCGTGAGGGCGCCCCGGACTAACCGGCCGGCCCGCGGCAACCTCATGCCCCGGGAATGATTCGCCACACGCGTCCCATGGCTAGTTTTGGGGGAGCATGCCCAACGACCGCGGGAGACGATTGCAGATGAGCACACCCAACGGCGGCGGCACCCAGACGGAGCCGTTCAACGGCAGACTCGCACTGCTACTGGCGATGGCGATGTTCGTGCTGGTTGTCGACACCTCCATCATGAACGTCTCGATATCCGCCGTGGTGGAGGACATCGGCTCGACCGTCAGCGGCCTCCAGTCGGCGATTGCACTTGAGGCACTGGTCTCGGCCGCTTTCATTCTGATCGGCGGAAAAATTGGCGACCTGTTCGGCCGCAAGCGTGCCTACGTGATCGGACTCGTCTGCTACGCCATCGGCGCCCTGTCGATGACGCTGGCTCAAAGCCTTCTGCCGATCATCATCTTCTGGGCAGTGATTGGCGGGCTTGGCGCCTCGCTTCTGCTGCCCGCCATGCAGTCCCTTATCCACGGCAACTTTGAGGGGGCGGCGCAGAAACGGGTCTATGCCCTGGTGGGCGCCTCGGCTGCGATCGCCGCGGCCGTGGGGCCGTTGCTGGGTGGTTTCATCACCACCTTCCTGTCCTGGCGCGTCGCCTTTATGCTCGAGGCCGTTATCATCGCGGTGGTGCTGTCCGGCATCAAACTCGTTCACGACGTGCCTTTCGTAGGGTCCCGGGACCTGGACCTGGTCGGATCCGTCCTGTCCATCGTGGGGATGGGCGGCATTGTGCTGGGCATCCTGGTGTGGCAGGAAGGCGGCGAATCGGTGGGCGCGCTGCTGGCCGTGGGCGCCGTCGGGCTCGGCGGACTGATCTACTGGCTCCTCCGCCGCAAGCGGCTTCACAAGGCGACCCTGCTGGACCCGGACCTGTTCCAGTCGCAAGGCTTCCGCTTTGGTGCGACGGGCCAGATGCTGCAGCAAATCGCGCTCGGCGGGACCATGATCGTGCTGCCCATTTACCTCCAGATGGTTCTGGGCTACAACGCCATGCAGGCAGGGCTGTCCATCGCCCCGCTGTCGTTGACTATGTTCGCCGTCGCCATGCTTGCCGGCAAGCGTGCCGGGAAGCGCCGGCCGGCGAGCCTCATCATGTGGGGTTTCCTGCTCTTGATCGCGGGCCTGGTGGTGCTGGTCCCGATCGTCCCGCGCGCGGACTCCGGCTGGTGGCTCCTGCTGCCCCTGACCATTGCCGGCTGCGGCCTGGGGCTTCTGGTGTCCCAGCTCAACAACTACACCTTGTCGCCGATTACGGACGAACGGGTCAGCGAGGCCGCCAGCGTGAACTCGGCCGCAGGGTCCTTTGGTTTGTCGCTGGGGCTCGCGTTCGCGGGCGGCATCATGCTTGCGTCGCTGTCGTCCATCTTCGTCGGCATGGCGGCCTCCAGCACCGTCCTTGCGCCCGAGCAGCAGCAGCAGGTCGCGCAGAGCCTGGAGGAGGACGCGCAGGTGATGAGCGACGCACAGCTTCAGGAGCTGCTGGCCGGGGAAACGGAGGAAGTCAGGAACGAGATGATCCGCATCAACAACGAAGCGCGGCCCCTTGCCCTCCAGATCGCGCTGGTGGTTCCGCTTCTGGCGGGAGTAGCCGGTCTGTTCACGTCCTTCCGGATGAGGCGGCTGCCCGATCCCAAATCTTCCGGGGCCGGTGAAGGCGCGATTTTGGGCTGAGCCCCGCACCCCTGATTTCCACACGGAATTTCACCCGCAGCGGGTGAGGAATGCGGTCCGGAACGCGCCGAAAATGTTGGTATCTGCCACTGGTCAGGCAGCCATTTCCACGCCGCATCAACTGAAAGCAGGGCAGTCTCATGAGTTTCTGGGAAAACTTTTGGAATATCTTCTTGTGGTTCTTTTATGTGTACGCATTCATCGCTTTCCTTTATGCGCTGTTTGTGGTCATTGCCGATATCTTCCGTGATCACGAATTGAACGGCTGGCTGAAGGCAGTGTGGATAGTCTTCCTCGCGTTCCTCCCGCTCCTGGGCGTGCTGGTATACCTGATTGCCCGCGGCAAGAGCATGACCGGACGCATGAGTGAGCGGGCCCGGCGGAACCAGGAGTCGACGGATGCCTACATCCGTGAGGTCGCCGCTCCGAGCCCGGCAGAGGAAATCTCCAAGGCCAAGGCCCTGCTGGACGCCGGGACTATCAGCCAGGACGAGTTCGCGAAAATCAAGAGCAGCGTGCTGGTCTGAGCGTGGAGGGCGCGCCCCGGCGGTTGAACCGCCGGGGCGCTTTTCCTTGTTCAGGTGTGCTGTTCAGCGGTCCTGTTCAGAGGGTGCTCTGCGAGCTGTTGTTCACAGCTGCGCAATCCCATAGCCCACAAGGAGCACTCCAATTGTCAGGGTTGCGGACGCCGCGATAACGCCCCCGTGCCGCTGCATCCACGCATAGATCGCGGTCAGCGGCGCCTGGGCCCGTTCCGGGGAACGCAGCCAGATGCTGATGGGGGCGACCACCGCTGACTGGACGGCCACGGCGTAGGCGAGGACCAGCAGGGTGCCTTGGAACCATGGCGGTTCCCGGACGCTGATGACCGCCCCGGCCGCGACGGCGAGCAGGACCGACTTCGGCCGCAGGTTCAGTCCCAGGCCCAGGACGGCGTACTCCCACGGCCGGGCGGACTGGAACCGCGCCTTCATCTTGCCCACCACGGCGTTGTCCGCCTGGCTGCCGTGCCAGAACAGGTAAACGGCATAGCCAATAAGCAGGACGCCGACACCCAGACTGATCCAGGCCAGTACTTCGTCCTGCCTCCTTGGCCTTCCCGGCAGGAATTGCAGCCCGACGGCCGAGAAGCCTACAACCAGGATGGAGCCGGCCACGCTGCCGATCAGGAACGGAAGTGCACCCCGGCGCGGGTTCGGGGAGAGCAGGATCATGATGGTGATGCTCACCGGCACGGTGCTGATCGCGCCCGCGAGGGCGAACAGCGCCAGGCTCATGACTGTACTCAGCACGGAAACGTCCCCTGCCCTGGGCCATGGACCGGCGCCATCTCACGCCTTCGGTGTGCTGGCGGGGCCCGGGTTCGCCGGTCCCCGCCGTGCCCGGCGGGCGCGGATCGCCTCGTCCTCCTGCTTCAGGATGACTTCGAGGGACTTCTGGTCTCCCGTCAGCGGCCGCCACCATGCGACGTCGGGATTGGAATCGAGGAGGATCGTGCGGGTCAGGAGCGTCAGCGGCACGGCGAGGATGGCGCCGGCGGGTCCCAGGAGTACGGCCCAGAACAGGACCGAGGCGAACGTGATGGTTTCGCTGAGGGCCACGGCGTTGCCGACGTACCGGGGCTGGATGATGGACTGGATGATGGTGTTGATCCCGCCGTAGATGACAATGATGGCCAGCACGGTGGGCCAGCCCCCGGTGAGGAAACCGAAAAACAGGGGCGGGACGATGGCGATGAAGTAGCCGATGTTGGGGATGAAGCTGCAGATGAAGGAGAGCAGCCCCCACAGCAGGGCGCCCGGGACCTGCAGGATGACCAGGAGGATCCAGTTGAAGAGGCCCTGGGCGACACCCAGGACCGTGGTGGCAACCATGTACCGGCGGACGTTGCGGCCAAAGTCGTTGTAGGCGGTGACCAGGTGCGGCCGGTGGTAATTCAGGTGCGTCAGGACGGCCGGCATGCGGGAGCCGTCCACCGCCATCAGGATCAGCATGGTCAGGATGACCACCAGGCTGCCGATGAGGCTCGTGATGTTCCCCAGTAATCCGGCGAGGAAGCTGATGAGCCGGCCGGGAGTGAATCCCTCCAGCACAGCCTGGGTCTGCTCGGGGCCGAATCCCACAGATTCCAGCAACGCTGTGATGGAGGCGCCCAGCTGGGCAAGCTGCGGAGCGTACTGCGGCACCAGCGCCGAGAACTGGGCGAGCGAGGCAATGAAGATGGTCGCGAAGCCGGCGAGCAGCGCAAAGACAGCCGCGATGGTGCTTCCTGTTGCGATTCCCCGTGAGATCCCGCGGCCCTGCATCCAGCGCCGCAGGGGGTGGACGCAGAGTGTCAGAACAAAGGCGAAAAAGACGGGGATGACTATTCCCCGCAAGGCGGACAGGCCGAAGCCCACGGCGGCGGCAGCTGCCAGGGTGAGCAGGATGACTGTTGCGCGGGGGAGGGCAGGATCTGGAGCTGATTCCGCTGGTTCCGGCCCCATGGAGAGCCCTCCTTCGATCACCGTGGACACAGTTTAGAGGCGCAGCGGCGGGCTTAGTAGGGTCCGGGCGGCGCCGCGGTCCCCTTCCCAGGGTCAGCTGGTGACCCTGGTTTTGATCCGCTCGAACTCGTCCGGAGAGATGGTTCCCGAATCCATGAGGGCCTTCGCCTTGGCGATTTCCTCCGTGGGGCTCGCGGCAGCGACCCGGCGGATATAAGAATCGGCTTCGGCCTGGTCCCGGCGGGCCCGTTCCATGGACCGCTGGGCCATGCCCTTCCCGCGCGCCACCATGTACACCAGCAGCGTCAGGAACGGCACAAACGCCAGGAAGATGATCCAGACAGCTTTCCACCAACCGCTCAGTTCATGGTCACGGAAGAGGTCGGCAATGACCATGTACAAGGCGTACAGAAAAGCGAAGAGCGCATAGAAAATAAAAAACCACCAGAAAATGTCCCAAAAGCTTTCCCAGAAGTTCACTTGGTTTCCCTGCTTTCATTTGGTGCGGCATTTTTCGTAAAACGCAGGTCCGGCCGGAATGGCCCGGGCCGGAAGGAGCTGCAACCTAACATTCAACGTCCGTGACGAGGTCACTCAGGGCGCCTTGGACATTTACCGCTTCGTCCCGAAGGGAATCGATGGCATCGGTCAGGGTGGCGTCGTCGGGAACGTCATTGACGGCGGCCGTGAACGCGTCCTCGGCAGCCCGGACCGCGTCCACGCGGGCCGCTGCCGCGCTCCCCGTTGCCGTGACCAGATCGTCATAGGTCTTCACCACCTGGTCCCGCGCCGCGCGGACTTGTTCCACCGTCACGCCGGGCTTGAGGCTGTCCTTGAAGCCGGTGAGTGCGTCGGCGAAGGCGTCGGCGGCGGCGCAGACCGGGGAAACGGTCGGCGTCGGACTGGCCGTGCCCGGACCCGTGGATGTAGCTGCGGGGCTGGTGGTGCCTGACGGCGGGCTCGGCATGCTGCAGCCGGCCAAAAGCGCCAGCGCTGCGCCGGCGGCCAGTAAACGTGCGCAGATTTGCTGCGGCTTCGCCATGTGTGGCCCCTTTCGGACGGGCATTCGCCTGGCAGCACCATCACTGGCAGGTAAGTCCATGGTTGGCCTCGTTCCGCGGGCCTGCCTCACCCGCCGGGGGTGATCCGGGGCCTGTTCCGGCGCGCGACCAATTGTGGGATGATGCGGGCATGCGCGCCCGGGAGCTTTGGAAATAGCTTTCAATTCCGGAAACTTCGGGGGTGCCGGTCAACCCCGGACGGCCCCCGCCGAAGGGGGAGGCGGGTCCTGGCTGATACTGCTGAAAGGAAAAGGCATGACTTTCTGGGACTATTTCTGGCTGATGATGTCGTTTGTCCTTTATGTTTCCTATCTGGTGGTGCTTTTCCTGATTGTCAAAGACATCTTTTCCGACCCCACACGCACCGGCTGGAGCAAAGCTGTCTGGGTGATTGTCCTGATCTTCCTGCCGGTCCTGGGCGGCGTGGCATATTTGATTGCCTTTGGGCAGTCCATGGCGCTCCGGCAGGCAGTGCGAAACGACGCGGCCCGGGACGAGGCCGAAGTCGATGTCCGCCCGACGGCCGGCAGCGACCCCGCCGAACAGATCGCCCGGGCGAAGGCGCTGATGGACGACGGTGCGCTGACCGCCGAGGAATTCGCCGCGCTCAAACAACGGGTTCTTCGCCAATAGCAGTTGTACCGGACGGGTCACCCGCCGGAGATGATGTGCGGCCTTTCCATCGGTGATGGAATCGTGATGCAACCCGGCTGATCTGAAGGAGAAGACATGTGCCGCTGGCTAGCGTATTCGGGTTCTCCCGTTCGATTGGATGACCTCCTCTACAAACCCGCCAACTCGCTCGTGATGCAGGGCAAACACGCCCGTATGGGGGTGGAGACCACCAACGGTGACGGTTTCGGCGTCGGGTGGTACGGCAACGCACCGCTTCCCGGTGTTTTTCACAGCACTGAGCCTGTGTGGCACGACCGCAACCTGCACGAACTTGCGCAGCAGGCCTCGGCCGCCCGCGTCTTCGCGCACATCCGCGCCACCACGGGCACAGCCGTGCAGCAGACCAACTGCCACCCGTTCCGCCATGGCCGGTGGCTCTGGATGCACAACGGTGTCCTTGCGGACTTCCCGAAGGTTAAGCGTGATCTGGCCATGGCAATTGCTCCTGAGCTCTATCCCGAGATAGAGGGGTCAACCGACTCGGAGATGTTCTTCTACCTCGCACTGACCTTCGGTCTGGAACGCGACCCGCGCGCAGCGGTGGCCCAGGCGGTGGGAGTCATCGAGGACGCAGGGCGGCGCCACGGCGTCGAGCACCCCATCCAGATGACGGTGGCCACCACCGACGGCGAGACGACGTGGGCCTTCCGTTATTCGAGCGAAGGCAACTCCCGGAGCCTCTTCCACAGTACGGACATCGCGACCCTCCGCGCCCAGTATCCGGACAACCCCCTGCTCCATGACCTTTCCGACGACACCCGGCTGGTGGTATCCGAGCCGCTGGGCGACCTCCGCGGGGCGTGGCAGGAGGTACCGGATGCCACCTGCGTCGTGGTGCATGGCGGCAACCAGGACCTCTACTCCTTTACTCCTACAACTGCTTAGGGCAGCGGGCGCGTCGGATGGGTCCCTCCGGGGTGGGACTCTTCCGGCGGCGCGCCGGCCACACCCGCGCCTGCCACACCCGCGCCGACATGGGCGGCAGCGACCGCCGGGCGGCACAGCAGCTCGATCAGGAGGATCGCCAGTACGGCCAGGACTGCCGTCCAGATGGCGACGGCCGCCGTCGGGTACTGCCAGAGAATGAGGACAAGGACGGCGATACCGATGACGGCGGCTTCCAGGATGCGGCGGTAGCGTGCCAGCCAGTGCTGCCACGGCTTGGCCTGCCCGGCCCCAATCTTGCCGGTCACGTAGTCGCCGGCCCGCGCCAGGCCCTGCCGGACGGACTCTGCCGGGCGTGAATGGCCGGTGAGGAACGCGGCCAGCGCCATCAGCAGGCCCACCACGAAGACAAACCGCACGGCGGTCCGCAGCGGCACCAGGACCGTATCAACGAGGCTTTGCGCCGCTGCGGGGGAGACCGCGGACGACGGGATCGTGTCAAGGAATATGTCCAGACCGACGGCCAGCGCGAGTGCCAGGACCGCCATGGCGATTGCTATTGCCAACCCGACCCGGCTGGTGGTGCGCCGCCGCCAGCCCCGCGGTGCCACGGCGATGGCTCCGATGGCGCTCAGCACCGTCAGCCAGGCGAGGATGGGGGCGGTCCGGTCCAGGGCTCTGATGACCTCCGTGGCCCGGGCCAGTTCGGGGGACTGGACCAGGGTGATCTGTGCGTCGACTTCCGGAATCCGTGCCGCTATGTCAACCCCCTGCTCGAGCAGGAGGGTCTTGACCCGGGCGATGATCTCCTTCGTGGAGATAGAGACGGTGCCGGTTTCGTCGATGCTGACTGTCCCGCCGGTGTTGCCCGTGGCCAGATTGACGATGCTCTGGTGCGCCACCCTGTTGACCTGGGTCCAGAGATCCTGGAACTGCGGGCTGGCGACGAATCTGGAGACCGCGGTGTGGATCAGGGACTTGGTCTGTTCGGCGATGGCGGGGGCCAGGCCGGTGATCACGGCGGCGACGCGCGGCGCCACGTTCGCCAGTTCGGTCATCGCATCCCGGGTGATGCCCTCGATATCGACTGCTTCGGTGATCTGGGCGGTGACCTTGTTGGAGATCTCCGCCTGTATTGCCGGGTCCGACGCCAACGGTGCAACTGTGGCCACGTAACGGTCCGTGTCGAGGACCTCGCTGCGCAGGTACAGCGCCGGCACTGCGGCGATCGCCAGAACGGCGGTCAGGACCACCAGAACGACGGCGATGATCCGGCGGGCCAGCCCCGCTCCCGTGCCTGGCGGTTTCGGCACTGCCGTGACGGCCCGGTCCCGTTCGAGTTGCAGCCGAGCCACTTCGGCGCGCAGCCGCAGGATCTCTTCCTGCTCCGGACTGCCGCCGTCGACTGCATCATTATGAAGTGTCATGGCCTGCTCCGCTCGGGCCGTTTCCCGCCGCACGGCTCGATGGTCCGGCATGACGGGCCCGGTGAGCCGGCACGGCTCTGGGTGTGCGGACAGCGATGGAAGTGCTTCAATCGCTTCACGGGATCCACCTCCAACGTCTGGGTTTGGGTAGGGGGTGCCTGGCGTCGCAGGCGGGAAACTACATCAGAAGCCGTGATTTTGCGGCGGTAAATTCGGACTCGGTGAGCATGCCGGTGCGCCGCAGCTCGGCCAGCCGTGAGAGCTGGTCCGCCAGTTCCTGGCCGGCGGCCGGCGGCGGCGCGGCGGAGGGTTGGGCACCCGGAGCCGGAGCCTCCCGGGCCGCAGCCGTCCGGGCAACGGATCCGAGCAGCCCTGGCCGGCCGGCTCGAGCAAATGGCATGAACAGTTCCTTCCCTCAATGTGCCGGTCAAGTTGGTGTGACTCCGTCGGCTTCGAGCGCCAGGACCGCTTCCGCGTCTGGAACCCGGCCCTGCAGCGCCGTGACACCTCCTGAGCGCCGCACCTCTTCGGACAGCCGGTGGGCCCAGCGATGTTCGACGACGGCGATCAACGCCGTTTCGTTGTTCCCGATGGTCTCCGCGGCCACGGCGATGTCGGCGTCGCTGAGCAGCGTCATGGGACGGGCGTCCCGGATCAGCCCCGACCACGCCGCGGGCAGACCGTCGTGCAGGTCGCGGACGTGCACCGCCCCCGCCCGGTCCCTGCTGACCAGGACAATGTCCGCCAGGGTAATGGCTCCGGATTTCACCGTCTCGCTGAGTGCCTTGATGACGTTGGCGCCGATGGCCGGTTTCGGAAAGGCACAGACAATCACTTCCAACGGCCCGATCTTCATATGACGCTCCTGTTCCTGCGCGCGCGGTCCAGCCCTGTGCAGTACTGCAGCCGTGACACCTCTCATTGTCCGCAAGGTCCACCTGCCGGGCCCCACCCGCCCGGGGTGATCTGTTGGCAGCTGCAAGGGAACCGGCGTACGGGGGAGAGGACAGAGCGCCCGCCCGGGAGGCTCCTTCAGGACGGGACCGGCCGGCAGCATCCCTTCCGGCACTGATCCGGCGCCCCTGCCGGCGCCGCCGCTCACCCGAAAGGGGTGACGCTAGCGGTTGCCCAGCCGTCGGCCGGCTGCGAAGAAGGCAACTTTGGCGACCAGCACGAGCGCGCCCATGCCGGCGATCATCTGCACCGTCACAACTGCCCGGGCGAGCTGGCTCACGGGAGTGATGTCCCCGAACCCGACAGTGGCGAACGTGACGGTGGTGAAGTAGAGCGCATCCATCTTGCTCAGCGGCTCGGTAAATGCCAGCGGGTCCGTTGTGGACATCGATGTGTAGAGGAGAGCGAAGAGAACCAGGAACATCAGGACGGTCTCGACAACGGCTTCGGCGGCGCGGACCTGGGGCACCTCCGCGGCAATGATCATCCGCAATTGAAGTGCCAGGGCGCACAAAAACACGAGCAGTATCAGCACCAACCGGATCCAGGCCCCCGCCGAATTGTCGTCGCTGAAGCCGGTGACAGGAATGAAGTTGAAGAGAAAAAACAGCAGGATGAGAAAGGCAGCAAGCCGAATTCCCGCGGCCAGGAAAACGTGCCGTCTGGTGGCCCGGTCGAGTTGACGGATAAACACGGGGCTCTTGCGGCTACTTTGATGTGCGGCCATGACTGATGTTACCGCGCACGGACCGTCCCAGCCGGGGCGGCCGAAGCGGTGGTTCTGCGGGTCGGGCGGCGGTCGGGCGGGGTGCAGGCACAAGGACCTTATGCCCCTATTGGACGCTATTGGTCGTCTCTACGATCGGTTACGTGGGACAACCGCAACATTCGGAATCGGTCTACGGTCCGCAATTAAAGCTCCGGCCGCCTCTGCGCGGACTGGGGACTCTTGAGCGCCCGCGCCTGGAAGACGCTTTGACTGCGGCCGCCGATGCTTACCGGCTGACTCTCGTCGCGGCGCCGGCAGGGTACGGCAAATCCACCCTTCTGAGCGAGTGGGTCCGCAAGCGCGATTTCCAGTGTGCCTGGTTGTCGCTGGACCGCTTCGATAGTCAGCCGGCCCGGCTCTTCTCAGGGGTTGTAGGGGCCCTGCAGGCTGTTGCCGGGCAGGTGCCTTTGCCAGGAAACGCCGCGCTGATGGCGCTGGACCAGCAACTTGCCGCGGACCGCGCCGGTTCCTACGATTCGCTGCTCGGGGCTTTGGAACAGCTCACGGAGCCCATCGCGCTTGTCATTGACGATCTTCACCTGGCCGGCCCGGGACTGGCCAACGGAGTAGTGGGAGTACTTGCTGCTTCAGCCCCGCCGGCCTTGCGGCTTGTCCTTTCGGGACGCGGGCATCCCGCGATCCAGTTGGAGCGGCTCCGTTACGGGGAGGGACTGCGGGAATTCAGTGCCGCGGACCTGGCCTTCACCCGGGGGGAAGCGGCAGAATTTGCCACTTCGCTGGGACACGGGCCGGGCTTCGACGCCGGAGTAATCTGGCACCGGACGGGCGGCTGGCCGGTGGCTGTCCAGGCCGGCCTCGGCACGCCGGCCCAAGCGGTTACCGTGCCGGACGGGAGCCCGGTGAGTCGTCCCGTCCAGGTACCACTGGCCGATTACATTGCCGAAGAGGTCCTCGACCAGCTTGACCCCGCACAGGCGGAATTCGTCCTGCGGGCCACTGCCTGCGACTGGCTGGACCGGCGGCTCGCCGTGGAGCTCAACGGTCAGCCCGACGGCGGGATGTTGCTGGAGGCGTGCCTGCGGGACGGGCTGTTCATCGAGGAGCGCGAATACCGCGGCGGTGAATCGATGTACCGTTGGCAGTCGCTCTTCGCGGCCCAGTGCCGCCGGATACTGGAGCGGCGGGATCCCCTGCTCGCGGAACGCCTCCACAGGGTTGCGGCGCGGCATTATGCGGAGACCGACGTCGGAGAGAGCGTGCCTCAAGCCCTCGAGGGCAAGGCTCCCAGGCAGGCTGTCACGGCACTCGGAGCGTACTGGCTCGAGTTCCTGCTGTGCAGCGGAGCCCATGCTCTTGAACAGGCGTGCCGCGAGCTGCCGGCGCCCTGGAACGACGACCCTGAAATCCTGATGGTCAGTTCGGTCTGCCGGGCACTCGACGATGACAGCGAGGCTGCCACGGAACTCACCTACCGTGCGCTGGCGCGGACTTCAATGCTGGACGCGGTGCGGCGACGGAAGTTTGACCGCTGCCGGACAGTCTTCGAGCCGTCGTCCGCCGGCGGGCAGCCGGATGTTCCGGCAACGTATGCTCCGGCAAATGACGGCGGGGCGCTGGAATGCGGCCGGCCCACCACATCGGGCCTGTTCCTGCTGGCCCAGGCCGAATTCAGGTTGCACCGCATTGGGGACCAGGCCGCGCTCCTGCTCCAGTCTGCCGCGGGCGCGGCCAGCCACTGGGAGGCGGTGGAAGCCGGCTCCGCAGCAGAACTTGCTCTGGCATTTGCAGCTGGGGGAGACCTGGCGGCGGCCGAGGACATTGCAACGCAGGCGCTCGACCGGGCAGACGGGCTGGGACGGGCGGCGCAGGACCGGATGGGGGCGGCTTGGCTGGCGCGCGGGATCGTCTGCTACTGGAAGGACGAACTGAGCGGCGCCAGGGCCCACCTGGCCAAGGCCCAGCGCATTTGCGGCTCGTCGTTTCCGCTCGGCCCGCTCACAGTCTTCTACGAAGTCCTCGTTGACTGTGCCAGTGGCGACCAGGGCCACCTGGCTGAGTCCACGGCGGCGCTGGAGGCGCTGTATGAGCAGGGCCTGTATCAAGTGTCGTGGGCGGATTTCCACACCATCGCCCTGGCCAAGATTGCCGAATCCAAGGGCGACCTGGACGCCGCACTGACAGTGGCGGCCTCTCTGGGTGCCGGCGGACGCTCCCCCGTGGTAAACGTGCTTCTGGCCGAACTCCTGCGCCGGGGCGGGGAACGCGGTGCAGCCGTACTGTGTGCACAAGCGCTGTCCGGCCGGCACCTCAACCTCTATCTGGACACCAGCCTGAGCCTGACCGAGGCCCTCCTGGCCCAGGCATCCGGGGATGAGGCCAAAGCGCACCAGCGGCTGGAGCACGCGGTCCGGCAGGCTGAGCCCCAGTCCGTGCTGCGCCCCTTCGCCGAGCGGCGCGACGAGCTTGCGGACCTCCTGATCCGGCACGCCGTGTGGGGGACCTCGCATGAATCATTCGTTGCAGCCCGGATGGCACGGCACGCCGAGGAACCTCCGCACCTCCGGACCCGTTCGTACTGGACCCTCACAGACCGCGAACGGGAAGTTTTGGCCTACATGCGCTCCGTGATGACCGCGGCTGAAATTGCCGAGGCCCTGTTCATCTCCGTGAACACCGTCAAGACACACGAGCGTTCCATCTACCGCAAACTGGGCGCAGCCGGCCGGCGCGATGCCCTCAAGACGGCCGCCGAACGCGGCATCGTCTGACCAGGACGGCCTGGCACGGCGGTATTTCGTTGGGCTTATGTCCGGGCCAAGGGATTTCACCCGCGGCGGGTGAGGACCACGCCGGCGTTGGTGTCCACACTGGTCATGACTGCCAAGAGCTGGCTGGGGAGAACACGTCCAGGAAAGGAACCTCCCGATGTCCAAGAACCCAAACCGCACGTTTGCGGGTGCGATCACTCTCGCAGCTGCCATCGCTTTGCTGAGCGGCTGCAGCACCCCCGCCGCGAACACCCCGCAGGAGAACGAATCGCAGGCGTGCGCAGCCACCAAGGCCTACGCGTCAGCCCTGACGTCCTTCAAGGACTCGTTGACGCCCACATCCACGGTGGACCAGGTCAAGGAGGCGAGGGAGCAGGTGGCGAAGGCCCACGAGGACCTGCTGAAGGCGAGCGAGGCCGTAGCCGAGGATCGCGTGGACGCCGTCAAAGAAGCCGAGAACAAGTTCTCGGCTGCCGTCAGGGACATACCGGACGACGCGACACTCGCGCAGGCGCGGGCGTCCTTGCTGGACGAGGCGGCCAACGTCCAGGCTGCGCTGAGCGATCTCGGGACATCGGCCAAGTGTTGACCGACGGCACCCGCCGCGGGCCGTCGCCGGACTAGTTGGAAGCAGGGCAGCCACATGAGTTTCTGGGAGAATTTCTGGGACATTTTCTGGTGGTTCTTCACCGCCTGTGTCTTTTTCGCCTACTTGTTTGGCCTCTTCGCGATCATCGGCGACCTGTTCCGCGACCCCGGCCTGAGCGGGCTGTGGAAGGCGGTGTGGGTGGTATTCCTGGCGTTCCTGCCCTTCGTGACGCTGCTGGTGTATCTGGCTGCCCGCGGCGACGGGATGGCCGAACGGTCTGCGGAACGGTCCCGGCGGCACTGGGAGGAGGCCCATGCCTCCCCCCGGGCAGCTGCCGGGAGCCCCTCCGGGGAGATCACCCGGGCCAAGGCGCTCCTGGACGCCGGAACAATCAGCGCTGAAGAATTCGAACGCATCAAAGGCCGGACGCTGGCCTGACCCGGCCTGCGGCGTCGGACGGGTATCAGGTCACCATGCGCGAATTCCTCCAGGATCCCGAAGCCGTCGCCCTGCTGCTGCTGGCGGCCCACATTTTGCTGGTGGGGGTCGCAGCTGTCCTGGTGTCGATGAACCGCCGCCCGTCGTCGGCCATTGCCTGGGTCCTCGCCATCATCTTCATCCCGGTGCTCGGTGCCGTCGTCTACCTTCTGGTCGGCTATTCAAAGTTGCCCAAGGCCCGCCGGGACAAGCAGCGGAGAATCAATGAGCTGGTACTGGAGCGAACTGCCGGGAGCAGCCTCATCAGCCAGGGCGGGAACTGGCCGGAGTGGCTGCACTCAGCTGTGACGCTGAACAACAACCTTGGGGCCCTGCCGATGGTCGGAGGCAACCACGCCGAGCTGCTGCCTGACTACAACGGCACCTTCGATGCCATGATCGCGGACATCGACACGGCCACGAGGTACGTGCACGTGGAGTTCTACATCATGGCGCTGGATGACACGACGGCGCCGTTCTTCCATGCGCTGGCTCGCGCCAAGGAACGAGGTGTGGCGGTCCGCGTCCTGTCGGACCACCTGTCCGGGCTGATCTTCCCGGGCCGGAAGGAAACCCTGCAGTACCTCGAGGACGCGGGGGCGGAGTACCACCCGATGCTGCCCGTGCGGCCGTGGCGGGGCCAGTGGCAGCGGCCGGACCTGCGCAACCACCGGAAGATCGTCGTCGTCGACGGCCGGGTAGGGTTCACCGGTTCGCAGAACCTCATCGACGCCAGCTACAACAAGAAGGGAAACCTGAAGCGCGGACTCCAGTGGCATGAGTTGATGGTGCGGCTCGAAGGCCCTGTAGTGCGCGAGCTGGACGCGGTGTTCGCGACCGACTGGTACAGCGAGACCGACGTCATACTGCCGCTGGAACACGGCTCCGTCGTCCACCGGCCGGGGTCCGTGCCGATCGACGCGCAGGTTCTGCCCAGCGGTCCCAGCTTCGACAACGACAACAACCTGAAGCTCTATGCAACGCTCATCCACAAGGCCGAACGCCGCGTCAGCATCACCAGCCCGTACTTTGTGCCGGACGAATCCATCCTGATGGCCATTGTGACGGCCGCAGCCCGGGGGCTCAGCGTCGAGCTCTTCGTGTCCGAAATCGGCGACCAGAAGATGGTGTACCACGCGCAGCGCTCCTACTATGAGGCGCTGTTGCGCGCCGGCGTCAGGGTTTACCTGTACCGGGCCCCGCAGGTGCTGCATTCAAAACACTTCACCATCGACGAAGAGGTTGCTGTGATTGGCTCCAGCAACATGGACGTCCGGTCCTTCAGCCTCAACATGGAGGTGTCCGTGCTGGCGCATGGGCGCGGTTTTGTTGATGCGATCCGCGGCATCGAGGACGGGTACCGGGCGAACAGCATCGAGCTGAAGCTGGAGGACTGGATCCGGCGGCCCGTCGCCGAGAAGGCGTTCGACAACCTGGCACGGCTGACCGCCTCCCTCCAGTAGGGCCTACCGGGCGGCGTCGGTCAGCAGCTGCCGGAACTGCGCTTCCGTATCCAGGGTGAGCTTCTTGCCGTTGAGGAAGAACGTGGGCGTCCCGGTGACGCCCAAGGCCGCGCCGTCCGCCGCGTCCTTGCGGATGCGGTCCCGGGTGGCCTCGGCCGCCACCGCGGCGTCGTACTTGGCCATGTCCAGCTCCAGCTCCTGGGCAAAGCCCCGGAAGACCGCAGCCTGGGACTCCTGCTTCCCGCCCCACTCCGGCTGGGTTTCGAACAGCTTGGCCGCCATCTGCTCGTATTTGCCTTGTTGCGCGGACGCTTCCACGGCCAGGGCGGCCGTCCCCGAGTTCCGGTGCCCGGGGAGGGGGTAGTAGCGGTTCACGAACGTGATCCGGTCCCCGTACTCCTGCTTGAGTTGCTCGACGAGCGGATGGGCGGCCCGGCAGGACTCACATTCGAAGTCCAGGAACTCCACCAGCTGGGCCTTTTCGACGGCGGGGGAGGTGAGGCGGTGGCTGTCCTCGCGCACCAGTTGCGCACTGGCGGCCGGTTGGGGAGCCGCCGGGGCGGGTTTGGTGGTGGTGAGAACCGCGTACCAGATGAGGCCCGCCGCGACGATCAGTCCGAGGATGATCCACACGGCCACGCGGACTGTGCGTGCAGGATCGGCCCGGGCCCGGTTGGGTACTGCTGCGGTTTGTTTCATGGGTGACTGCTTTCTTCGTCGTGGGGGCGTGGCAAGGGAATCCGGCGTGCGCAGGTCGGGTGCGTGCCGTTTTTGGGTTCAGCTTCCGCTGCGGGGCGCGAACATGATCACGGCCACGCCCAGCAGACAGATTGCCGTGCCGGTGATGTCCCAGCGGTCGGGGCGGAAGCCGTCGAAGGCCATGCCCCAGGCGAGTGACCCGGCGACAAAGACGCCGCCGTAGGCGGCGAGGATGCGGCCGAAGTGCGCATCCGGCTGGAGCGTGGCTACGAAGCCGTAGGCGCCAAGCGCCAGGACGCCAAGGCCGGCCCACCACCAGTCTTTACCTTCGCGGACCGATTGCCAGATCAGCCAGGCACCGCCGATTTCGGCGGCGGCGGCGAGGGCGAACAGCACGATGGATTTTGCGATTGTCACCGACCCATCATTGCAGGGCGGTCCGAACTGCAGTTGAGCCTTAGGATTCCTGCAGGTCCCGGGGACTACTGAGCCGGCACCCCTGGCGGCTGCATTGCCTGGCAGCAACCCGCCACACGGGCTGGTTGGACGCAACAGGGCGTTCGTCCTTCCAGATCGGAATGACCCTTGAGCCGCACTCGCGGCATGGCGGCTCCACATGTGCTCGGCGTTGCGCCTTGTTCATCATTTCCCCCCAAGAAAACTCCCGCCAATCTAGCTTTAACTCCAGCGAATGTACAAATGAGAAGCGGCTGGTTTATCGGCGCCCCGGGGCAGCCAAGGACTTGTTTTCGGGGGCTGGTCCGGGGTGCTCCCGAAAATCGGGAATACTGGAGCGGTCCGCCCCGTTGATGAGCTATCCAAGCACTCCGAAGAAGAGGGACTTACCCCAGTGGCAACCGATTACGATGAAGTACGCTCCGACGTCAAGGAATCGCAGGAAAAATCCCTTGAAGCGCTGCAGTCCGCCAATGCCCCGGACGCCCGCAGCGTAGTACGTGAGCTGGATGAAGCGGACTCGCTGGACGGGGCGATGATTCCCGGCGGAGAAATTGTCGCTGAAGAATTGACCGTCCAGGTCATCCCGCAGGCAGAGGATGAATTTACCTGCTACTCCTGTTTCCTGGTCCGACACCGCTCACAGATCGCCCGTGAAAAGAACGGCCACGCCTACTGCACCGACTGCGAAGGTTAAAGCCTTCCGGCGGATCACCCAGGTCATGTGACGCCGGGGGCACTACACTCACGGCATGGCTTTAGTGGACTGGCTGCTGGATTCTGATCCGTCCGTCCGCTGGCAGGTACTCCGGGATCTCGCGGGGCCCCCTGCCGGCGACGTCGCCGCGGAACGGGCACGGGTGGCAACCGAGGGGTGGGGTGCCAGGCTGCTGGCCCTGCGCGGCGAGGACGGCCAGTGGGCCGGAGGAGCGTACTTCCCGGCGGCCGGCGGGTCCGATGCTCCGGACGACGGCAGCCAGCCGTGGACAGCAACCACCTACAGCCTCCTGCTGCTCCAGGCCTTCGGCATAGACCCGGACAGCCGGCAGATGCGCAGGACCGTGGCCCTGGTGCGGGACAACTGCCGCTGGGAGGAGGGCGGGCAGCCGTTTTTCAGTGGCGAGGTGGAGCCCTGCATCAACGGCATGACCGTTGGCCTTGGAGCCTACTTCAACCAGGATGTTGACGGCGTCGTGGCGCGGCTTCTCAGTGGGCAGCTCGACGACGGCGGGTGGAACTGCTGGGCCGGCGACGGCGCGGTGGTGTCATCCCTTGCGACGACCATCAATGTGCTCGAGGGCCTACTGGCGTATGAGCAGACAACGGGCGGTTTAGCGGAATCAGTCGCGGCGCGGCGGCGGGGTGAGGAATACCTCCTCGAACGGAGGCTGTTCCGGCGCAAAAGTACTGGGGGCATCATTGACCCCGACTGGCTGAAGTTCAGCTTTCCCACCCGGTGGCACTACGACCTACTGCGGGCCCTGGAGTATTTCCGCGCTGCAGGCGACCCGCCCGACCCGCGGGTGGCCGAAGCAATCGAAGTGGTCCGCTCCAAGCGCCAGCCGGACGGCACATGGTTGCTGGAGAACACGCATCCCGGGCAGGTCCACTTCGCGCTGGAGGACGGTGACGGACGGTCCAGCCGGTGGAACACTCTGCGGGCACTGCGGGTCCTGCGGTGGTACGGGGACAGAACGCTCCCCTGAGACCCGCATGCGGGCCGTCCCTGTCCGGGCTGCCTACGCCGCGCGGACCAGTTGTGCGCCGTCGCGGCCTTCCGGATGGTTCCAAAGCCGTGGAACAACGGGTTTAGACGTACTTGGCGAACCAGGCCAGCGTGTCGTTCCACGCCGCGGTCGCCTGCGCCTCAACGTAGCGCGGGCCGGTGTCGTTGTGGAACGCGTGGTCGACGCCGGGATAGACGGTGAGTTGATGGCGGACGTCCGTCGCCGCCAGCGCGTCCCTCAACGCAGGGAGGGGGCCGGTGATCCGCTGGTCCAGCTCGGCGTAGACGCCGAAGACCGCCGGCTGGATGGCCGGCACCTTGTCGAGGTCGGGGGAGGGGCCGTAATACGCCGCGGTCGCTTTCAGGCCGGGCAGGTCCGTCGCGGCCTGCCAGGTGATGCCCCCGCCGAAGCAGAAGCCGGTCATGGCAATCCGGCCCTCGGCGACGAAGTCCTGCGCCTGCAGGTAGTCGAAGGCCGCGGCGAAATCGGAGACGTGGCGCTGGGCGCCTGCGGCGGTCAGCGCCCCCGGGACGGCGTCGCGGTCCAGGCTCGCCGTGCCGCCTTCCCTGCTGAGCAGGTCCAGCGCCAAGGCGGCGTAGCCGGCGGTGGCAAAGCGGCGCGCCACATCCTCAATGTGCGGGGTCAGCCCGCGGTTCTCATGGCAGATCAGCACGGCCGGGCCGGGCGCACCCGACTCGGGACGGGCGAGGTAGGCGTAGATATTGGTTCCGTCGGCAGGGAAACGCACCGTTTCCGTGACCAGTCCCGGCGCGCCTACCGGAACGGAGAGCGGGCTCTTGGCCCCCGGAACGGCGCCCCCGGACGCGGTGCCTGTGCCCGACGGCGAGGGGCTGGGCGTGGGCATGGGGTCGGTGCTGCGCGGGACCTCCTCGGGCGTGCAGCCCACCAGCAGCATCGCGGCCGACGCCGCCGCCATGCTTCCGGTGATGAAGGCCACCCGGCGCGTGAACGTGCGCTGGCTCAGGGCCCCGGCACGGTAATCGTCGAAGAATTCCTCGATCAGGTACTTCTCAAACTTGCCAAGCTTGGTCATGGCGGCCCTCCCGGAGTGTGCGCATATCCTCCTCCAAAGTCCGCGCGCGGGCAAGAGCCTGACTTGGTGACAGGCAGGCCCGCCTCGGTCCGGTCAGTGGCGGTGCAGCCTGGCCTGCCGGCTCCCGAATGCCGCTCCCGAATGCCGCTCGCGGGGTGCCCTGCCCGCCAGGATGCACCGCACACCGGTCCGAATGTCTTAATTCGACATCTGAATGACCGCTGCCGCCGATTGCTCCGTAACATTGAAGCAATTAGGGCTCTCAGCTTGCCAGGTTCACCGTAAAGGACTAATAGGTTGCCACTCGAATCATTGCCCGTCCTGGACTACTCCCTCTTGAGTGCCGGACCGGCGGAGGCCTCGCAGTTCCGCACCGAACTCCGCATCGCCATGCACGAGGTGGGGTTCCTCTATCTTGCCGGACATGGAATTCCGCAGGAGTTGACGGACGCCATGCTGAACGTCTCCCGGCGCTTCTTCGACCTGCCCGAAGAGCAGAAGCTCGCTGTCGAGAACATCCACAGCGCCCAATTCCGCGGCTACACCCGGGTGGGCGGCGAGCTCACCGACGGTGCGGTCGACTGGCGTGAACAGATCGATATCGGCGTCGAGCGTGCCGCCGTCGAGCCCGGGCCTGGCGTGGCGGACTACTGGCGCCTCGAGGGGCCCAACCTGTGGCCCGACGCGCTTCCGGAAATGCGCGGGATCGTGTCGGAATGGACGGAAAAGCTGAGCGAGATCTCGCTGACGCTCCTGCGGGCGCTGGCGGTCTCTCTCGGGGCGCGCGAGGATGCGTTCGACGAGGCCTTCGCCGCGCGGGCTTTCCCGGTGCTCAAGATAGTGCGGTACCCGGGGGAGTCGAACCCCGAACCCAAGCAAGGTGTTGGGTCCCACCGCGACGGCGGAGTGCTGACACTGCTGCTCGTGGAGCCAGGAAAAGGCGGACTCCAAGTGGAATACCAGGGGCAGTGGATCGACGCCCCGCAGGTGCCGGGAACCTTCGTGGTGAATATTGGCGAGATGCTTGAACTGGCGACAAACGGATACCTGAAGGCGACGCTGCACCGCGTGATCTCGCCGCTGCGCGGCACCGACCGCATTTCGCTCCCATTTTTCTACAACCCTGCGCTGGACGCGACCATGCCGCAGCTCGCGGTGAGCCCGGAGTTCCAGGAGAAGGCCCGCGGGCTGTCCGTGGATCCGACGAACAGCCCCATCCTCGAAACCTACGGCGATAACGCCCTGCGCTACAGGCTGCGGGCGCACCCCAACGTTGTTGAAGCGCACCACGCGGATCTGCTGAACGGCTGACCGGCAGCCAGCCCCTGCCACAGGCTGACTGCGCCGCCGGCCACGGTAGGCTGTGGGTTCCGGATCGGCGACACTGTTTGGGGGACGTGTGCTAAACCGCAGTCAGGCCACGATGGTGCTGGGTCTCATCCTGGTTGCCGTGGGGGCGGCGGTGGCATTCGCCGTGCGGACCTTATCCTTCGCCCGGTACATGCACCTCGAAGACCTCGGCCTGGATGTGGATCCTGCCGTGGGCCCGGAGCTGTTCCGCCAGTTGGTCGCGCCGACGGCGGCCGACCGGATCTTCTTCTACCTGGCGGCCGCGCTGATCCCCATCGGACTGGTACTGCTGTTCATCGGCTGGCGCCGCCGCGGCCCGGCTGATCCCTAGCGCCTAGAGATCTATTTGTTTCTCATGAGGCCGTGTGTGCCGCCGGGCCTCAGAATGACGTGGCTTAATAATCGGGGGCCGTGCGGTCGGGCGGACTTGGCCGGGAGCCCGCTGGTTCCCTGCGGCGGAGGCCGCGACTTGTTTCCAGTCCGCCAGCGTTGGTTCGACTATTACTGTCGTAGGTCGAAAGTAGCCTTGAATTATGGAGAACAGGCGGGATCCAGAGGCAGTTCAGCCGAAAGGCGGGGCGGTCGCGGACGTGCCCCGGGTGGCCGTCGGCCGTCAGGACGTGCCGGATCCAGGCGGCGTTGGGCCAGAAAATGCCCAGGCGGGCGGGGTTGGAGGCGGGACTGGACTGGGCCGGGCCGGACACGAGGGCGCCGCCAGTGACAGTTTCGACCGTGAGAGTGCCGCGTTGATTGCTGAGATCCGGGAAATCGAGGACGAGAAGTCTGCGATGTCTGCCCGGCAGGCCCGTCTGTCCGTCGCTTTCGATCTGATCCAGCGCCGGAAACAGGCCGCCGCCGGGATGCCCGCGGACCAGCTCGGGGCCGGGGTCGCCGCGCAGATCGCCCTGGCCCGCCGCGAGTCCCCCGCCAAAGGCGGCCGGCTCCTGGGCCTCGCGAAAGCCCTGGTCACCGAAATGCCCCGCACCCTGGCGGCACTGGAGGCCGGGCAGCTCAACGAATGGCGCGCCACCCTCCTCGTGCGCGAAACCGCCACCCTGTCCGCGGAGGACCGGGCCGCCGTCGATGAAGAACTCGCCGCCGACACCGGAACATTCGACGGCGCCGGGGACCGGCAAATCATCGCCGCCGCGCGGGCCGCTGCCTACCGCCGGGACCCGCGCACCGTCACCCAGCGCGCCGCCCACGCCGCCACCGAACGGACCGTGACCCTCCGCCCGGCCCCGGACACCATGTGCTACCTCACCGCCCTGCTCCCCGCCTCCGCCGGCGTCGCCGTGTACGCCGCCCTGACCCGGCACGCCGACACCGCCCGCGCCGCCGGAGACCCCAGAACCCGCGGCCAGCTCAAAGCCGACGCCCTCGTCCAACAAACCACCGGCGCCCCCGGCGGGATCACCGGCATCGAAATCCAGCTCGTCATGACCGACCGCACCCTCCTCCAGGCAGACGCCGAACCCGCCCGCCTCCCCGGCTACGGCATCGTCCCCGCCGGCTGGGCCCGGGAACTGCTCACAAGTGGCGGAACCGCACCGGAACCGGATACAGGTGCCAACACCGGCACCGACCCCCGCGAGGACCTGCGCATCTGGCTCCGAAGGCTCTATACCGCACCCGGCACCGGGGATCTGGTCGCACTCGACTCCCGCGCAAGGATTTTCCCGCCCGGACTCCGCCGCTTCATCACCGCCCGGGACGCCACCTGCCGCACACCCTACTGCGACGCGCCCATCAGGCACCTGGACCACATCAACCCCTGGCACGACGGCGGCGAAACCACCGCCACCAACGGCGCCGGACTCTGCGAAGCCTGCAACCACACCAAAGAAACCCCCGGCTGGCGGGCCCAACCCCGCCCCGGCCCCAGACACACCCTCAACGTCACCACGCCCACCGGCCACACCTACCACTCCACCGCACCACCACTCCCCGGCACCCCGCCCGCCGGGTCAACGCTGCCCGGCACACCACGCACCGGCCATGACCTGCCTGAAACGCCACTAATCGGGAATGGTCCTTCCGGGTGCTCAACGGGGCCGTTGCCCTGGCCTTGCACCGGCTGGCGGAGAGCACCGACGCCTCGCTCCTGATCGTAGGCGGGCAGCGCCCGGGACGCTTCGCCGCGATGACGCGGATGCTGGAGGGATCAGTCAGCGCTGACTTGACCAGCCTGCAGTCCAGGCCTGTCCTGGTGATTCCCCACCTGAGGACCTGACGCCAGTCCAATGGAAATAGCGTCCCCCTCAGCCGCGCAGCGGCGGCTGCTTCCGGAGGCTATTTCCACTGGACGGGCACCGGCGGAGTCTCCTGCCACGTGCGGAAGAAGGCGGCACGGGCCTGCTCGCCGGCCAGCTGTTCCAGGGCGTGCAGCCTGCCGTAGGTGAACGCGTCGGCTCCGGTCGCGCCGGCGGCCAGCCCGCGCAGGACCTCCCGGCTGACCACGCTGTCATGATGGTCACCCAGGCTCTCCTGGATCTCCTCCGCCGCCCGGGCAAGGCCGGCGGCCTGTTCGCCGAAAATCGGGACCGCGGCCTCTGCCGCATAGCGCAACCGCTTGGCGCTCTTGCGGACTTCATGAAGGGCAGCATCGGGGGTTGTCCCTGGAGAGTCGACGTCGAGGGCCTCCACCTCGCGGACCAGCCGCTTGCGCTCCTTCGCGAGGAGCTTGCCCACGGTCCGGCGGGCTTCGGTTTCGGCGGCCTCGGTCCGGGGCAGTTCAGCGAGGAAGACGTCGAGAGCGTCCAGAAGACGGAAGTAACGGTCGCTGTCCAACGCCGCCAGTCCGGCCGCGCGGGCCTCCTCGGCGACGGCCCCCAGGTGTTCCTCGATCCGTTGGCCAACCGGACCCAGGAGTGCGTCCGGCGGTTCTGCGCGGATCAGCCGCAACAGCCGGTCTTGCATCACCTCGTTGTCCCGGGCAGCCCCAACGGTCCCTGCGAGCCACTGAAGTTCGGACCGGAGCGTTCGTGCCGTGCCGGCATCGGTCAGGGGGCGGAACGTGGCCAGGGCGGAGCGGATCCGCCGCGCCGCCACGCGGAGCTGGTGCACGGAGTCCGGCGCGTCCTCCCGGACTCCGGGGTCGTGCCTTTTCAGTGCCTCAAGCTCTTTGCCCAAGTAGGACAGCAGGACCGCGGAGGCGGGGCCGGCGGGCTCCGGCACGGGCATCGGCGGCCTGCCGGGAGGGTAGTGTGCCCCCAGGCCGCGGGCGAGTTTTGAGGGCAGCGCCGACGGGCGGTGTCCCGTCGCGGCCAGCGCCGCATCGGCGTCCGTGAGCAGGCGCCTGGGCCCCTCGATCAGTTCGATCTCCCATTCCCGCCAGGCCGAGTGTCCCGCCGGCTCCAGGAAGGTCCGGGCTTCCACCCGGTCATCGCTGAAGGCTGCGAGCGCGGTGCCATCGGCAGCAAAGAGACGGTGTACCGTGCGCCGGGTCTGCAGCCGGGCTACCGGGATCAGGTCGCTGGCCCGGGTATGGACCCGTACCAGTTGCTGAAGCCTGGCAGGCACCGTGTTGGGATCGTCTCCCAATGCGTCGGTCACCTCGCGGCGTTCCCCGGCTGCCACCGGAAGCTTCAGATGCCACCCGGCGTCGTGCCCGCCGGTGCGGCGCCGCAGGGTGACCCCGCGCGATGCCAGGGCCAGGTCCTCGGTGTCGAAGTAGACGGCGTCCAAGCTCTCTTCCTCGGGAGGGCCCACACGATCCACCCCCGGCAACGCGGCCAGGGACGGGAGTTCGTCGCCTGCGCCGACGTCGTACTTCCGTTCCACCTCGAGCGTCTCCGGGCCGGCCATGTCTTAGCCTAGGCCGCCGGTCCCCGGAACAGCACGAGTCTAAGGTCCCGGCCGGCGCCGCGGCTCCGGCTTTGTAGGCACAATGGAAGCGTGACTTTTCCGCCCGATCCGCTGCCCCCTGCCCCTGCGCCCTTTGACCTGGAGGCCATCGGGGCGGGCCTGGTGTTTGCACGCTCGCTGGCCGAGCTGGCAGACGCGTTGCGGGCCGGCGCGCCCGGTGGCGCTGCCGTTGTGCAGGCGCCGCCGGGCACGGGCAAGACGACGCTGGTCCCGCCGCTGCTCGCCAACCTCACTCTGGGGGCCGCAGCAGAGCGGCAGCGCATCATCGTCACCCAGCCGCGGCGGGTGGCTGCACGATCCGCGGCCCGGCGCCTCGCGGCGCTGGACGGCAGCCGGCTGGGGGACCGCGTGGGGTATTCGGTCCGCGGAGAACGCCAGGCCGGTCCTGCCACCCTGATCGAGTTCGTCACGCCCGGCATCCTGTTGAACCGCCTGCTGGCAGACCCGGGACTTGAGACGGCCGGCGCCGTGATCGTCGACGAGGTCCACGAGCGGGGACTGGAGACGGACCTGCTGCTCGGCATGCTCCATGAGGTCCGCCAGCTGCGCGGCGACCTCGCGCTCGTCGCGATGTCCGCCACCCTCGACGCTCCGCGGTTCGCCGCGCTGATCGGAGAGGGCGCGGAGGGCCCGGATGCCGGGGACTCCGACGGCGGCGGCCCGGCGCCCGTCGTTGACTGTCCGTCTGCGCTGCACCCCCTGGAGGTCGAATGGGTGCCGGCAGCGGCCGCCCGGCTGGATGAACGGGGCGTGACGCGCGCGTTCCTGGACCACGTGGCGGACACGGCCGCCGCAGCACACGCGCGTGACCTCGCGTCCGGCCGGGACTGCGACGCGCTGGTGTTCGTTCCGGGGGCGTGGGAGGTGTCCTACGTTGCCGGCCGGCTGCGGGGGCGCCAGCGCGCTGGGGCCCTGAACGCGGAGGTCCTGGAACTGCACGGGCAGATCGGTCCCGCGGAACAGGACCGCGCCGTCTCCGGGCGGGTACCCGGCGGCAGCCCGCGGATCATCGTGTCGACGTCGCTGGCGGAGTCCTCCCTGACCGTCCCCGGCGTCCGGCTGGTGATCGATTCGGGACTGTCCCGGGAGCCGCGGCGGGACGCCGGCCGCGGCATGTCCGGCCTTGTCAACGTGTCCTGCTCCCGGGCATCCGCCGAGCAACGGGCCGGGCGCGCGGCGCGCCAGGGCCCGGGGCGGGTGGTCCGCTGCTTCGACCAGAAGACGTTCGGTGCCGCGCCGGCCCACCCGACACCGGAGATCGCCGTTGCAGACCTCACCGGTGCCGCCCTGATCCTTGCCTGCTGGGGCTCGCCCGGCGGCCGCGGACTGGCACTGCCCGACGACCCGCCGCAGTCCGCAATGGACGAGGCGGTGGAGGTGCTGCGGGAACTCGGTGCGGTCAACGCGGACGGCGTTGCCACCGATCTCGGCAAGGCACTGTCGCGGGTTCCCGCGGACCCCCGGCTGGCCCGGGCCCTGTTGGACGGAGCCGATGCCGTGGGCGTCCGCAACGCTGCGGAAGCCGTCGCCCTGGTGGCCGGGGACCAGCGCGCCCCCGGCGCCGACCTTCCGCGGCTCCTGGCCGCACTGCGCGCCGGCAAGGACCCGGCGTCCCGGCGCTGGGCGGACGATGTCCGGCGGATGGAGGCGATCGCCCGCCACGAGAGGCCCGCCGCTGCCGCTGCCGGCCCGGTGGCCGCTGCAGGGGCGCCCGGGTTCGTCGTCGCCCTCGCATTCCCGGACCGCGTGGCGCGCAGGGTCCCCGGCGAAGGGCCGGAGCGCTACCTCCTCACCTCCGGGACGCGGGCCGGGCTGCCGGCCGGCAGCTCCCTGTCCGGGCACGACTGGCTCGCCGTCGCCGACGTCTCCCGTGCCCAGGGGCGCGACGCTGCCGGCACCGGCGCCGTCATCCGTTCCGCGGCGCCGCTGACGGCTGATGCGGCCGAGACCGCGGCACGGCACCTCCTCAGCGACACCGTGGAGGCACGATTCAGCCAGGGCCGGGTTACCGCCCGCAAAGAGCGCCGGCTGGGGGCCATCGTGCTGGCCTCCACCCCTGTGCGTCCCTCAGCCGCGGAAGGCCGGGCGGCGGTGTCCCGGGCCTTGGAAAAAGTCGGCCTGGGAGGGATCGGCTGGTCGACGGCGGCGGACGGCCTGCGCCGCCGTCTTGCCCTCCTGCGCCGGGAACTGGGCGACCCCTGGCCGGACGTGTCCGAACCGGCGCTGCTGGCCTGCCTTGACGTGTGGCTGGCACCGGAGCTTGAGGCGCTGGCAGGCGGCGCGCCCGCCAGCGGGATCGATCTGGAAGAACCGCTGCGCCGTCTGTTGCCGTGGCCCGAAGCGGGCCGGCTCAACGAGCTGGCGCCTGAACGGCTTGAGGTGCCCAGCGGATCCCGGGTGAAAATCGACTACCCGGACGTGGACGACGGCGGCCGTCCCGTGGTGGCCGTCAAGCTTCAGGAATGCTTCGGCTGGGCCCAGACGCCGCGGCTGGTGGACGGCAGGGTGCCGGTCCTCTTCCATCTGCTCTCACCGGCCCGGCGTCCCCTGGCCGTCACCGATGACCTGGCCTCCTTCTGGTCCGGACCCTACGCCCAGGTCCGTTCCGAGATGCGCGGCCGGTATCCCCGGCACCCCTGGCCGGAGGATCCGTGGACAGCGCCGGCGACGGCTCGGACCAAGGTCAGGGGCTGATTCAGGGTGGCTGTTACGGCATTGTGACGTGGCTCACGGTGTGTTGGATATCCTGTTAGCGGTCATGAAGTCGGCCACTCATGCTTCACAGGGGATATTTAATATGACGAGCAAACTCGACATCACCGTCGCTGTCGACCTCAGTTCGGAATCTGCACTCGTGGCACCGGAGGGGCAACTCACCGTCCGCAACGCGCCAAGCCTGATCGCGGTCGCCCGCAGGGCGGGCTCCGTTGGCTATGGACTGGACATCGTCGTGGATCTGCGGAAGCTCACCGCCGCCGATCCCGAGGCCGTGGCGATGATCCGCGCATCAGGCTGGCAGGGCAGGCATCTGGTGGGAGCCGGCAAGGCCGGCTGGGTGCGTGCCGCATGAGGGCCCAGATGGCCGTCAGCTACGGCGCCCTTGCACAGGGCCACGGCCCCCTTGCACAGGGTCACGGCGCGGGGCTGATGTTCGATTCCTTCCGCCGCTGGCCGCTGGTGCCCTCCTCGCAGCTGGTGCGGCTCCGCTCCGCCTTGTTGCAGTGCGTGGAGCTGGCTTCTCCGGACAACGGAAGGGACCTCTCGGAGTCCGCCGGAAAGCTCCTCCAGCTCGTCACGGACGAACTGGAGCGCCGCACCGGCCCGTCGGCCGGGCCGGCAGCGCTGCGGCCCGGGTTCCGGCAGGCCCGGCGCCGCCCTCACGCATAAACGGACCCTCACGCATAAACGGTGGGACGGCGGGGCCGCCCCGCCGGGGCCGGTCCACGACGTCGGGCAGTTTGGCCGCGGCTGCGGCGTGCCGGCCCCGGCGCGGGGCTGCCTCTTCAGTTTGTTTCCGGTCCGGGAGTACCTTGTCCCCATGGCCAAGGAAGAAGCGACCCTCACTGTCAGCAGCCCCAGCGGCGACCGGAAGATGCGCATTTCGAGCCCGGGCAGGGTCCTGTGGCCCCAGCTCGGGCTCACCAAGCTGGACCTCGCCCGGTACATCGTCGACGTCGGGGATGCCTTCCTGGCGGCCAATGGCGACCGTCCCGTGACGCTCCAGCGGTTCGGCGGGGACGTGGACGGGGAACAGTTCTTCTCAAAAAACCCGCCCAGGGGCGCCCCGGACTTTGTGCGGTCCGTGAGCGTGGTTTATCCCAGCGGGCGGTCGCACCCCCAGCTGGTCATTGACGAGATCGCCGCCGCGGTCTGGGCGGTGCAGATGAACACCGTGGTCTTCCATCCCTGGGCATCGCGCTCAGGCAACCCGGACAATCCCGACCAGCTGCGGATCGACCTCGACCCGCAGCCCGGCACGGGCTTCGAGGACGCCATCCCCGCCGCGCGGGAGCTGCGCTCCGTCCTCACGGAGGCCGGGCTGGAGGCTTTTCTCAAGACGTCCGGAAACCGGGGCCTGCACGTGTACTGCCCGATCGAACCCAGCCGGGAGTTCCTCGAAGTGCGCCACGCCGTGATTGCCGCCGCCCGCGAGTTGGAGCGCCGAATGCCGGACAAGGTCACCACAGCGTGGTGGAAGGAGGAACGGGGCGAGCGGATCTTTGTCGACTTCAACCAGGCGAACCGCGACCGGACCATCGCCGGGGCCTACAGCCCGCGCGCCCTGCCCGGCGCCACCGTGTCCTGCCCGGTCCGCTGGGAGGAGCTCGATCACGTCACCCCGAAGGACTTCACCATCGTCACGGTGCCGAAGCGGCTGCAGGACACGGGAGATCCATGGGCCGGCATGCATGCGAAGCCGGGCACCATCGACGTCCTCCTCGGCTGGTGGGAGCGGGACCTCGCCGCAGGCCTGGGGGAGCTGCCCTTTCCGCCGGACTTCCCGAAGATGCCAGGCGAGCCGATGCGGGTGCAGCCCAGCCGGGCAAAGAGCCAGGACTAGTCCCCGCGGCGCGCGCCTCAGACGCCCAGCAGCCGCTTGCCGTTGGACCAGCAGACGGCGCGCAGCCACTCGTCGTCGAGCGCGGGTTCCTTGTCCCTGAGGCGCTCCAGCGCCTCCAGCTGATGGGCGTACGGGTACGGGATGTTGGGGAAATCGCTGCCCAGCACTATCCGCTCCGGCATCGAGGCCAGGCGGGGCAGTAGCTCCGGCGGGAACGGTGCGGCCGCCTCAAAGAAGTCCGTAAAGACCATGGTGGTGTCCAGATGGACGCGGGGATACCGGTCCGCCAGGTCCAGGAACTCGCCGTACTCGGGTGCCCCCAGATGGGCGACGACGGCGGTCAGCTGCGGATGGCGGCGCAGCACCCCTTCAAGCTTGTCCGGTCCGGTGAAGCCCGGCCGCGGCACGGGGCCACTGCCCACGTGCACCACGACAGGGACGCCGGACTCCGCCAAAAGGCCCCAGACCGGGTCCAGGACCGGTTCGCGCAGATCGAATCCGCCCACCTGCGCGTGGATCTTGAACACCCGTGCGCCGCGTTCCAGCGCCGAGTGCACCTCGTCCAGGACTCCCTCTTCCGGGTAGAAGGTGGCGCTGGGAACACAATCGGGCTCGGCTGCGGCCAGGTCGAGGGCGAAGTTGGTGAGGTCGGCCGCCATGCCCGGGCGGTGGGCGTAGGTCAGCGCGGTGAAGTGGCGCAGGCCAAGCCGGCGGACCTGGGCCAGCCGGCTGGCCTCATCGGCCCGGTACGTGATGGGCCAGGGACGGCCGATCAGGGGGCCGGCCTCGTCGAAGTGCGCCCACACCCGCTGGAGCATGCGTTCGGGGAGGAAATGCGTGTGGATGTCGATCAGGCCCGGAAGTCCCAGCTTGGCCCACCACTGCGGTACGTCGGTGTCCCGCATCATCTCCACCCGATCTCCTGCCCGTCGTCGTCCCGGAAATCCTACCCCCGCAGGGTCCGGAGGACGCCACGCACCGTGTAGCCGGCGGCGCAGACCAGGGGCGTCAGGGCGGCCAGGAGCGCAATAGTGTTGGGCCGGAACACCACGTGGCCGCTTGGGCTGCGGCCGTAGACGCCGAGCGGCAGCACAAAGCCTCCTCCGCCACCGCCGGCAGCGTTCTCCTCGCCGGGGGCGGACGCGCTTCCCGCGTCAGTTCCACCGCCGCCGAAGCCGAAGGACACGAGGGCGACAGGGATCAGTTCCTCCCCGTTCACCGTGACAGCGGGGCCGTAGGCCCGGCCTACACCGACATTCTTGAAGGTCTCTGCGAGGGATGAAAGTGCTTCAGTCATGGGTACGACGATAGGCACGCGCCCGGCGGGAACGCCAGAGGCAATGGCCCCGGGCGGCAGGGCCGTCCGGCCCCTTTTTTCGGGCCGGACACCGAAATAGGTTAAGAGGCAGAACCGCTGGGGACGAGAGGGGCCCGATGATGACGAAAACTGCCGGTGTGGCGCCGCGGCTGGCTGAAGTGCTCGCGATTGTCCTTGGTACGGACAGCATCCCGCTGCGGCTGAAAGCCTGGGACGGTTCCGAAGCCGGGCCCGCCGGCGCCCCTGTCATCGAGTTCCGCTCCCGGCGGGCCCTGCGCCGGATGCTGTGGTCGCCGGGCCAGCTGGGGCTGAGCCGCGCCTACGTTGCCGGTGACATTGACGCCCCGGGCGACGTCTTCGCGAGTTTCGCCGCGCTCAGCTCCGTGGGAAAGTTCGCGGAACCTGGGCCGTTCCGCCGGCCCACACTCCGCGAGGCCGCCACTATTCTCCAGAATGCCGCGCTGCTGGGGGCCCTGGGCCCCAACCCCGCCCCGCCGCCTGAGGAAGCCAGGATCGTCCGCGCCGGCCGGCGGCATACGCGGCAGCGCGACGCCGCGGCGATCTCCCACCACTACGACGTCGGAAATGACTTTTACGCCCTGGTGCTTGGACCGTCCATGGTCTATTCCTGCGCCGTGTGGGAGGACGAACGGACCGGTCTCGAAGCCGCGCAGGCCGCGAAAATCGACCTGGTCTGCCGGAAGCTGGGGCTGCAGCCGGGCATGAGGGTGCTGGATGTCGGATGCGGGTGGGGGAGCTTCGCCCTGCAGGCAGCCCAGCGCTACGGAGTCGACGTCGTGGGCGTGACGCTGTCCGCCGAACAGGCGGCCATGGCGGGCAAACGCGTGGCCGACGCCGGCCTGACGGACCGCGTGGCCATCCGCGTCCAGGACTACCGCGACGTGGACGACGGGCCGTTTGACGCGATCAGCTCCGTTGGCATGTCCGAGCATGTGGGCCGCGAACAGATGCCCGCGTACGTCGCGAAGCTGCACGGGCTGCTCCGGCCGGGCGGCCGCCTGCTGAACCACGCGATCTCCTGGAACGCGGGGTCCACCGCGCCGGATCCGGACTCTTTCATCCCGCGCTACGTATTTCCGGACGGCGAGATGCTGGGCCTCGCCGAGATGGTCGGGGCGCTTGAAGCGGGCGGGCTGGAAGTGCTCGACGTCGAGGCCCTGCGGCGGCACTACGCGCTGACCCTCCGGGCCTGGGTGCAGAACCTTGAGGACCATTGGGACGACGCCGTACAGCTCGCCGGGGCCGGGCGTGCCCGGGTCTGGCGGCTGTACATGGCTGCCAGCGCCCTGGGATTTGAGTCCGGACTGACCGGCGTCAACCAGATCCTGGTCCAGCGGCCCGGCGGCGCCGAGCCGCCGCTGCGCCGGAACGCCTGGGTCTGAGGCTGCGGGCGCCTCAGCCGGAGGCGTGGGCGGCGATGAAAGCAGCGGCTGGACCCGCCAGCGACGCGCCCACTTCGTCCGCGCTGCGCTTGGTTCCCGCGACGTCGAAAGTGTGGCCGCCGCCCTCGCGCCATTCGAGGCTGGCGGATGGTCCGATGCGGGCCACCACAGCTTCCAGGAGTTCGGGCGTGGCAAACGGGTCGCGGGTGCCCTGCAGGAAAAGCATGGGCAGCGTCAGCCCGTAGAGGTGCTCGTCGCGCAGCTTCTCCGGCTTGCCCGGCGGATGGAGCGGGTAGCCGAGGTACACCAGCCCGGCCGCGGGCATCCCCTCGGCGACAGCCATGGAGGCCATGCGCCCGCCGAAGGACTTGCCCGCGGCCCAGAGCGGCTCACCCCCGGACCGTGCGGCGGCTTCCGCCATCGCCGCGCGCCAGGCGGCGACGGCGGCCGGCGGCCTGTCCGGGAATTTCCGCCCGGCCTCCCGGTAGGGGAAGTTGAAGCGGAGCGTGGCGATGCCCATGTCATTCAGGGCGCGGGTGAAGCCCGCCAAAAACGGGTGCTCCATGCCGGTTCCGGCGCCGTGGGCCACCACAACAGTGGCAGCCGGTGTGTCGGGGCGGGCGTACGCGCCGGAAACGGCGGAATCACCGACGGCGATGGTGAGGGGCGACTCGGGGGTGGTCATACCACCATCATGACGCCTCCGGCAGCTGCAGGTGCTGCGGGAGAACAGGCCGGATGACTAGGCTGTGGTCATGAGCAATACGGAGCTGGCCCCCCAGGAGATCGTGTGCGGAGCCGACGTCGAGTGCGCCGGCGTCGAAATCCTAGTGCCGCGCGAGGTTCCCCTGGGCGGACCACGGGCCATGAGCGTGCGGCGAACGCTGCCGCAGCGCCAGCGAAGCCTGATCGGCGCATGGTGCTTCCTGGACCATTACGGACCGGACCGGGTGGGGGATACCGCGGGGATGCGCGTGCCGCGCCACCCGCACACCGGGCTGCAGACGGTCAGCTGGCTGTTCACCGGAGAGATCGAGCACCGGGATTCGGCCGGATTCCACGCCGCCGTGCGGCCGGGCGAAGTGAACCTGATGACCGCCGGACGCGGCATCAGCCACTCGGAGTTTTCCATGCCCGGAACCCAGGTGCTGCACGGGGCACAGCTGTGGGTGGCACTCCCGGACCGGGCCCGGCATATGGCACCGACTTTTGAGCATTTCCGCCCTGAGCCGCTGGCCGGCAGGGGCTGGACCCTGCGGGTCTTTCTGGGCTCCCTCGCCGGGGCCAGCTCGCCGGTCACCGTCCACACGCCGCTGCTCGGCGCCGAACTGCTGCTGGATGCCGGGGCCACGCTGGACCTAGACACGGACCCGGCCTTTGAGTACGGGGTGCTGGTGGATGCCGGGACCCTCATGGTCGATGGGCGTCCGGTCGGCAAGGACCACCTCGCGTACCTGCCAGACGGGCGCACGTCGCTGGCGCTGGCGGCCGGCGACGAACCCGTGCGGATCCTCCTGATCGGCGGCGAACCTTTAGGCGAGCAGATCGTGATGTGGTGGAACTTCGTGGGTCGCAGCCACGAAGAGATCGTGGGGTTCCGGGCCGAATGGCAGGCAGAAATCGGTGCCTGCGACGCGGCCCCGGCCGCCGGTGCGGGCGCGGACGGTCTTCGGTTTGGCGTCTTTCCGCCGGGCGAGCCGGCTCCGCTGCCCGCCCCCGCGCTTCCCAACGCGAGGCTCCGCCCCCGGGGCTGACAGTGCGGGGGCTTAGCGCCGGTTAGGTCAGGCAGTCGGCGCAGTACGAGTGCCCGGCTTTCTCCCGGGCGAGCTGCGAGCGGTGCCGGACCAGGAAGCACGAGTAGCACGTGAACTCGTCGTCCTTTTGCGGAATGACGGTGACCGTCAGTTCCTCGCCGGACAGGTCGGCGCCCGGAAGTTCGACGCCTTCGGAGGTGTCCGCCTCATCAAGCTCACGGATGACGCTGCGGGCGTCCGGCGCATTCGCGGAGCGGACGGCCTCCAGCGAGGCGTTGCGTGATTCCGCAACATCGGATCGGACTTCGTCGTAGTCGGTTGCCACCTGGTTGATTCTCGATTCCGTTGGTCTAGGGTTGCCGGGATTGAACGGTACAGCATCTAACCGTGAACTTGCTGGGTGCGGGGAAATGGGCTGTGACACGGGACGGCTGCTGGCGACGCTTCGGGTGCCTGGCAGGTGTTCCGGAACCGTCGTCGGGATTTAATGTGCCGTTCACGGCCCCGGCCTAGGCTGGTCCCTTAGTCATCCTCCGCCAGAAGGGAAGCATGATGGCCGACATCGCGACAGTGCTCGGGCGGCTGACGCCGGAAGAATTTGACGGACTCCGGGCCCTCGGCCCGTCGGGGCACCTGCCCAGGCACCTGACGGAGGCCTTGGACCGTGCGGCCGGCGGCCCGGGCGCAGGACGCGGCTACTACGTTCCCACGGGCAGCGTGAGTGCCACCGGGGGACCGCACGTTGTCCTGCGCAGCGACGTCTCGGGCTGGCTGTTCGGTGCTTCGTCCCCGGTACCCGAAGTGCCCGAATCGCAGCGGGAGCCGTAGCGGGCGCTGCGCTGCAGGTCCCCGGTACCTGGCCTAGCTGGCAATCCGGATGGTGAGCGGATCCATCGGCTGGCCGGCGGCGTACTGCCCGTCGAAGAGCTCGGATCCCTCCGGAGAAATGACCACGCCGACGTGCTCCCACACCAGGGACCCGTCGACGGGCCGGGGCGTCGAAGGGCTGAGGAAGCCGACGGCGGTGCGGTCCGGGCCGTCGCCGGTGCTGATGCTCAGCACGCCGCTGCCGCTGGTGAAGGTGATCCACGGGTTCAGCAGCCGGACCAGGAGCATGCCATGGTGCCCGGCGAGCCGGACGTCCCCCCGGAAGCGGATCACACCGGTGCCGCGGCCGGCGTCGTAGTCGGACGATTCAAAGCTGAAGCAGAAGCCGGAGGTCGCGGAGACGGTCGCCCCGCCGGTCGCTGAGACGGACCCGTCCGGCAGGCTCCCGATGTAGTCCAGGAAGCTGCGCTTGATGGCCCAACCCAGGCCCAGCGGGGGCAGCGGATCGGGGGAAGCGGTCGCTGGGTGCACGTAAGTTCTCCTGTGACTGAAAAGCAGATCTCTCTGAGCATATCGGCGGATTGCCCCTCTGATGAACTGCCGCCGGTGAGTGTGACATCCGGTTATCCACCCCGGGTCAGGGCCAGGGGCAGTGGCAGGCAGAATTGCGCCCGGCGAACATGCCCGGAAACGGGCCGGAACGCCGGCGTCGTATAAATTCACTGGGGGAAATACACGCATTATCCGGCGGCGTTACCCGGGCGGGGCGGGCCCGCGGAACAGGCTGTCCACACGGGCCGGCCTGCATCTGGCTGCTGCGAACGCGCGGCCCTGGCCGGCCACAGCCGTACAGGGCGGACCGCTGCCCTTGCTGCCCGGCCTGTGGGTACGGGCAGCGCCTGATCTGCGACGATGCCCGCGTCAGCCGCTGTTTGGTCCTGTCGGGGCCCTGATGTGCGTACTCGATGCGGCGTTGCAGGACAGCGGCGCCGATACCTGCCCCCGGGCCCCGGTACTCACATTGCCAGTGTCAAATACTTGGTGCCAATCCCGGGTGTACCCGAGTTTTCTCACGGTAAAGGATCGGGTAGCTCCATTGCTTGTTGGCCCCTGATTTGCGTGTCACGGTTTTCCTAGAAAGCCGGAGGGAAGAGAGTCTCAGAGCGTTCTTCATCTAATTTCTTCCGGCTCTCCGAAAAGGCAAAAAGGTTAAAAATGGGGAAATCGGAGACCAACGTGGACAAATTGGGTGGAATGACGCCCGGGATTTCTGTTCGGCTGTTCGGAACGTTCGAAATCCGGCGCGACGGCGCAGTGCTGACGGCCGCAGACATGGGCGGCTGCAAGCCCCGGCACATCCTGGAAATTCTGCTGCTGAATCTTGGGACACCTGTTTCCAAGACCCGGCTCGTGGAGATCCTGTGGGGACCGCAGGCCAGCGGCGGTGCCGTGGCGACCCTGGAGAGCTACGTCAGCGGCATCCGCAGGGCAATCCAGCCCGGCAACACCAAGACCGGCCCGCTTCGCACCGCGAACAGCGGCTACGTGCTGGACCCGCAGCTCGTGGAACTGGACCTCTCGGCGTTCCGCCAGCGGCTCCTCGCAGCCCGCCACGCTGCCCCGGCCGAGGCCCACGCCCTGTCAATGGAGGCCTTGGAGCTGGCGGCCGAGCCCCTGCTGGGATTTGAACTCGTGGCCGACTGGGCAGAAGAGGCGCGGGCCCGGCACGCTGCGGACAAGGTCGCAGCCCAGATCCTTGCGGCCGAGACCGCGGCCTTCCTCGACAAGCCCGAGCTGACCATTTCCCTGGCGCAGACCGCAGTCCAGTCCGAGCCGCTGAACGAACGTGCCTGGACCATCCTGGTCGCAGGGTACGAGCAGGCCGGCCTCCCGGTGGAGGGGCTTGCCGCCTACGAACGCTGCCGCCGGCTCTTCGACCGCGACCTGGGCTGCACTCCCGGTCCCGCCCTGCAGGCCGCCCACCTGAGGCTGCTGCGACAGCGCGCCGAGGGAAACACCGAACTCTCGGAAGTCCTGGCCGCCCTCCTCTACCTGGGCGAACGCCTGCACGGCCCCAAATGCACGCAGCATGCCGCCGAGGAATCCCGGCGGATGCAGGAGAACGCAGGCAAGGTCCTCGACGCCTTCCTGCAGCAGGCCCTGGCAGCCGCCGTCTGACCGCAGTTCACATGGCTTTGACCACCGGCAGCTCGGTCCAGTCCGTGGTGTACCGGGGGGACATCATGCCGCGCTTCATGGTCCAGTCCGGGCCGTTGCGGAGCCCGGCGTGGCCCAGCCCGATGGAACCGCGGCCGTAGCGCCGGCTGATGTCTTCCAGCAGCGGACCGATGCCGCGTTCCTCGTGCGGGTTCGCGAAGACCGCCAAGGGTGCCTGTTGGCCGGCGGGACGCAGATCGGTCACCATGATCCCGGCCTTGGCATACCTGACGCCGTCGTCAATCCGGGGGAGCAGGGTGTGGGCCGCCCGCGCCAGGAGGACGGGGTCGGCGGTGGGCATCGGCAAGGTGACGCACACGGAGGGGTACACGCTCCCCAGCGGGTTATAGGCGGACGTGGCGGCGAAGGCCGTCAGCACCTTTGCCTGGAGCCCGTGCTTCGCCAGCCGTGCGCTGGCCTGCTGGGCGTAGACGCTGAGGACCTGGCGGAGCGCGGTGCCGGTGGTGATCGGGGCGGCGAAGGAACGGCTGAAGATGAGCTGGTCGCGGCCGATCCGTTCTTCTTCCAACGGGATGCACGGAGTCCCCTGGAGCTCCAAGACGGTCCGCATCAGCACCACCGAAAAGCGGTCCCTGATCCGGACGGGGTCCGCCCGCGCCAGATCCAGGACGGAGTGGATTCCCTGCCCGTTCAGCCGTTTGGTCAGCCGCGCAGCCACGCCCCAGAGCTCGATGACGGACAATCCCGCCATCAGCTTCTCCCGCTGGCCGGCGGGCACAGCGTCCCAGTGGCAGACGCCGTCGAACGCCGGATTGTGCTTGGCCCACTTGTTTGCCAGCTTGGCCAGGGTCTTGGTGCCGGCAATGCCCACGCAGACGGGGACTCCAATGTTCCGGCGCACGGCGGTCTTCATGGCGAAGCCCTGCCGCTGCAGTTCCTCCGGGGTGCCTTTGACGCCGAGGAACGCCTCATCGATGCTGTACATCTCCAGCCATGCCGAGTAGCGGCCCAGGAGTTCCATCACCCGGGCGCTGATGTCACCGTAGAGCTCGTAGTTGCTGGAACGGGCCACCAGGCCCCATTCTTTCGCCCTCGGTGCGAGCTTGAACCACGGTTCGCCGAGGGGGATGCCGAGTGCCTTTGCCTCGGGGGAGCGGGTGACGGCGCAGCCGTCGTTGTTGGAGAGCACCACCAGGGGGCGGCCTTCCAGGGCAGGGTCGAAGGCGCGTTCAGCGCTGGCGTAGAAACAGTTGACGTCGACGAGCGCGATGCTGCCCGGACCGGCGATGGCCCTGGAGTGCGTTGGCCCGGACTGCGGTGTCCTGGAACGCGCTGTCCTAGACATGGTGCAGGCAGCGGGTTGCAACGCCCCAAATGACGAGGTCCGACAGGTCAGGCACCCTGATGTCCGGGTAGCGGGGGTTCTCCGCCCGCAGCACCACGCCCGACGCCGTGAGGCTCAGCCGCTTGACGGTGAGCTCCCCGTCGAGGACCGCGACGACGACGCAGCCGTCGCGTGGCTCGAGCGCCCGGTTCACAATCAGCTCGTCGCCGTCGCTGATCCCGGCGCCGTCCATGGAGTCCCCGGAAACCCGCACGACGTAGGTGCTGGTGATGTCCTTGATGAGGTGCGCATTGAGGTCGATGCGGCCGTCGAAGTAGTCCTGCGCGGGGGACGGGTAGCCGGCGGCAACCGGGACCGGAGAGATCAGGACCGACAGAAGGGAAGTGCCCGCGTCGATCACACGGGGCCCGATGATGACGCCCACAACCCACCTCCACAACACAGCGCAACTCCACGCCGCAACTCCACGCCGCGATAAAGCACCGCAACAACATACCCGCGATATTCGAACATATATTCGATACGTCCAGTGTAGTCCTGAGCCCGGACATCCGGCAGACTGATGCCTGCCGGGGGCGTTTGGGGCAGACTGGTGGCGTGAGCGGAATCCGGTGGGTGCTGCACGTGGATCTCGACCAGTTCATCGCGGCGGTCGAGGTGCTCCGGCGGCCGGAACTGGCGGGCAAGCCGGTCATCGTCGGCGGTCGGGGGGACCCCACGGAACGCGCGGTGGTGTCAACCGCATCGTACGAGGCGAGGGCATTCGGCGTCGGTTCCGGCATGCCCCTGCGCATTGCGGCCCGGAAAGTGCCCGACGCTGTGATCCTGCCCGTCGACCAGGAGGCCTACCTGGCGGCGTCTGAGACAGTGATGGCCGTCCTGCGCTCGCAGCCGGGCGCCACCGTGCAGGTGCTGGGCTGGGATGAGGCCTTTGTCGGCGTTGAGGCAGAGAACCCGGAAGCCTATGCCCGGCAGATGCAGGCCGCCGTCCTGGAACGGACGCAGCTGCACTGCAGCGTGGGCATCGGCGACACCCTGGTCCGGGCCAAGAACGCCACCGGTTTCGGCAAGCCGGCCGGCGTCTCCCGCCTCACGGCCGCGAACTGGCTTGAGGTCATGGGCGGCCGGCCCACCAAGGATTTGTGGGGTGTCGGAACGCGGGTGTCGGCCCGCCTGGCCAAGCTCGGCATTAACACCGTCGCCGAGCTCGCCGCGGCCGATCCCCAGGGCCTGGTGCCGGAGTTCGGCCCCAAAATGGGGCCTTGGTACGCGGAACTGGGACGCGGGGACGGCGCCAGTGTTGTGGACGACACCCCGTGGGTTGCCCGCGGGCACAGCCGCGAGACCACCTTTCAGCGGGACCTGACCGAGCCCGGCCAGGTGGATGACGCCGTGCGGGAGCTGGCAGCGCGTGTCCTTGAGGATGTTGCCGCTGAAGGGCGGCCCGTCATCGGGCTGACCCTGAAGGTCCGGTATGCGCCGTTTATCACCAGGACCCACGCACGGAAGATTCCCGGGACCTTCGACCGGGATGAGATCCTCGCACGGGCAGTGGACCTCGCAGCCGGGATCGAGGCGGACCGTCCGGTCCGGCTCTTGGGTCTGAGGGCCGAAATGGCAATGCCCGACGATGCCCGCAAGGGGCACACGCCAACGCGCGGCGGGTGGTGACGGCGACCGGGCCGCCTGAGGTCACCCGGAGCGGGTGAGGCGCCGCGCCGCACCGCGGACGCAAGATGGGACTGCGGCGGTCCGTCCGGCCGCCTCAAAACCAACCAGAACGGAGGCCACCAGCATGGCTGAGACAGTGGACGAACTAGGGCCGGTGGACTGGCTCGTTGTGGAGTTCCCCGGGCCGAACTTCGGCAACGGCCAGATCGCCCCGTTCCTGGCGGACCTGGTCCAGCGTGACCTCATCAGGGTGCTCGACATGGTGTTCCTGCGGAAGACCGAGGACGGCACGCTTGAGACCGCGGAAATCTCCGACCTCGACGAGAGCCAACTCGGCGAGATTCGCATGGCCGAGGCCGAACTGGCCATGGTGCTCTCCGAACAGGACGTCATGGACCTGGCCGAGACGATCGAGCCCGGCCACTCCGCCGCGGTTCTTGTTTGGGAGAACCAATGGGCTGCCCCGTTCGGCGCGGCCATCCGCAAAGCCGGCGGACAGCTCGTGGCCAGCGGCAGGATACCCACCCAGGCCGTCATCGCCGCCTTCCAGGCCGACGCCGATGCCGAGTCACCCGAAGCAACGAAGGAAGGAGCCTGACATGCCACTGGCAGCACGACGCAGGCGCAGGACCGCCGCCGCCGTCGGCGGAGCAATCGTCGTCGCCCACGGGATCAACCGTCGGCACGACCGGCGGGACGACCGGCGGGACGACCGCGGAGACCGGCGGGAAGACCGCCGCGACCGCCGCGACTGACACCGTTTCACGACAGGGCCGGCTCCCGGTCCACGCAGGTGCGCTTGATTCTTTCCGGATCAGGCGCACCTGCTTCGTGCGGCCGTAGTCCGCCGTTGGGCACCGCGGTGTTAGCTTGGTCACGTGCCGGGTTTTCGGGCAAAATGAGCGCGCGGCGGACCCCATACTTGGAATGACCCCGGCGGATTCTTCCCACCGCCCGGCGTGAGGAGGGGCCATGAAAACCTTGATGATTCTGCAGAACACCGTGAAACGTACCGTCAGGAACGAGTACTTTCCCGCCGCGGCCGTGCTGGCCGGCGTGGTGCTGTTTTGGGGTCTCGGGTTCTTCGGCGGGCTGTCCCTCCTGAGCGACCACCAGACGCTGCTGACCACGCTCAGCTGGCTGCTCTTCGTCTACGCCGCGGCCGTGCTCACGCCCCTGGCAGGGCTCCTGGCCGTGGCGGACCTGACCCGGCGCTGGCTGCGGAACCGGGCGTCCCGTGCTGCCGAGGCAGGGACTGCGTCCGCGTAGCGGCACCGGGCAGGGCTATTCGAACCGCGCCGGGTCTCCCATGCCGCGCCGGACGACCTCCGCGGTCCCGCTGGAGTAGTCCACCACGGTGGTGGGTTCCGCGCCGCAGTCACCGGAGTCGATCACGGCGTCCACCACGTGCTCCAGCCGTTCCTTGATCTCCCAGCCCTGCGTCAGCGGCTCTTCCT
Source organism: Pseudarthrobacter sp. 1C304 (assembly GCF_052245515.1). Lineage (NCBI taxonomy): Bacteria > Bacillati > Actinomycetota > Actinomycetes > Micrococcales > Micrococcaceae > Pseudarthrobacter > Pseudarthrobacter sp. 1C304. The sequence continues at coordinate 85,661 of NZ_JBQQCH010000005.1, read as the reverse complement.
CATCCGGCAGCAGCAGCGTGCTGGAGAGCAGCGGTTCGCCGAGCTCTGCCAGCAGGGCCTGGACCACCTTGTTGTCCGGGATCCGCACGCCCACCGTCTTCTTCTTCGGGTGCAGGAGCCGCTTGGGAACCTCTTTGGTGGCCGGCAGGATAAACGTGTAGCTCCCCGGGGTCACGGCCTTGATGCTGCGGAACACGTCATTGTCGATCTGCACGAACTGGCCCAGCTGCGCGAAGTCCTTGCAGACCAGGGTGAAGTGGTGCTTGCTGTCGAGCTGGCGGATGGCCCGGATCCGGTCCAGGGCCTCCTTGTTCCCGAGCTGCGCCCCCAGCGCGTAGCAGGAATCGGTGGGATAGGCGATCAGCCCGCCGGAACGGAGGATTTCCACCGCCTGGCTGATGGAGCGCGGCTGGGGATTGTCAGGGTGAACGTCGAAATATCTCGCCATGGGACGAGCTTACGCCCGACGGCGGTACAGGAGCCCCAGGCGGCCGGCGCAGGGCCTCGTGGCTGACCACGGGCGGCCCGGTCAGCGGCGGCGGTCAGTGCTGCTCGTCGTGGTGGATGCGCTCGTCGAGGTGCCGCAGCGGCTCCCCGCTGCCGCTCCACTGCTTGGCGATGAATTCCGCGGCGATGGACACCGCCGTCTCCTCCGGGGTCCGGGCCCCCAGATCGAGGCCCACGGGGCTGTGCAGCCGCGCCAGCTCCTCGTCGCCCAGCCCGGCCTGGCGCAACCTGGAGATGCGGTCTGCATGCGTCCGGCGCGATCCCATGGCCCCGATGAAGGCGACCGGCCGGCCCCGGAGGGCCACCTCCAGCAGCGGGATGTCGAATTTCGGATCGTGGGTGAGGACGCACATGACAGTGCGTTCGTCCACCAGGCCCTGTTCCTCCTGCTCGGCCAGATAGCGGTGCGGCCAGGCGTTGACCACTTCAGCCGCGTCGGGAAAGCGGGCGGACGTGGCGAAAACGGCCCGCGCGTCGCACACCGTGACCCGGTACCCCAGGAAGGTGCCGAGCCGGGCGAGCGCGGAGGCGAAGTCGATGGCGCCGAAGACCAGCATCCGCGGCGGCGGGGCGTAGCTGGCGAAGAAGACCCGCATGCCCTCGTCCAGCCGCTCCCCGTCGGGGCCGTAGCCCAGGATGCCTGAGCGCCCGGCGGCCAGGAGTCCCTGGGTGTCATCGCCCACGGCATGGTTGGCCCGCTCCGACCCGAGGTTCCCCTCGAAGCCGTCCGGCCGCACCACCAGGTGCCTGCCCAGCCAGCTGCTGTCCGGGTGTTCAATGACCGTGGCCACCCCCACGCGGTGCCCGCCGTCGATATCCGCCCGGACGGCGTCGAGTTCGGCGAAGCTCCGCTTCGAGACGGGTTCCACGAAAATGTCGATGATCCCGCCGCAGGTCAGCCCGACGGCGAACGCATCGTCGTCGCTGATGCCGTAGCGCACCAGGACGGGCGTGCCGTCCGCCTTGACCTGGGTGGCCAGCTCGAACACGGCGCCTTCGACGCAGCCGCCGGAGACCGAACCCACCGCTTCCCCGCCGGCCGTGACCAGCATGGACGCGCCGGGGAGCCGCGGGGCTGACTTGAAGGTGTCCACCACGGTGGCCAGACCGGCGGTGTCACCCTTCCGCCAGCCCGGCATCAGGGCTGCCAGGACGTCACGCACGGTCGGTCTTCAGCCTCCCGACGGCCCGCACCAGCCGGAACGCGGAGTGCCGGCCCGCCCAGTAGGACACGCAGGCCACCACGGCCACAAGCGCCAGGACTTTCCCGGGGCTGGCCAACTGCTCCGCTGCCATTGACTTTGCGAGGCTGAGGGCATCCAGGCTGCCCGCGGGGGCGGCCGGGCCCGCAGTACGGGCCACTGCAGGCGCGGGCACAGCCGCCGGCGGCACGCCCGGCAGTTCCGCGGCCGGCGCCGGGGGAGTTGGTGCGGCCACCTTGGCCGACGCGGCCTGCGCTGCGGCAGCCTCCGACGCCGGCACAGGCTCCGGCACGGCTGTTTCCGGTCCTCCTCCCGCGCCCGGTCCTCCCCCCGCGGCGGCTCCTTCCCCCGTGCCAGGGGAAGCGATCATGGCCTGCAGGCTCTGTGCAAACAGGGCCATCATCTGCTCGGTCACGCTGCCGATCACGCCTTTGCCCATGGCGGCGGCCTTGCCGGACAGGGAGAGGTCGGCACTGACGGTTCCGCGGGTGGTGCCGCCGGCCTCCTCCGCCAGCTGCAGGGTCACCGTGGCTTCCGCCGTGCCCTGCCCGCGGGTTTCCTGGGCTTTGCCGCCGAGGACGGCGCGGTGGTCGGCGGCGTTGCGCTCGATGACGTTGAGCAGCCCCTTGTACTGCATGTTCACGGGGCCCAGCTTGACCGTCATCCCCACCTGGTAGGCGTCGTCGGAAAGCTTGTTCAGGATCTTGGCGCCCGGGACGCAGCCGGCCACGCGTTCGAAGTCCATGATGGTGTCCCAGACGGTGTCGATCGGTGCGACCACCGAAAAAGCGCTGTCTATCTGCATGAGTTCCCTCTTTCTTTCAGTGATGTCCCGCCGCCGCGGATTGCGGCCGCCACTTCAGCAAGCGCCGCATAGCTGTGCCCGCTCACGAATGTGTCGCAGAACGGCAGGGCCGCCGCCATGCCGCCGGCCAGCGGCTGGTACCCGGGTGCGGCTTTGCGCGGATTGACCCAGATGATGGTGTGCGCCAGGCGGCGCAGCCGGGCCATCTGCGCCGCGACGTTGCCAGGATCCTCCTGCGCCCAGCCGTCCGAGAAGATCACCACCACCGCTCCCCGTGCCAGCCCGCGGCGGCCGTGTTCGTCGACAAAGCGCCGGATGCTGTCCGCGATCCGGGTCCCGCCGGACCAGTCCGGCGCGGCGTCGGCTGCCCGGGCCAGGGCCTCGTCCGGGTCGCGCAGCGCCAGCTGCCGGGTCAGGCGGGTCAGCCGGGTGGAGAACACAAAGGCCTCGGCGCCGGCGGTGGCCACGGCGCCCTGCAACAGTGCGACGAAGATCCGCGCGTACGGTTCCATCGAACCGGACACATCGCACAGCAGCACCAGTTTGCGGCGCTGCTCGCGGCGCCGGGCATACAGCAGCCGGGTGGTGTCGCTGCCTGAACGCCGGGCGGCGCGGACCGTGGCCCGGACGTCCAGCCGGGCGCTGCTGTGGGCAGATTTGCGGGTGCGGCGGCTGCGGCGCGTTGGTGTGGCGAGCAGCAGCCGGGCAGCCAGCCGCCGGATTTCCAGGACTTCCTCGCCGGTGAGCTGTGCGAACGAGGTCGCGTGCAGCCGTTCCTCGGGGGATGCCATGGCCAGTACGGCTTCCCGCCCGGGGGTGTGGTCCCCGCTGCTGTCCGCTCCGGCGGAGGCAACCGCCGGCGTGGTCCGGGGGTGCGCGGGAGCCCGTCCGGGGGCGCGGTCCTCGGCCGGGGACGGGCGGGTGCGGGCGTCCGCCTGGACGGCTGGAGGGGACCCAGGTGCCGCAGCGGCTGGGTGCGGTGCGGCGGGGTCGAAGCCGCCGCGGAAGACCGCGGCGAAGACGGAGTCGAACACCGGCAGCTGGTCGCGCGCGGACACCAGCACCACGCGGGACGCCCAGTAGAGCTTCCCGACGTCCGAGGGCGGGACCAGGCGGAGAGCCTCGGCCAGCCGCACGGCCCGGTCCGGCGAGCAGGTCAGCCCGGCCCGGCGGAGGGCCGTGACGAACGCCGCAGACAAGGCGGCCGCCTTCACCTCCGGGACGGCCGCGGCCCGGGTGCGCTGGGTCCCGGCCATCAGCGCCTCACCCGTCCGTGCCGGCGACGAGCCAGCCGGCCCCGCGGGCGCCGACCAGTTCCAGGTCGTCCCGGTTCTTGACGATCGAGCCGAGGGTCGCCTCCGCCGTCGCGGCGTCGATGCGTTTGATGCCCAGCACGGCGAGCGCCGACACCCAGTCGATGGCCTCGGAGATCCCGGGCGGCTTGGCAAGGTCCAGGGTGCGCAGCTTGGTGATCACTGCGGCGGCCTGCAGCGCGAGCGGGCCGCTGCTGGCCGGCACCTTGCGGCGGACGATTTCGGCGATCCGTTCCGGGCCGGGGTAGTCGATCCAGTGGTAGAGGCACCGCCGGGTCAGGGCGTCGTGCAGGTCCCTGGTGCGGTTGGACGTCAGGATCACGATCGGAGGGTGGGTGGCGCGGATGGTGCCCAGTTCCGGAATGGTCACCGCGGCCTCGGCCAGCAGTTCGAAGGTGAACGCCTCGAATTCGGCGTCGGCGCGGTCGATCTCATCCAGCAGGAGGACCGCCGGGCGCGGGCCGGGATGCTCGATGGCCTGCAGCAGCGGCCGGCGGAGCAGGTACTCCGGGGCGAAGAGGTCCGTTTCGGTGACCGCGGCGTCACGCACTTCCGCCAGCCGGATCCCGAGCAGCTGCCGCTGATGGTTCCACTCATAGAGGGCCTCGCCGGCGTCGATTCCCTCGTAGCACTGCAGCCGGTACAGGGGCGTGTCCAGCAGTCCGGCCAGGGCCTTCGCCGCCTCGGTCTTGCCCACGCCCGCCTCGCCTTCGAGCAGGATGGGCTGCGGCAGCCGGACCGCCAGGAACAGGGCTGTGGCCAGTCCGACGTCGGCAAGGTAGTCGTTGCGCTCCAGCGCCGAGACCAGGGTGTCGACGTCGGGAATCCGCCGCCGGACGTCCTCCTCCGCGCCGATGCGCGCCGCTGTGCTCACTGGGCCCCCTCCAGCGCGGCCAGGATCCGGCGGTAGTCCTCGTCCGTGTCCACGTCCAGGGGCACGGTTCCCGGCACGGGGAGTTCGACGACGTCGCCCGCCCGCTGCGCCAGCAACCTCCAGACCGCCTTGTCGCCGTGCAGGGCGGCCAGCTCCGGAAACATCCGCCGGGTGAACGCGAGCGGGTGCCCGACGCCGTCGTCATACCGGCAGACGGCGATGCCGGGTGCGCCTTGGCCGGCGTCGGCGCCTGCCGCGAACAGCAGCTCCGCCAGCGCCCGAGCGGTGGCCGCCCGGACTTCCGGCTGGTCCCCGAGCAGAAGGACGACGGCGTCCGTGTCCGGGTGGAGCGCGGCGATGCCTGCGGCGATCGAGGAGGAACAGCCCTCGCCGAAGTCCGGATTGAGCACGATGTCGCAGCCGGTGGTGTCGACCGTGCGCTGCACCTTCGCGGCCGAGCCCCCGAGGGCCAGTACCGTCTGGTCGAAGCCGCAGTCCCGGGCGGTCGCCAGCACGGCATCGAGGAGCACGCCCCGCCCGTAGGGGAGGAGCTGCTTGGGCCGGCCGAGGCGCCACGAGGCCCCGGCCGCCAGGATCAGCCCTGCCGTCCCGTGCTGCGCGGGCGGATGTTCAGGGAGTGAGGGCATAGCGCTCCGGATCTTTGCGGAAGGCGGCGCGGCAGCCGGGGCAACAGAAGTACACGGTAACTCCGTTGTGCTCGAGCTGCAGGGCGGATTCCCCTGTGGTGACCGTCATGCCGCAGACGGGGTCGGTCGCCGTCGCCGGGGCATCCTCCGCCGGAGGACGCGCTGCCGCGGGCACGGGCGACGGCACTGGCAGCGGGGTGGTGGGCCGGGCTTTGGCCCTCTCCTGGACCAGCTGCGCCAGAATGGACAGCGCGATCTCCCCGGGGGTGCGGGCACCCAGCGGCAGCCCGGCCGGGGTGAACACCCGCGAGCGCTGCGCCGGGTCGACGTCGAGGGATTCCAGCACCGCGGCGCCCCGGGTTCCGCTGGCCACCAGCGCGACGTACGGCACTCCGGCGCGGAGGGCCGCCTCCAGCGCGGTCTCCTCGGCCTTGCCGTGGGACGCCACGATCAGCGCGGCATCATCCGGCCGGGGTTTTGCGGAGTCCCCGTCGGTGAGTTCCATGGCCAGGCCCACACCGGCGCCGAGCGTCCCGAGGGCCTGCGCCACGGGCGTGGTGCCCACCACCAGCACCCGCGGCGCCGGAACGCGCGGCTGGAGGAAAATGTCGATCGCCCCGCCGCTCAGGCAGGGGTTGGACACTTCCACCGCGCCTTCCCCGGCGCTCCGGGACGGTTCACCGGGCACCACCCGCAGCAGCAGCGGCTCCTGGGATGCGAGGACCTGCAGGCTGTACTCCCGCACCGAGGACTCGACGCAGTTTCCGCCGACGAAGCCCCGGATGTCGCCGCCGGCCAGCACCAGGGCGGTGTCGCCGGCGTGGGCGCTGGTGGGGCGCTGGGCGCGGACCACGGTGGCGTGCACGAACGGCTCGCGGCGGGAGGCCAGGTCATCGGCCAGGGCCGCGAGGGATTCTCCGGTCGGCGCCATGTCAGATCGGTGGCCTTGCCCGGCCCTGCATGGCCGCCCAGACCCGGGCCGGGGTGCAGGGCATGTCCATGTGCACCACCCCGAAGGGCGCCAGCGCGTCGACGACGGCGTTCACGATCGCCGGCGGTGAGCCGACCGTGGCCGACTCGCCGATGCCCTTGGCCCCGATGGGATGGTGCGGCGACGGGGTGACCGTGAAGCCGGTCTCCCAGTCCGGGACTTCCATGGCGGTGGGGATCAGGTAGTCCATAAAGGACCCGCCCAGGCAGTTGCCGTCCGCGTCGAACTCGATGATCTCCATGAGGGCCATCCCGACGCCGTCGGTCAGCCCGCCATGCACCTGGCCTTCGATGATCATCGGGTTGATCCGGGTGCCGCAGTCGTCCACCGCGATGAAGCGGCGCACCTTGACGTGCCCGGTGCCCGGATCGACGTCGACCACGCAGATGTACGCGCCGAAGGGAAACGTCAGGTTCGGCGGGTCGTAGGTCACCTCCGCGTCGAGGTTGCCGTCGACCCCTTCCGGCAGCGTCATGGTGCCGTGGGCGGCCATGGCGATTTCCGAGATGGTCTTCCCTGCGCTGGGATCGCCCTTGACGTACCAGCGGCCCTTTTCCCACTCGAGGTCCTCCGGCCGGGTTTCCAGCATGGCCGCCGCGATCAGCTTCGCCTTCTCCCGCACCTTCCGGGCGACGAGCGCGACGGCGCCGCCGCTCACCGGCGTCGAACGGCTGCCGTACGTGCCCAGGCCGAACGGCGTCTGGTCCGTGTCGCCGTGGACGACGTCGATGTCCTCCGGCGGGATGCCGAGTTCCTCGGCGACAATCTGCGCGAAGGTGGTCTCGTGGCCCTGGCCCTGGCTTTGCACCGAGAGACGGACCACGGCCTTGCCGGTGGGATGGACCCGCAGTTCGGCGCCGTCGGCCATGCCGAGGCCCACAATGTCGAAGTGCTTGCGGGGGCCTGCGCCCACGGTCTCGGTGAAGAAGGAGATGCCGATCCCCATCAGTTCGCCGCGCTCCCGCTTTTCCTTTTGCTCGCGGCGGAGGTCGTCGTAGCCGGCCAGCTGCATGGACAGCCGCATGGCCGGTTCGTAGTTGCCGGAGTCGTAGACCCAGCCGGTCTTGTTGGCGTAGGGGAACTGCTCGGGCTTAATGAAGTTCTTCAGCCGCAGTTCGGCCGGGTCCATCTCCAGCTTGCGGGCCAGGATGTCCACCATCCGCTCCACGAGGTACACCGCTTCGGTGACGCGGAAGGAACAGGCATAGGCCACCCCGCCCGGCGCCTTGTTCGTGTAGACGCCGGTGACGCTGCAGTATGCGGCCTTCAGGTCGTAGCTGCCGGTGAAGATGGAGAAGAATCCGGCGGGGTTCTTGGTGGGCTGGGCGGTGGCGTTGAACGCGCCGTGGTCGGCCAGCACGTTGGTGCGCAGCGCGAGGATTTTGCCGTCCCTGGTGGCCGCGATCTCGCCCTGCATGATGTAGTCGCGGGCGAAGGAGGTGGACATCAGGTTCTCGGAGCGGTCCTCCACCCATTTGACCGGTTTCCCGGTGACGATCGAGCCGACGACGGCGAGGATGTAGCCGGGGTAGATGCCCACCTTGTTGCCGAAGCCGCCGCCGATGTCCGGGGAGACCACGCGGATCTTGTGTTCCGGGATCCCGGCGACGATCGCGAACAGCGTCCGGTGCGCGTGGGGTGCCTGCGTGGTCTCGTACAGGGTCAGTTTGCCGTCGACGGCGTCGAAGTCGGCAATCGCACCGCACGTCTCCATGGGGGCCGGGTGCACGCGCGGGTACACCATTTCCTGGGAGACGACGACGTCGGCGCTCGCGAAGACCGCCTCGGTTTCGGCTTTGGCGCCCATATCCCAGTCGAAGATGTGGTTGTCCGTGCGGCCCTCGATCTCGTCGCGGATCACGGGGGCATCGGGGTCGAGGGCCTTCCGGGCGTCAATGACCGGGGGCAGGACGTCGTACTCGACGTCGATCAGTTCCAGTGCGTCGCGGGCGGCGTAGCGGTCCTCCGCCACCACAAACGCGACTTCCTGGCCCTGGAAGCGCACCTTGTCGGTCACCAGGACGGCCTGGACATCCGCGGAGAGGGTCGGCGCCCAGGCGAGCTTGAGCCCCAGGAGGTCCTTGCCGGTGATGACGGCGTGGACCTTGGGGTGGGCGAGCGCGTTGGTGGTGTCGATGGAGACGAGCCGGGCGTGCGCTACGGGGGCCCGCAGGATGGCGCCGTGCAGCATGCCGGGCAGCACGATGTCGTCGAGGTAGTTGCCTTTCCCGCGGACGAAGCGCGGGTCCTCTTTCCGCTGGATCCGGCCGAAGCCGATCGGGCGGTCCTCGTCGCCGGCCGCCGGGTTGCCGGGCCGGTCGTGGATGACGGTCATGCCTTCACCTCCGCGTCATGCGTTTCCGCTGGGATGTCTGTGATGACGGTGTCCGTTCCGTCGAGAACCTCGTCCGCCGCGGCGTCGCTGTCGCCGCCCGCCGGATGGGCGGCGGCCCACTGCACGGAGCGGACAATCGTGGCGTACCCGGTGCACCGGCAGATCTGGCCGGAAATGGCCTGCCGGATCTCGGTGGCGTCCGGATGCGGGTTCTTGTCGAGCAGGGCCCGCGCGGTCAGCATCATGCCGGGGGTGCAGAACCCGCACTGCAGACCGTGTTCCTCCATAAAGCCCTGCTGGACCGGATCCAGCGTGCCTCCGCTGGCCAGGCCTTCGACCGTGCGGACATCGTGCCCGGCGGCCATGGCCGCGAGCACGGTGCAGGACTTCACCGGCTGGCCGTCCAGGAGGACCACACACGTCCCGCAGTTGCTTGTGTCGCAGCCCCAGTGGGTGCCGGTCAGGCCGAGGACCTCGCGGATGTAGTGGACCAGGAGCACACGGGGTTCAATCTCCGAGGTGACGTCGTTGCCGTTGACGGTCATGCTGATCTGCATCTCTTCAGCCTTCCTGCTTCTGGGCGGTTGCCTGGGCGGCGCGGGCACAGGCCTGTCGCAGGACCCGCCGGGTGAGTTCGTCGGCGAGGTGCCGCTTGTAGTCAATCGGGCCGCGCTGGTCGGCCACAGGGTCGCAGGCGTCCGCGGCGAGCCGTCCGGCTTCCACGAACAGGTCCTCCCGGGGCTGCTGGCCGCGGAGCAGTTCCGCAGTCCCCGGAACAGTGTGGTCAAGACCCAGGGCAGTCAGTCCGACGGCGGCATCGGCAATGCTGCCGTCCTCCGCGAGGGTGACGGCCGCGCCGGCGGCCCCCACCGCCCAGTCGCCCACCCGGCGCTCGACCTTGGCGTACGCGCTGCCGGAACGCGGCCGGATGGGGACCCGGACCTCACACAGCAGTTCGTCCTGGCCCACCGCCGTCTCGTAGGGGCCGCGGTGGAAATCGGCCATCGCCAGCGTGCGCTCGCCGGCCGGCCCCCGGATCACGGCTTCGGCCCCCAGCACATCGCAGACCGTGGACAGGTCCTCGGCCGGGTCCGCCTGGCACAGCGACCCTCCGATGGTGCCCCGGTTCCGGACGACCGGATCGGCGATCACAGCTTCGGCGTCCCGGACGATGGGGAAGAGGGCCGCGACCTCCTCCGACTCCAGGAGGGTGGTGTGGCGGGTCAGGGCGCCGATGCGCAGTTTGCCGCCGTCGCGCAGGATGAAATCGAGTTCGTACAGGTCGTTGATGTCGATCAGCCACTCGGGCCGGGAGAGCCGGAGCTTCATCATCGGCAGGAGGCTGTGGCCCCCGGCGACCACCCGCGACTCCGGCCCGTGCCGGGAGAGGAGCTCCAGCGCGTTGTCCACCGATGTGGCCCGCACGTAGTCGAAAGGAGCCGGAATCTGCATAGTCCCCACCTCACTCCAGGGCGCTGGCAACGTCGCGCAGCACCGGTGTGCGGCAAGTGTTGCCCCGCCTGATACGGAGTGTCAATATCGACATAAGCGAAAGGTTATGACGCTGTGCCGATGACGCTGAGCCAGCTCCGCACGTTCGCCCTGGTCGCCCGGCTGGGGTCGCTGCACGCTGCCGCGGAGAGCCTCGGGGTCAGCGAACCGGCAGTGTCCGCGGCCCTGACGGCGCTCCGCCAGGACCTTGGTGACCCTTTGTTCGTGCGCGCCGCGGGCGGCATCGCGCTGACCCCGGGCGGCCGGGCGCTGGCCGACTACGCCCAGGACATTGTGGGGCTGGCGGACCAGGCCCGCTGGGAAGTCTCCAACGCCACGAACGACGCCGGCCGGCTGAAGATCGCTTCGACGGCGCCTTTTGCCGAACATGCGGCGGGCCGGCTGCTGGACCTCTTCACCAAGCGCGTCCCCGGGGCGGCGGTGGATGTGGTGGTCGAGTCCGCGGAGGACCTTGCCTCGCTCCTGCAGGAACGGGCGTACGACATCGCCCTCGGCGCCCGGCCGGCGGCGCCGGCCGGGAACGGGGTGGCAGAGCGCGGGCTGGAGAGCGTCGCGTTCCTGCGCTACCAGCGGGTTGTGGTGGCGGCGGCCGGGCATCCACTGGCCCGGCTGCCCGGCCCGGTGCCAGCCGCCCGGCTGCTGGACCGGCCCTGGTTTGCCGGGCCAGCGGGGATCCAGGGCAGCTCGGAGGAAGGCCGCTGGCTGGCATCGGCAGGATTGATGCCGGACATCATCCGGCTGAGCAGCGAGACCGAGGCCCTGGCGGCGGTGCGGGCAGGGGAGGGCATCATGCTGGCCCTTGGCCACATTGTCCGGACCGAACTCCAGAGCGGGGTCCTTGCCCGGCTGCCCGTCGCCGGCACCCCGGTCACCGGCCTGTGGTGGGCCACCACGCTGGACCACCGCCGGACCACTTCCATGGCCCGGACGCTGCAGCGGTTCGCGGGCACGGCCGACGCCACCTCGGCGATGGTCGCCCCCGGCGGCTCACGTGGCCTTGAGCGCCGCGGATCGAAGTTCCACGTCGCGCTGTGGAGCTGAACCGCCCTGTTGCCGGCGGCGCGGGCTGATTCCCCTGTGTCGCGTTGCGGATCGGAGGTGACGGTGCTAACCCTTGGGGGACAGGACATCGCCAGATGCACCGCTACGAAGAGGAGACACCATGACTTTGCCCCGGGACGAAGACAGCGCGCTGCGGCACTGGAGCGCACGCCTGATCCAGGCGCTGCAGATCCTTGACCTCGAAATGGACCACGAAAAGATCGTGCAGGTCGCGGACGAGTCGCTGAAGGCCGTGGGGCCGCATGCGGATGCCATCAGTGCGTTCATTGTTGGCTACGCCGCGGGTACCGCGTCCACCGAGGGGCGGAAAAGCACGCATGAGGCGGTGCTGGCGGCGTCGAACAAGGTGCTGGAGCTGTGCGAGCAGGGCGAATCCGGCGGCCCCGACGAAAAGGGCTGGGCCAAGCGCGCCCAGTAGTCCCGCCGCGCGAGCAAAGAATGGGCATGTCCCGTGGAGCTTCTACCGGCTCCGCGGGACATGCCCTTCCTTTGTGCCCGGGACCGGACATAGTGGCATTATGTCCACCGGCCGCCGTCAGGACCGGGCATGCCCCCTGGGGATCCGGGGCCTTGCCGCCCGGTTCCGGGTTACAAGGGTTTAGCTTGTCCGTGCCGGGCTGGATGCGAGGTTGGCCGAGCTGTCGGGGGTCTGGTCCGCGCTGGGTTCCAGCCGCACGATCACTGCCTTGGACACCGGGGTGTTGCTGCCCTCTGCAGTGTGGTTCAGTGGCACCAGCACGTTGGCTTCCGGGTAGTAGGCGGCCGCGCAGCCGCGCGCGGTGGGGTAGGAGACCACCCGGAACTTGCGGAGCATACGTTCCTCGCCGTCCTGGTACTCGCCCCGGATGTCCACGAACATCCCGTCCGACAGCCCCAGTTCAGCAATGTCCTCGGGGTTGACGAACACCACGTGGCGGCCCTTCTTGATGCCACGGTAACGGTCATTGTGGCCGTAAATGGTGGTGTTGAACTGGTCGTGCGAGCGCATGCTCTGCAGGATCAGCGTTCCCTCCGGCCGCTCCACCCGCTCCAGCTGGTTGACGGTGAGCACGGCCTTTCCGGTGGGGGTGGGGAAGGTGCGGGAATCCCGCGGCCCGTTGGCCAGAATGAAGCCGCCCTCCTGCCGGATGCGCTCGTTATAGTTTTCGCAGCCGCCCACCACCCGCGAAATGTGGTCGCGGATGAGGTCGTAATTCTTCTCGTACCCGTCCCAGTCGGCCTTGACCTTATCCCCGACCACCGCTTTGCCGAGCCGGCTGACGATCGCCGGTTCGGAGAGCAGATGGTGGGAGACCGGTTCAACGCTGCCCCAGGAGGGGTGCACGGCGCAGACGGTGTCCTCGACGGAGACGAACTGCGGCCCCGATTCCTGGATGTCGATCTCGCTCCGGCCCATGGTGGGCAGGATCAGTGCTTCCGCGCCGGTCACCGTGTGGGACCGGTTGAGCTTCGTGGAGATCTGCACTGACAATTCCGTGTTCTCCATGGCCGCTTCGGCCGCGTTCGTGTCCGAGATCGCGCCTACAAAGTTGCCGCCGAGGGCCACAAAAGCCTTGATGCCGCCGTCGCGCATCCTGTTGATGGTTTCCACAGCGTCCACGCCGTGTTCGCGCGGGGGCTCGAAGCCGAACTCATCGCCCAGGGCGTCCATGAACGACTGCGGCATCTGCTCCCAGATACCCATGGTCCGGTCGCCCTGGACGTTGCTGTGTCCCCGGATGGGGGACGCGCCGGCGCCGGGCTTGCCAATGTTTCCGCGCAGCAGGAGCAGGTTGATGATCTCCTTGATGGTGGCCACGCCCTTTTTCTGCTGCGTGATGCCCATGGCCCAGGTGATGATGACCCTGTCGGCCTTCAGGTAGCGGGCGGCGAGCTCATCGATTTCCTCGGCCCGCAGGCCGGTGGCCTCGAGAACGGCATCCTCGTCCAGCAGGCTGAGGTGTTCCTTCAGGTCCTCCAGGCCCTCGCAGTGCTCTTCGAGGAACGCGTGGTCCAGCACGGTGCCCGGGTTCCGGGACTCGGCGTCGAGGACGCGCTTGGACAGGGCCTGCAGCAGCGCCATGTCTCCGCCGATGCGGATATGCAGGAACTGGTCCGCGATCTGTGTGCCGTGGCCGACGATGCCCTTGACCTTCTGCGGGTTCTTGTAGCGGCGCAGCCCGGTCTCCGGCAGGGGATTGACGGCAACGATTTCGCCGCCGTTCTCCTTGCACGCCTCGAGTTCGGTCAGCATGCGCGGATGGTTGGTGCCGGGGTTCTGGCCCATGATGATGATGAGGTCCGCGCGGGCGTAGTCATCGAAGTTGACGGTTGCCTTGCCGATGCCGATGGTCTGGCCCATCGCCCAGCCGGAGGATTCGTGGCACATGTTGGAGCAGTCCGGCAGGTTGTTCGTGCCGTAGCCGCGGACCATCAGCTGGTACAGGAAGGCAGCCTCGTTGGACGTGCGGCCGCTGGTGTAGAAGGCGGCCTCGTCAGGAGAGTCCAGGCCCTTGAGCTTGTCCGCGATGATCCGGATAGCGTCAGGCCACGAAATGGGCTTGTAGTGGTCCTCCCCGGCCGGCTTGTGCACCGGCTCCGTGAGCCGGCCCTGCATGCCCAGCCAGTACTCGGAGTGTTTCCGCAGTTCGCTCACGGAATGCTCGGCCCAGAATTCGCTGGGGATCACCACGGGCGTTGCTTCCCAGGTGACGGCCTTCGCGCCGTTTTCGCAGAACTCGAACGCCTTGCGGTGGCTCGGGTCCGGCCACGCGCAGCTGGGGCAGTCGAAACCGCGTTTCTGGTTCATGGCCAACACGGTCTTGCGGGTGCGGTTCAGGCCCATGTGCTCGATCGCAGGCTTCATGGAGTGCAGCACACCGGGAATGCCGGCGGCCCAGTCCTTCGGGCCGTCGCCGACCACGAGGTCCTTCTCGTCGTTTTCCTCGACCTGGGGATTCTTGCGCGTCACGTGAACTTCCCTTCGTCAACCGCCGCCCGCTCGGGCCGGCGCGTCCTCTTACCAAGCACCCTACCTTTTGGCCCATCTCAGGCCTATCAGCTGGACCCGGGGTCCGCAAGGAATCTGTCGACGGCGGCGCCGCCGTTCCGTAGCATGTGCGGTACGCGCGGCGGCCGGAGTGGGCCCACAGGATCGGGCCCACAGGATCGGACCCACAGGGTTGGACACAGACAAACCTGACGCCGTCCCGGAATCCAGGGGGTAGCCATGCCGGAGCAGCGGGAAACGCTGGAAGGCTTCACAGAGTCGGACTTCAGCCACGGCGGCATCCGCCATCAGGTCTACCGGGCCGGGGCGGGCCCGGCCGTGGTGCTCATCCACGAGGTGCCGGGCATCCATCCCGGGGTGTTGGATCTTGCGCGCCGCCTGATCACCAGGGGCTATACCGTGTACCTCCCCTCGATGTTCGGGAAACCCGGCGAAGCGGCGGGCGGCCGTGCCATCGCGAAGTCGATCGCCAGGATCTGCATCTCCCGCGAATTCTCCGTGCTGGCGAACCGGAGCAGCCCGGCCACCAGCTGGCTGCGCGCCCTGGCCGCCAGCGCGCACCGGGAATGCGGCGGCCCGGGGGTGGGCGCCATCGGCATGTGCATGACGGGCAGCTTCGCCCTCGCGATGGCCCTGGAAACGGCGGTACTGGCGCCGGTCATGAGCCAGCCCGCGCTGCCGGCCGGCCTGACGGCCCGGCGGCGGGCCGCCGTCGGGCTCGACGCGGCGGAACTGGCGCAGGTCAAGGCCCGGGCCAACCAGGGCCTCCGGCTGCTCGGCCTGCGCTTCAGCAACGACCGGGCGTGCCCGGCGGAGCGGTTTGCCACGATGCGGCGTGAATTCGGCGGGCAATTCGAGAGCATCGAGATCGACTCATCGCCGGGCAATCCGTTTGGCATTGCCCAGTCCGCGCACTGCGTCCTCACCGTTGACCTTGTTGACACCCCGGGGCACCCGACCCGGGCAGCGCTGGACCGGACCATCGAATTTATCGGCGAGCGCCTGCGGCCGGAGGCCGCGGCGACGGAAACGAAGGAGCAGGAATGAAACTGACCACAGTCCTATGGACGGCCGCGGCGACGGCGGCCACGGCTGCTGCCGGCGGCGTTGCCACGGATCCGGAGAGCCACTGGTACCGGAGGCTGCGTAAACCGGACTGGCAGCCGCCCACCTTGGCGTTCCCCGTGGTGTGGACGGCGCTCTACGCGGACCTGGCGGTGAGTTCCGCCGCCGCCCTGGACAGCGGTTCTGCCGATGAAGCCGGCGGCGACGGGGCACGGGCCGGGCAAATTGCCGCGTACCGGGGCGCCCTGGCCGCCAATCTGGTGCTAAACGCGGGATGGAGCTGGCTCTTCTGGCGCGCCCGCCGGCCGTGGCTGGCCGCCGCGGAGTGCGCCCTCCTCACGGCGAGCAGCGCGGACCTGGTGCGGCGGACGTACCGCCTGAACCGCGGCGCCGGAGCCGCCCTTGCCCCGTACGCGCTCTGGTGCGGCTTCGCCACCGTGTTGTCAACGGCAATCGCCAGGCTCAATCCCGGCAGCGGGCGATAGGACGCGGCGGGCGGTAGGACGCGGCGGGCGGTAGGACGGCGGGGCCCCGACCGGTAAGCCCCGGTCAGCCCCCGGCCACCAGTGTGTCGCGGATTTCGCGGCGGAGGACCTTGCCGATGAGCGAGCGGGGCAGGGAATCCAGCACCACCACCCTGCGAGGCACCTTGTAGGCGGTGAGGTTCTTCCGGGCGAACGCCAGGAGCTGGTCCGGGTCGAGGGTGGTTCCCGGGATCGGCACAACGGCAGCCACCACGTCCTCGCCGCCGCCGGGGCGGGGCAGCCCGACCACCGAGACTTCCGAAACGCCGGCGAATGTGGCGAGAACGTCCTCCACCTCACTCGGTGAGACGTTAAAGCCTCCCGTGATGATCAGCTCCTTGATCCGGTCCCGGATCGTCACGAAGTAGTCGTCGTCCACGGACACGATGTCCCCGGTCCGGAACCAGCCGCCGTCGAGCAGCGCATCCTCTGTCTCCTCCGGACGGTTCCAGTAGCCGGCGAACACCTGGGGCCCGCGGATCAGGAGTTCCCCCTCGTCGCCCGGCGCCCGGTCCAGCGCGGTGTTCTTCGGGTCCACCACCCGGATGTCGGTCAGCGGGAACGGCACGCCGACGGTGCCCGGCTTGCGGGTGGGGCCGAAAGGGTTGCCGATCGCGATGGGGGACGTTTCGGTCAGGCCGTAGCCCTCGATCAGATAGCCTCCCGTGGCTTTCTCCCACGTTTCCACGGTGGACACCGGCAGGTTCATCGCGCCGGAGATGGAGAACCGGATGCTCCCGAGCCCGATGCCCCGCTCCGCCGCCGCGGCGGCGATCCGGTCGTAGATGGGCGGCACGGCCGGGAGGAAAGTCGCCGGGGATTTCCTCATCGCCTTCAGCACCAGATCGACGTCGAACTTGGGGAAGAGCACCAGTTTCGCGCCGATGCTCAGGGCGAACGTCATGCACAGGGTCAGCCCGTAAGCGTGGAACATCGGCAGCACCGCGTACACAGTTTCCCGGCCGTCCTGGAGCCCCGGCACCCAGGCCCTGCCCTGGGCGGCGTTGGCCTGCAGGTTCGCGTGGCTGAGCATGGCGGCCTTGGGCAGGCCCGTGGTGCCGGAGGTGTACTGCAGGACGGCGAGGTCGGACGCCGCCGGACGCGGGTGCTTTTTCCTGAGCTCTCCGGCTTCGAGGAGGTCCCGCCACGGCAGCACCGGGCGCACCGCGGGGGCCGGGCCGCCGTGCGGTTCGCCTTTGCCGACGGTCAGGGCGCCGCGGGCCTTCCGGGCCGCCGGCACGGGAAGCCGCAAAGCCAGCCGCTGCGCCAGCGGCATCTCGGGGATCAGCCCGACCGACACGATGGTGCGGAGCCCGACGTCGGCCGGCAGCTGCCGGACCCGCTCCACCGCCTTGTCCCAGACGATCGCGACGACGGCCCCGTGGTCCTCGAACTGGTGGCGCAGTTCCCGGTCGGTATACAGCGGATTGTGTTCGACCACCACGGCGCCGAGCCGCAGGGCCGCATGGAAGGCCACCACGTGCTGGGGACAGTTCGGCATGACGAGGGCCACCCTGTCGCCCGCCTTGAGGCCGAGCTTCTGCAGGCCGGCTGCGGCCCGGCTGATCTGGGTCCCCAGCTCGCGGTAGCTGGTGCGGGCGCCGAAGAATTCCAGCGCGGTCTTCGACCCGTAGCGGCGCACGGAGCGGTCCATGAGGTCCACCAGCGAGCCCTCGGGCAGGGCCGGGCTGGCCGGGACCCCCGGCCCGTAGGACCGGGTCCACGGCCGGTCAGCCCAGCCGCCGGACGCCGGGGTGGCGGAGGTTGCGCTGACCGCTGTCCGCGTGGATTTCTTCTTCATTGTCAGTCCTTGCCGCTGGAATCCGCAGGGTGGTCGCCGGCCAAACAGCCCGCCGGAAAAGCCTACCGGTGCCGGGGCGGGTGTGCGGCGACGGCCCCGGCCCGAGCCCTTCGCCGGACACCGGCGGGGCCACGGCCTTCGTGACTTTCGGCCCTAGGGGCGGCAGGAGACGCGGGCGGAAGCTGGGGGTACCTCACGTGCGCGGGCCAGCAGTGATCCTGCGTGTCGATGCAGGTCATTCCATGCGGAAGCGGGCGCACCATGAAGCATCAGCAGCCGAGCCTGCGGTTCCTCGGCGCCACCGACACCGTCACCGGTTCCCGGTATCTGCTGGAGGCCGGGGGCAAACGGGTGCTGGTGGACTGCGGGCTCTTCCAAGGCTACAAACGGAGCCGCGACCGGAACCGGCAGCCCTTCCCCGTCCCGCCGCACTCCATCGACGCCGTGGTCCTGACCCACGCGCACCTGGACCACACAGGCTACGTTCCCGCCCTCGTACGGGACGGGTTCGGCGGGCCCGTCATCGCCACGGAGGGCACCACGGACCTGTGCAAGCTCCTCCTGCCCGACAGCGGCTACCTCCAGGAGGAGGAGGCCAGGTACGCCACACGCCGGGGATCAACCAGGCACAGCCCGGCCCTGCCGCTTTACACCGCGGCCGACGCCGTGAAGTCCCTCAACAGTTTCAAAGTACGCGATTTCGATGATCCGCTGGACCTGGGCAGCGGCATGGAAGTGACGTTCCTGCCGGCCGGCCATATCCTCGGCGCCGCCCAGGTCCGGGTGCGCGTCGGCCCGCACTCCGTGCACTTCACCGGCGACCTGGGCCGGACTGACGATCCGCTGATGCACCCGCCCCGGCCCCTGGGGCAGGCCGACGTCCTGGTCACGGAGTCCACATACGGGAACCGTGTCCACTCGCCCGTCGACCCCGAACAGCAGCTGGGGGAGATCATCAGCCGGGTCGCGAAGCGTGGCGGCGTGGTTTTGTTCGCCGCGTTTGCCGTCGGCCGCGCGGAGACCCTCATGCTGCACCTGTCCCGCCTCCGCACCAAGCACCTGATCCCGGACATCCCGGTGTACCTCAACAGCCCCATGGCCATTGATGCGTCCGGCATGTACCAGCGCCACCCCGAGGAACACCGGCTCAAGGAGCAGGAATACCGGAACATGTACAAACTGGCCCGCCTCACCCGCTCGGTGGACGACTCCAGGCTGCTGAACCTGCGCGGCGGCCCGATGGTCATCATTTCCGCCAGCGGAATGCTCACCGGCGGCAGGATCCTGCACCACCTCGCCGCCTACGGGCCCGACCCGAAGAACGCCGTGGTCCTCAGCGGCTACCAGGCCGGCGGCACCCGGGGCGCGGCCCTCGCGGCCGGCGCGCGTGAACTCCGCATCTACGGCGAGGACGTCAAGATCCGGGCGGAAGTGATCCAGATGGAGAACCTTTCGGCGCATGCCGACGCGGACGGGATCATCGCCTGGCTCAGGACCGCGGAGAGGGAACCCCGGATGACCTACATCACGCACGGCGAACCGGAGGCGTCGGATGCCCTGCGGCTGAGGATCAAACACGAGCTGGGCTGGCGTGCGCGGGTACCCGAACACCTCGAAAATGTCTCCCTTGAGGACCCGCGGTGACCTCCGGCGTCAGGAAATCCCAGGTCCTGGCCGAGATCCATTCCCTGGCCAGGCCGCTGAGATCGGACCGGGACCTCAACGGGCTGGTCCGCCGCGCCGCCGACTGCCGGTTCGTCGCCGTCGGTGAGGCTTCCCACGGCACACACGAGTTCTACACCTGGCGTGACACCCTCAGCCGCCGCCTCATCGAGGAGGACGGCTACACCTGGATCGGGGTGGAAGGGGACTGGCCCGACTGCTGGCGGATCAACAGCTGGGTGCGCGGCGAAACAGGGCGGAACCAAGGGGTCCATGCCCTGCTGGCCGGATTCGGGCGCTGGCCCACGTGGATGTGGGCGAACGAGGAAGTCGCCGCGTTCCTGGACTGGCTGCGCGGCTGGAACCTCGCCCGGCCGGCGGACCGGCGGGTCGGCTTCTACGGGCTGGACGTGTACTCGCTGTGGGATTCGCTCCGCGAAATCATCCGCTGGCTCAAGGAGAACGACCCCGCCGCAGTGCCCGCGGCCCTGCGCGCCTGGGAGTGCTTCCAGCCCCACCATGAGGACCCGCACCAGTACGCCTGGAGCACGAGGCTGGTGCCGCAGTCGTGCGAGCCCGCCGTGATCGCCCTCCTCACCGAAGTCAGGTACCGGGCCTCGGCCCCGGGCGGCCACGACGACGCCGCGTTCGGGGCGGTGCAGAACGCGGAAGTGGCGGCGAACGCCGAGCACTACTACCGGATCATGGTCCGCGGCGACCGTCAGTCCTGGAATGTCCGGGACCACCACATGGCGGACACCATCGACCGGCTGAGCAGGCACCTCGGACCGGAGTCCAAGGGGATCATCTGGGAGCACAACACCCATGTGGGGGACGCCCGGGCCACCGACATGGCCCAGGACGGCCTGGTCAACGTGGGGCAACTGCTGCGCGAAAGGCACGCCGCGGAGGGCGTGCTGCTGGTGGGGCTCGCCTCCCACCGGGGCGAGGTGATCGCGGCGGACGCCTGGGGCCGCCCCGAGCGGATCCTCCCGGTCCCGCCGGCGCGCCCGGGCAGCCACGAAGACTTCCTGCACGAGGCCCTGGGCGTGGCGTCGGTGCTGGAGTTCGGCGAGGACAGATCGGGGCCGTGGCTTTCCACGTGGCTTGGCCACCGGGCGATCGGGGTGGTCTATCACCCGGAGCGGGAGCTGGGTAACTACGTCCCTACCCGGATCGGCGACCGCTACGATGCGCTGATCTGGTTCGAACAGACCGCCGCGCTGCGGCCAGTCCACCATGAAGGGCCGCCGCGGGAACCGGAGTTCGAGACCGAGCCGACCGGCTTCTAGCCCGCCGGCGTCTGGCCCGGCGCCTGTGGCGGGGTGCCGGGCCGGCGCAGCATCACGACGGCGGCCGGAACGTACCAGAGCAGCGGCACCAGCCGCAGGGCCGTCGTCAGGCCACCGGTCGGGGACAACGGGCCGTCCGCCGGGACGAGGGAGAACGCCGAAAGGAACGACGCCGCGGCCGCCGCGGCCGCCGTCCAGCCCAGCCACAGCGGATAGGCCCGCAGCCGCAAGGACACCAGCGCGATGGCCAGGAACATCACACCCGCCGGCAGATTCGCCAGGTTCAAGATCACCAGGCACAGGTCGGCCACGGCGGCGGCGACGTCGGGTGGAACGCGGTCCTGGGAGGGAAGGGTCAGGGTGATCTGCGCGGCCTGGCCCAGGATGTTCAGGCCCGCAGCCAGCGCCCCGGCGCCAAAGGCGATCGCGGAGAGGGTGCCGGGCGCCGGCTCGGCGCACCGCAGGCGCGCCCGGACGAAGCCCAGGAACCAGAGCAGAGCGGCGGAACTGAACACGAACAGCAGGCTCTGCGCGAGGATCGGGGCGCGGTTCGCCGCCAGGTACTGCGCGTAGCCGGAGTCCGCGGCGTCCGGCCACGGGCCGGTCAGGGCGCCTTCCAGCAGCCCGCCGGCGATTCCCAGGCCGGCCGCGAGCAGGCCGCTCACGGCCCCAGTGCGGAGGAACACCCCGGCGCCCGGGTGCCGGGCCGCGCCCCTCAGTCCCGCGTTGAGCTCCATGGCCCGAAACTAGGCATTGGGGCAACCCGCGGTGAGGGGCTTAAGGCCCTAACCGGCGTAAAACCCCGCGGAGCACACTGAGTGTGCCGGCGGACTGCAGCGCTGCCGCCCGTGTCATGCGACGCAGGATCCACCGCACCGGACTGGGTGCCGGAAAAGGGCGCACCGAAAAGGCGCAAAACGTTAAGGTCAGGAATCAGAATGAGCAAACCAATCGTCGTCGGGTTCAACGGTTCGGCCGGCAGCGAGGCCGCCCTGGCCTGGGCTCTGGAGCGGGCGGCCGCGGACAAGCGGCCGGTCACCATCATCCATGCCGTGGACGACAGGTGGACCTCCCCGGATTTCCAGTACCACGAACTGATCCGGCAAGCGGGCATGGAACTGCTCCAGAAAGCGCAGGCCGACGCCCGCGGGCAGGCCCCCGGCGTGGAGGTGGACATCCAGCTGCGTCACGGCAGCGGCGGCTCCGTCCTGCGGGAGGTGTCCAAGGAAGCCTCCATGGTGGTGGTCGGCGAACACGACAAGCACTGGATGGACGGCGGCCCGTTGGCCGACCGTGCGCTGCAGATCGCCGCTGCGGCCGAAATCCCTGCGGCCGTGATCCCGTTGAAGCGCGAGGCCGGGAACCGCGGCGTGGTGGTGGGTGTGGACGGCTCCGAGGAATCCCTCCAGGCGGTCGACTTCGCCGCGGTCGAAGCGGATAAAGGCGGCGACGAGCTCACCGTTGTGCTCGCCTTCCGCCGGCCCGCCCGCTGGGTCGAAAACCAGCTGCCGAAAAGCGGCCTCGCGGAATCGATCCTCGAGGAGGACAAGATTGTCCTGGCCGAGTCGGTCGCGGGCCTGGCGGACAAGTATCCCGACGTCGTGGTCCACCAGCGGCTCGAGACCGACACCGATCCTGCCAGGGCACTGGTCGACGCCGCCAAGGACGCCCGCCTCCTCGTGATCGGCAGCCGCGGCCGCGGCGGCTTCTCCCGGATGATGCTCGGCTCCACGGCCCACGCCGTCCTCCTTAACGTCCCGTGCCCCACCATCGTGACGCGGGTCCACAAGGTCAAGCACGAGGACTGAAGTACCGCACGGGTGAAGGCCGCGGGCAGTGCCCCGCAGGGAAGGGGCCGCAGGGAAGGGGCCGCAGGGAAGGGGCCGCAGGGAAGGGGGCGCAGCCCGCGGCCGGACCCTTGAGCCGGTGCCGGGCCGATGGGAGGATGAGACGGTGGAGCCCTTCTTCGACTTTGCCGGCAACTTCTGGTGGCTCATCTTTCCGCTGAGCGGATTGTTCGGGGGCTGGGCCCGTTCGTGGTCCAAAGCCAGCGAACGCCGGCACCGCCGCCGGGTGGAGCTCTACCAGCTCCGGAACCGGGCCGCCGAGGTGGAACACGCCAGCCGGTCCCAGGTCCGGCGCCTCATGGACAGCCACGACTCCGTCGACCGGCGGTGGCTTGACTACGAGCTTGACGTGGGAAAGCTCATCGATTTTCCGGTCATGACCGACGTCCGGGAACCACTCACGGTGGCCTTCCTCCGCGCCAAGCGGCTGGCGGACAGCCTGCGTCCGGAAGCCCCGGAAAGCATCACGACGGCGGCCGGCGTCGCTGAATACCGCGAGGCCGTGCACAGCTATGAACTGGCGTTCGACGTCGCCGAGCGGGAGGCCCGGCGGATCAAGGACGGCAACTTCACCGGACCGGAACGGGAGCGGCTGGCAACGGCCCGGAAGCTGCTGAGGATCGCCTCGGACGCCGCGGCGACCCCGGCGGAACGGCAGACCGCCTATAAGCGTGCACGGCGCGAGCTGGACGGCCTGATCGTGCTGCCGGATGCCACACTGGCTGCGCTGGAGGCCAGGATCGCCGGGATGATCGATGTCGGAAGAATGCCAGGCCGTCCCGGCTGACGTGGCGGCCTTCCCGGCTGACGCGCCCGCCCGCCCGCGCCGGCGCTTGTTTTGCCCCATTTTTGCCGCATTGCCTTTCGCACGTACGCTTTAACGCGTCAGGCTGCTTTGCTGAACGCCGCACGTCCTCCCGGTAAATTCTGGATGACCATCGCCGGCAACGGGGAACGAGACCGCTGACCGTCAACTCTGCAGATTGGGCAACAGGTGGAAATCACCATCATGGTGGCGCTGGTAATAGCGCTGGCACTTTTCTTTGACTTCACCAACGGATTCCACGACACCGCCAACGCGATGGCCACGCCCATCGCGACCGGCGCCATCAAACCGAAAACGGCAGTCGCCCTCGCGGCAGTGCTGAACTTGGTGGGCGCCTTCCTCTCCACGGAGGTGGCCAAGACGGTGTCGGGCGGCATCATCAAGGAAGGATCGGACGGGGTCCAGATCACCCCGGACATCATCTTCGCCGGGCTGATGGGCGCCATCCTCTGGAACATGATCACCTGGCTGAAGGGCCTGCCGTCGAGTTCCTCGCACGCGCTCTTCGGCGGGCTGATCGGCGCCGCCATTGCCGGCATCGGAATCCACTCGATCAACTTCGAAAGCCTCATGCAGAAGGTGATCCTCCCCGCGATTTTCGCCCCGATCATCGCCGGCGGCGTGGCGTACCTGTGTACCAAACTGGCCTACGCGCTGACGGCCCGCCACGACCCGGAATCGGGCACCAAGCTCACCCAGAAGCGCGGCGGCTTCCGCACCGGCCAGATCTTCACCTCCAGCCTGGTAGCCCTGGCCCACGGGACCAACGACGCGCAGAAGACGATGGGCATCATCACGCTCGTGCTGATCGCCGCGGGCACCCAGGCACCCGGGACCGGACCGCAGTTCTGGGTCATCGCCTCGTGCGCCTTCGCGATTGCCATCGGCACGTACTCCGGCGGCTGGCGGATCATCCGCACCATGGGTTCCGGCCTGACTGAAGTCAAGCCGGCCCAGGGCTTCGCCGCCGAATCCAGCACCGCCTCCGCCATCCTCGCCTCCTCGCACCTCGGTTTCGCCCTGTCCACGACGCAGGTGGCCTCCGGCTCCGTCATTGGCTCGGGCATGGGCCGGCGCGGCACCAGCGTCCGCTGGGGAACCGCCGGACGGATCGCGATTGGCTGGCTCTTCACCCTCCCTGCCGCCGGCATCGTGGGTGCACTCACCGCCCTGCTGGTGATGACCGGCGTCGTGGGCGTCATCATCGCCGCGGTGGCCGGGACAGCGGCTGTGCTGTACATGTTCCTGCATTCGAAGAAGTCCCATGTGGGGCACCACAACGCCGTCGAGGTCGAGGAAGCCGGCCAGGCTGTGCGTTTCCGGAAAAAGAAAAAAGCCATGTCTGCGAGCACGGCCAACGACGAGCCGAAGGACGAACTGTAATGAAGTGGCTGGAACTGGTGCAGGTGGCGGGCGCAACGCTCGTCGCGGCAGTGACCGTTGTGGTCCTGTACTCCCTGGGGGTCCGCCTGACCGCCATCGCCGGCGACGTGAGTGAACAAAAGCCGTCCTGGCTGCGGCCCCTCGCCTACGTGTGCTTCGGCCTGTGCGGTGCCGCCGTGCTGTTCGGGCTGTACCTGATCATTCCGTACTTCAGCGGGTAACCGGCGTACGCTGGGGCCATGGCCGGATTCCAGTATTTTGTCGCGTCCTCGCTGGACGGGTTCATCGCCACGGGTGATGACAATCTCGACTGGCTGCTCCAGTTTGACGGGTTCTCCGGCGGACAGGAGAGCTACAACGCCTTTATGGCCGACGTCGGCTGCATCGTCATGGGCGGTGACACCTACGCCTGGCTGCGGAAACACGAACCGGATTCCTGGCCGTATCCGGCGACGCCGTGCTGGGTGTTCACCCACCATGAGTACTCGGTGCCCCGGGGCGCGGACGTAACCTTTGTCCGCGGGCCGGTGGCCGAATTCGTGGAGGACCTGAGATCCGCCGCGAAGGGCCGGAACGTCTGGATCGTCGGCGGCGGCGTCCTCGCAGCCCAGTTCGCGGACGCGTCCGCCCTGGACGAGATCATCATCTCGATCATTCCCGTGGTGCTGGGCCGCGGCAAAGCGGTACTGCCGCTGGCCGGCCCGACGGCGCCGCTGGAGCTGGTCTCTTCACACACCATGGGCCGCGGCATCGTGGAGCTCCGCTACCGCTTGGGGTCCGGCCCGGCGTAGCGCCGGCGTGACTGGGGCGCGCGTGGCTAGGGCGCGATGTCGCGGATCAGGTTCGTGATCCGCGCCGTGGACAGCCGGCGGCCCCGCTCGTCCGTCATCACAATTTCATGGGTGGTGAGGGTGCGGCCGAGGTGGATGGCCGTGCAGGTGCCGGTCACGGTGCCCGCGGTGACGGCGCGGTGATGCGTTGCGCTGACGTCGATCCCCAGCGCCTGCCGCTTGGGCCCGGCGTGCATTCCGGCGGCAAAGGAACCCAGCGTTTCGGCGAGGACCACGTGCGCGCCGCCGTGCAGGATGCCGGCCACCTGCGTGTTGCCCTCCACGGGCATGGTGCCGACCGTCCGTTCGGGACTCATCTCCAGGAAATGGATGCCCATCTTCACCACCAGGGCGCCCACGCCGTACTGTCCCAGCCAATCGTGCATGTGCTCGGGAATCCCGGCGGCCGCCAGCTCGGCCGCGTACGGGCCCGGCGTGAAATTGTCCGTCATGGCAACTAGGCTGGCACCTGTGAGCGAAACTACCAAACCGGCCCTTTCCACCCTGCCTGCCGACACTGCGGGGTCCGCCGACACTGCAGCGGACATTTTCCCGGCACCGGCGGCTGCGCCAGCGGGTGCAGGCAAGCCCGCCCGGAAGTCCGCCCGGGCAGCGGAACCGGTTTCCGCCACCGAGGCGCCCGTGATTCCCCTGACGGACCAGCCCCGCCTCCTGGTCCTGGACGGGCACTCCATGGCGTTCCGGGCATTCTTCGCCTTGCCCGCGGACAAGTTCTCCACCTCCACCGGGCAGCACACCAACGCGATCCACGGGTTCACGTCCATGCTCATCAACCTGATCAAGGAGCAGAAGCCGACGCACGTCGCCGTCGCCTTCGACGTCTCGGACGACACCACCCACCGCAAGGCCGAGTACAGCGAGTACAAGGGCGGCCGCAACGAGACCCCCCGCGAGATGAGCGGCCAGATCGACCTCATCGACAAGGTCATGGGCGCCTGGGGCATCAAGACCATCAAAATGCCCGGCTATGAGGCCGACGACATCCTGGCCACCCTCGCCGCCATGGGGGAAAAGGCGGGCTTCGAGGTGCTCCTCGTCTCGGGCGACCGCGACGCCTTCCAGCTCATCACGGACAACGTCTTTGTCCTGTACCCGCGCAAGGGCGTCAGCGACATTCCCAAAATGGATGCCGACGCCATCCAGGACAAGTACTTTGTCAGCCCCGCGCAGTATTCGGACCTCGCCGCCCTGGTGGGGGAGTCGGCAGACAACCTCCCTGGCGTCCCCGGCGTCGGGCCCAAGACGGCGGCGAAGTGGATCAACCTGTACGGCGGGCTGGAAGGCGTCCTGGAGAACCTCGACTCGATCGGCGGCAAAGTGGGCGATGCCCTGCGCGAGAACGTGGAGGACGTCAAGCGCAACCGGCGGCTGAACCGGCTCCACACGGACCTTGAGCTTCCGGTGGCACTGGAGGATCTCGCGGACCCGCGGCCGGACCAGGCTGCCCTCGAGGAGTTGTTCGACGCGCTCGAATTCAAGACAATCCGCACCCGGCTCTTCGCGCTCTACGGCAGCGAAGTCACCGAGGCTGAGCGGGAAAGCCTGGACACCCCGGACTTCGTGACCCCGTCAGGCGCTGCCGAGCTGTCCGACTTCCTGGCAGCCGGCGCCGGCACCCGCGCGGCCGTCGCCGTCGACGTTGTGCCGGGCCGCATCGGTGAAGACGCCGCGGCCGTGGCCATCGTCCACGACAAGGGGGCCGCCTACATCGACCTCGCCAGCCAGGACGCCGCCGCCGAGAACGTCCTGGCCGACTGGCTGAAGGACGCGGGTGCGGCCAAAGTCATGCACGGCTACAAAGCCGCCCTCAAGGCGCTCTCCAGCCGGGGCCTGGGCCTGGAGGGCGTGGTGGATGACACCTCCATCTCCGGCTACCTGATCCAGCCGGACCGCCGCAGCTACGAACTCGCCGAGCTGGCCCAGCACCACCTCAACATCAGCGTCTCCACCGAGGCGGCCAAGGCCGGCCAGCTGGAGCTGGCGTTCGACGGCGATGACGCGGCCGCCGCGGGCGCGCTGGTGCACGTCGCCGCCGTCGTGCAGGCCCTGAGCCGGTACTTCGAGACGGAACTGGCCGAGCGCAAGGCCCAGGACCTGCTGACCACCCTGGAGCTGCCCGTCAGCCGCGTCCTCGCCGACATGGAACTCGCGGGAATCGCCATCGACATGCAGCGGATGGACGAGCAGCTGGCGGATCTGGCCAAGGTGATCGACAACGCCCAGGAGCTGGCCTTCGCGGCCATCGGCCACGAGGTGAACCTCGGGTCGCCCAAGCAGCTGCAGACCGTGCTTTTTGAGGAGCTGGGGCTCCCCAAGACCAAGAAGATCAAGTCCGGCTACACCACCGACGCCGCGTCGCTCAAGAACCTGCTGGAGAAGACCGGGCACGAGTTCCTGGTCCAGCTCATGGCCCACCGTGAGTCCTCCAAGCTGCGGCAGATGCTGGAGTCACTGAAAAAATCTGTCGCCGAGGACGGCCGCATCCACACCACGTACGCGCAGAACGTCGCGGCCACGGGACGGATCTCCTCCAACAACCCGAACCTGCAGAACATCCCCATCCGCAGCGAGGAAGGCCGGCGCGTCCGCGGCATCTTTGTGGTCAGCGAAGGGTACGACTGCCTGCTGTC
Source organism: Pseudarthrobacter sp. 1C304 (assembly GCF_052245515.1). NCBI lineage: Bacteria > Bacillati > Actinomycetota > Actinomycetes > Micrococcales > Micrococcaceae > Pseudarthrobacter > Pseudarthrobacter sp. 1C304. The sequence continues at coordinate 57,543 of NZ_JBQQCH010000005.1, read as the reverse complement.
CGCGGACTACTCGCAGATTGAAATGCGCATCATGGCGCACCTCTCGGGGGACGCCGGCCTGATCCAGGCCTACAAGGACGGCGAGGACCTGCACCGGTTCGTCGGGTCCAACATCTTCCATGTGCCCACCGACCAGGTGACCAGTGCCATGCGCTCGAAGGTCAAGGCCATGTCCTACGGCCTGGCCTACGGGCTGACCTCGTTCGGCCTCTCCAAGCAGCTGGAGATTTCCGTCGACGAGGCCCGGACCCTCATGAAGGACTACTTCGACCGGTTCGGAGCCGTCCGCGACTACCTCCGCGGCGTGGTGGACCAGGCCAGGATCGACGGCTACACCGCCACCATCGAAGGCCGCCGCCGCTACCTCCCGGACCTCACCAGCACCGACCGCCAGCTCCGCGAGAACGCGGAACGGATCGCGCTGAACTCGCCCATCCAGGGCTCCGCCGCGGACATCATCAAGCGCGCCATGCTGGGTGTGGCCGGAGCGCTGGCGGAGCAGGGCCTGAAGTCCCGCATGCTGCTGCAGGTCCATGATGAACTGGTCCTCGAGGTGGCGCGTGGAGAGCGTGAGGCCGTGGAGAAGCTTGTGACCGAGCAGATGGGCGCCGCGGCGCAGCTGACCGTCCCGCTCGAGGTCCAGATCGGCATCGGCTCCAGCTGGTACGAGGCCGGGCACTAGACCGGCCCCGGCGGGGTGGACCGCTCGGGACCGGTGAGCGTCCTCTCAGCCGTTCCTGGTGTCGAGGCGCCGCTGCTTGAGGCGTTCGAGCAGCTTGTGCTCGGCGTCTTCGCCGGGGGCAATGCCGGACGGTATGCGGAAGAAGAGGACCAGCCCGAGCACCCACCACAGCCCAAAGAGGATCCAGGGCGGTGGGGTGAGGGCTGCCGGCATGCCGGGGAGGTAGAGGCTGAGCAGTCCCAGGCACAGCACCACGGCCGCAATGCCGATCACGATGCCGCCGTTGCCTTGCCCGCCGACGCGGAGCGGCCGGTCCATCCCGGGTTCGCGGCGGCGCAGGATCACGAACACCACCGACACCAGGATGTAGGCGATCACGATGCTTGGTGCGCCGGAGTCCACCAGCCAGCCGAGCATTGATACGCCGAAGAACGGTGCGAGAAAGGACAGCGCACCGATGAACAGCAGCGCGTTGACGGGTGTGCGGTAGCTGGGATGCAGCTTGGCGAACCACGCCGGCAACATCCCGGAGCGGGCCATCGAGTACATCAGCCGTGAGGCCCCGAGCAGCAGCGAATTCCACGAGGTCAGGATCCCGGCAATTCCGCCGGCAATCAGGATCTTGGCCATGATGTCGCTGCCGAACAGCGCCCCCATGGCATCGGCCGTGGCAATATCCGCCTGGGCGATGTCCGCCGCCGGCATTGCCGAGGCCGTGGTCAGGACCGTCATGACGTACCAGATCGTGGCGAGCAGGACGGCGACTGCGACGAGCTTACCGAGCTGCCGTGCCGGGATGTTCACTTCTTCCGCGGACTGGGGGATGACGTCGAAGCCAACGAAGAGAAACGGAACCACCACGAGGACCGCGAAGTACCCGTTGATGCCGCCGGTGAAGAATGGCTCCATGTTCGTCGCCGACCCGCCGACGAAAGATCCAAGGACAAGCATGAGGCCAATGACCAGGAGGAAAACCACCACGAACGTCTGGGCGGCTCCCGCCAGCTTGACGCCGAGGATGTTGATTCCGGTGATCACCACCGCCGCAACAGCTCCCACCAGCGCCCAGGTGAGGTGCACCTGGTACCCGGCTACTTCCCAGAGCGGAACCTGGCTTAGATCAGGGAAGAGGTACTGCGCGGTTCGAGGCAGCGCCACAGCTTCAAAGGCAACGATCGTGATGTAGCCGCCTGTGATGGCCCAGGATCCAATGAAGGACCAGCGCGGACCCATGCCGCGGAGCAGGAAGTTGTGCTCACCACCCGCTTTGGGCATGGCCGCGGTCAACTCTGCGTAGGTCAACCCCACCACCATCATGATGGCGCCGCCGGTCACCATCGCCAGAACAGCACCCATCGTGCCGGCGGATGCTATCCAGCCTCCGGTGAGCACCACCCAGCCGAAGCCGATCATGGCGCCGAAGCCGAGGGCCAGGGCGTCCCAGTTGCCCAAGACTTTCAGCAGGGAAGTGTCGGGCGTGTCTTCAGCCTGGGAAACATTCATGAGTCCTCACTAGGTCTGTTGGCCGGGGCAGGAATAGAGCCGTGGCGCCGGCCGCCCGCCCCGCCTCTGACGCGTGCCACGCCTTGTTGCACTCGGAGCTATGAAGTTGTTGGCACATTGTGCAACAGCATGGAATGCGATGGCTAGAGTTTCCGGGGCGCACAGGGAGGCGAGGTGTGGCCGCGCGCAGTACCCGCCGGCCCGCGGGTACTGGTGGCGGCCGCAGACCTTGGCTAGGCTCGTCAGGTCCTGAAATCCCGCATGCTGCTGCAGGTCCATGATGAACTGGTCCCTGAAGTGGCGCACGGAGAGCGTGAGGCGGGCACTAAACCGGCCCCGGCGGGGCGTTTGGCAGAATTCCTAGGGGGAAAGCACGTGGGAGAGCAGTACGAGATCAGGCGTTTCACGCCGGCGGCCAAGGACCACCCGGCGTACCCGGAGGCAGTCGCCTGGATGCGCGCCGTGGCCTTCGGGTTCCACGATTCCCGCCGCAGCGATGAACGGGTCGACAAGGGCCTCGAGATGCAGCGCGCGGACGGGCGCGTGATGACCGGCGCCTACCAGACCGGGCCCGTCGCCGACCACGCACTCGGTGCCGAGGTGCCGGTGGCGACGTTCGGGACGATGACCAAAACGCTGAATGTCGGCTTCGGGCGGCTGCTGGACACCCGGCTGGTGACTGCGGTCACCGTGCGGACCTCGCACCGCCGCCGCGGGCTGCTGCGCCGGATGATGGCCGAGGAGCTGGGGCTGGCGCGGCAGGAAGGTTTGGCGATGGCCGCGCTGACCGCCTCCGAAGCGTCCATCTACGGACGTTTCGGCTTCGGCGTCGCGACGTCGGAGCAGTCGGTCAAGGTGGACACGAGCGCGCGGTTCGTGGTGGACCACACCCCTGTCGGCACCGTCGAGGTGGCTGATCCCAAGGTGCTCCTGGAGCTGGCCCCGGTGATCTTCGACCGGCTCCACCGCCAGACGCCGGGCTCCGTGGGCCGGCACGAGTTTTACCGGCAGTTCGCCTCGGGTTCCGTCAGCCGCGACGACGGCGATGACCCGAAGGTCAAGGTCGCGCTGCACTACGGCCCCGACGGGGACGTGGACGGCTATGTGTCTTACAAGTTCGGCGGCTGGTCCAGCACCCCGTACACCATGGAGGTGGTCGACCTGGTGGCGGCCACACGGGCCGCCTACCTGGAGCTGTGGCAGTACCTCGGAGCCATCGATCTCGTCGAACGCGTGACGTGGGACGAGGCGCCGGTGGACGACCCGCTTCCGTGGGCGCTCCGGGATCCTCGCTGCGTCAACGCCTCGGACGCCCGGGACATGCTGTGGCTGCGGATACTGGATGTGGAGAAGGCGTTGGGTGCCCGGCGCTACTCGTCCGACGGCGTCCTGGTGCTTCGCGTCCGGGACCCTCTCGGCTTCGCGGCCGGCACGTTCTCGCTCTCGGTGAGCGGCGGGGAAGCGGCTGTGCAGGCAGCGGCGGACGGTGCTGAACCGGACCTGGCCCTCGACGTCGCGGACCTTGGATCCATCTACCTGGGCGGTGTCTGCCCGGTCACCCTGGCCACCGCCGGGCGTATCACCGAGCACGCACCCGGGGCGGCGCTGACAGCGAAACGCATGTTCGCCGTCGAACGCGCACCGCACTGCCTGACGCACTTCTAGGGCGGCCTCCGCCGCCCCCTCGCGCTTTGACCCCCGTTCATCAAAGCGACTAGACTAAACGGGCGTGCACTACGTGTGCGCATTAACAATCCACAAATCAGGATGACCCGGCGTTGTGCCGTGTTCTGTGCCCGTGTCGCCGACGCGGGCGCAGCGGTTTGCCTGACCGACTAACTATCCACAACGGAGCCCCTACTACATGACCATCACCTCCACCGAGAAGCCCGGTACCCCCGTAGTCGCGATTAACGACATCGGTACCGCTGAGGACTTCCTCGCAGCAGTCGACGCCACCATCAAGTACTTCAACGACGGGGACCTCGTCGAAGGTACCGTCGTCAAGGTCGACCGCGACGAAGTTCTGCTCGACATCGGTTACAAGACCGAAGGTGTCATTCCCTCCCGCGAGCTGTCCATCAAGCACGATGTTGATCCCGGTGACGTTGTCGCCGTCGGCGATCTCGTCGAGGCCCTGGTGCTCACCAAGGAAGACAAAGAAGGCCGCCTGATCCTCTCCAAGAAGCGTGCTCAGTACGAGCGTGCCTGGGGCGACATCGAGAAGGTCAAGGAAGAAGACGGCGTCGTTACCGGTACCGTCATCGAGGTTGTCAAGGGTGGTCTTATCCTCGACATCGGTCTGCGCGGCTTCCTGCCCGCATCCCTCGTCGAGATGCGCCGTGTGCGCGACCTTGCTCCGTACATCGGTCAGCAGATCGAAGCCAAGATCATCGAGCTGGACAAGAACCGCAACAACGTTGTGCTGTCCCGCCGTGCATGGCTCGAGCAGACCCAGTCCGAGGTCCGCTCCACGTTCCTCAACAAGCTGGAAAAGGGCCAGGTCCGTCCCGGCGTCGTTTCCTCCATCGTCAACTTCGGTGCCTTCGTGGACCTGGGCGGCGTAGACGGCCTCGTTCACGTTTCCGAGCTGTCCTGGAAGCACATCGACCACCCGTCCGAGGTTGTCGAAGTTGGCCAGGAAGTCACCGTCGAGGTTCTCGAGGTCGACCTGGACCGCGAGCGCGTTTCCCTGTCGCTCAAGGCTACGCAGGAAGATCCGTGGCAGACCTTCGCCCGCACCCACGCCCTCGGCCAGGTTGTTCCGGGTAAGGTCACCAAGCTGGTTCCGTTCGGCGCGTTCGTTCGCGTTGAAGACGGCATCGAAGGCCTGGTCCACATCTCCGAGCTCGCCGTGCGCCACGTTGAGCTGGCCGAGCAGGTTGTCTCCGTTGGCGACGAGCTGTTCGTCAAGGTCATCGACATCGACCTCGAGCGCCGCCGTATCTCCCTCTCCCTCAAGCAGGCCAACGAGGGCGTCGACGCCGAGTCCACCGAATTCGATCCGGCTCTCTACGGCATGGCCGCCGAGTACGACGAAGAGGGCAACTACAAGTACCCGGAGGGCTTCGATCCGGAGTCCAACGAGTGGCTTGAAGGCTACGAGACGCAGCGCGCCGTCTGGGAGCAGCAGTACGCTGACGCCCAGACCCGCTGGGAAGCCCACAAGAAGCAGGTTGCCCAGCACGCTGCCGACGACGCTGCAGCTGCAACGTCCGGCGAGAGCGATTCCGGCACCACCAGCTACTCCTCGGAGCCGGCTGCTGAGTCGAACGCAGGCGCCGGTACCCTGGCATCTGACGAGGCTCTTGCCGCACTGCGCGAGAAGCTGACCGGCAACTAATTGCCTCAGGTTCCCGGGAGTCCGCTCCCGGAGCCTGGCAGTTGCCAGCTTGAAGTAGCACCGTAAAGGTGGCCGTCCCCTTGGGGGGCGGCCACCTTTCGTTTTAAGGACATGCCCATTCTTGGCCGCGGCCGTGGGACACAGGGTCTTTATGTCCGTTTCCCGGCCCGGCCGGGGGACATGTCCGACGGCGGCTGTGGGCGAGGCAGGGCACATCGGCGTGTGGTTCCGGCCTGGGCGGGCTTCCGTCGGGCACTATTGCCTGATGGATCCGATCAATGCGGCCCGGGACTTCGTCGCGGAGAGACACCCCGACGCCGTTGCCTCCATCCTTGGGGGCAGCACGGCCCGGGGCCGGAGTACCCCCACGTCCGATCTCGACATCGTGGTCCTGTACCCCAACGGCGGCGCCAACTACGCCCGGACGACGCGTTTCCGTGGGCAGATTGTGGAGGAGTTTGTCCACACGCCGGCCAGTATCAGCTTCTGGTATGCGCGGGAGCGCGCCGAGCGCTGCGCAGTCCTCGGCGACCTCTGCGCCGAAGGGATCCTTCTCACCGGCGCAGGCAGCGGGCTTGCGGAGTCATGGCAGCGGGACGCCCGGCGGTACATGCAACGCGGCCCGGAGCCGCTGACGGCTGAGGAACGGGATCTGCGCCGCTACGAGCTGAGCAACTCCCTCGATGACCTGCGGGGCGCCGTGGTTCGAGCTGAGTCCTTTGCGACGTCCGCCGAGGTATTCCAGCAGTCGGTGGAGCTCCTGTTGCTGCAGCACGGCAAGTGGCTGGGAAAGGGCAAATGGCTGGTCCGCCGGCTGGAACAGCTGCCCGCGAATGACACCGCCACCGGGCTGCTGAACTGGGCGGGCTCCCCGGACCACAGCGCGGAGCGTCTGAGCCACCTCGCCGCCCGGGTATTGGATGCCAGCGGCGGACACCTGATGGACGGATTCCTTCGCGGATCGCTTCTTACCCCCGGCACAACCCCCTAACTTTGCGCCGCCCTGGGCCTGCGCAGTTCGACCACACAGCCGGAGCGAGTGCAGCGCGGGACATGCTCATCCTTGGGCGCAGTGAGTGGACATACTGGCGTTATGTCCAGTGGCGCGGGTCAGTGTGGCGCATGTCCGACGGCGGCCTGCGGCTCGTGTGACGCTGTGCGGGGGACATGCTCATCCTTGGCCGTGGTGAGTGGACATACTTGTGTTATGTCCCGCGGTGGGCGTGAACGTGGCGCATGTCCGGTGGAGGGTGTGGGGTGACCGGGGGACATGTCCAGTGGCGGGCGCTCCGGGCAGGGTTTATCTATCTAGCGCAGGGCAATCCTGGCTTTGACCGGGACCGCGGCGGTGCGCGATGCCTCGCCCTCCTCGAAGGCCGCCCCGGCGGAGCGCAGGAGGGCCAGCGCGGCGGTATTTCCTGCCGTGGTGTCGGCCTCCAGGAACGCCGCGCCGGAGGCCGCTGCCCGCTCGGTCACCAGCCGGAGGGCCTCCCGCGCGATTCCCTTGCCCCGGTGGCTGCGGGCCAGCCAGATCCCGGTTTCCAGGGTGTCCGGGCCGGTCCGCCTGAGCCGGATGGAGCCGGCCAGCTTCCCGCCGGCACTGATGGCCCAGCTCTTCTGCTGCGCGGGCCCGTCGAGGCCGGCGGCGGCATGGTGGTACTCGCGGAACCAGCTGATCCGTTCCGAATTCCAGCCGGCGGCACTGCCCAGCGGCGGCGTCACCTCGTCGGCGTCCGCGTCCTGGATGGCCACCACCAGCAGCTGCTCCAGGACCGCCCCGGAGACGTCCACGAGCCGGACCGGGGGCTGCGGCAGCTCAGGTGAGGGGGACATCCATCCACTCCGTTCCTCCGGGCAGCAGGGCGGCGGTTCCGGCTGACAGCGCGGCGAGCCGTTCACCCGCCCGGGCCAGATCCGCCGGATGGTCCGGCAGTGCAAGCTTCAGAACTGTAGTCTGCGCCTCATAGGCCGTTTCGGCCATGACGTAGCCCGCGGCGCGCAGGTCATTCTCCAGCCGGCCCGCCCCGGCGTGCGGGACGCCCACCGCGCAGATCCGCAGCCTGCGGCGCTGCACCAGCGCTGCCCGGTCCAGGGCGGCGGTCACGGATTCGGAGTACGCACGGACCAGCCCGCCGGCGCCCAGCAGGATGCCGCCAAAATACCGGACGACGACGGCGGTCACGTCGCTGAGGTCGGTGACGCCGGGTGCCGTCTCGCGCTTCAGCAGCGCGTCGAGCATGGGGATGCCGGCGGTGCCGGAGGGTTCGCCGTCGTCGTTGGACCGCTGGACGTCGCGGTCCGGCCCCAGCACGAACGCCGAGCAGTGGTGCCGCGCATCGTGGAACTCCCGGCGCAGCCCGGCGAGCAGCGCCCGTGCGCTGTCCTCGTCCCCGGTGCGCTGCAGGACGGTGATGAAGCGGGAGCGTTTCACCTCGATCTCGTGGCGGAATGCCGGGCCGGCCGCCAGCGTGCTGTACACGGTGGCCCTGCTCTCCGGGAAAACCGCCTCTTCAGCCACCCGATCAGTTTAGTCTGGTGGGGTGCTGAAAATCGGGTTGACGGGCGGCATCGCCTCAGGCAAGTCAGTGGCCGCCGCGCGCCTGCGCGAACTCGGCGCGGTGGTGATCGACGCCGATGCCCTCGCCCGGGAAGTGGTTGAACCCGGCACGCCCGGACTCGCGCAGGTGGTGGAGGCTTTCAGCCGGGCCGTGCTGGCGCCGTCGGGCGGCCTGGACCGGCCCAAGCTCGGCGCGCTTGTCTTCGGAAACCCCGAACGGCTCGCGGTGCTGAACGGCATCATCCACCCCCTCGTCCGGGAGCGGGCCGCCGCGCTGGCAGCCGGTGCCCCGAAGGGTGCGGTGGTGGTCCAGGACATCCCGCTGCTGGTGGAAACCGGCCAGGGCGCCAATTTCCACCTCGTGGTGGTGGTGGACGCCCCCGGGTCCGTCCGGGTGGAGCGCATGGTGCAGCACCGGCAGATGACCCCGGAGCAGGCCCGCGCCAGGATGGCCGCCCAGGCCTCCCGGGAGGACCGGCTCGCGGCGGCCGACGTCGTCCTGGACAATTCCGGGTCGAAGGAAGAACTGCGCGACGCCGTCGACCGGCTCTGGAAGTTCCGGCTTGCGCCCTTCGCCGGGAACCTGGCCCGGCACCGCCTCGCCCCGCGCACCGGCGGGCCGGTGCTGGTCCCGGCCAACCCGGACTGGCCGGCGCAGGCCGAACGGCTCATGGCGCGCCTGCGGGCGGCGGCGGGCCCGGACGTCCTGGCCCTGGACCATGTCGGATCCACCGCTGTCCCCGGGCTCGCCGCGAAGGACGTGCTGGACCTCCAGCTCGGCGTGGAAAACATGGCCGCCGCGGACCGGATCGCCGCGGTCCTGGCCGACGCCGGTTACCCGGCCTGGCCGGGGACTGCCGCTGACAATCCCAAGCCCCCGCACCCGGACCGCGCGGACTGGCCCAAACGGCTGCACGGCAACGCGGATCCCGGGCGGGCGGTCAACCTCCACGTCCGGGCCGTCGGCTCCCCGGGCTGGCGGTTCGCATTGTGCTTCCGGGACTGGCTGCGCGACGACGCCGCCGCCCGGGCCGACTATCTGGCCGAGAAACGCCGGGCCGCCAAGCTTCACGGCGTCGACAAGTCCACCGCGGGCTACGCCGCCGACAAGGAAGGCTGGTTCACGGACTACGCCGCGCCAAGGATGGACGCGTGGGTGCAGCGCACCGGATGGCAGCCGCCGTCGCACACCACCGGGGCGCCCGGTACCGCCCAAAGCTGAATCAGGACATCACGTCGCACCCCAGCGGTAGATTAGGTACATGAGTCTCGCCCAGCAGATCAACCGTGTCGTGGCACCCTTCGAGGTCATCAGCGAGTTCCAGCCGGCAGGCGACCAGCCGGCCGCGATCGCCGAGCTGACGGAGCGCATCAATAACGGCGAGAAGGATGTGGTGCTGCTCGGCGCCACCGGCACCGGTAAAAGCGCGACGACGGCGTGGCTGATCGAGCAGGTCCAGCGGCCCACCCTCGTGATGGTGCAGAACAAGACCCTGGCCGCCCAGCTCGCCAACGAATTCCGCGAACTGCTGCCGAACAACGCCGTGGAGTACTTCGTCTCCTACTACGACTACTACCAGCCCGAAGCCTACGTGGCGCAGACGGACACCTTCATCGAGAAGGATTCCTCCATCAACGAGGAAGTCGAGAGGCTCCGGCACTCCGCCACCAACGCCCTGCTGACCCGCCGCGACGTGATCGTGGTGGCCACCGTCTCATGCATCTACGGCCTGGGCACCCCGGAAGAGTACATCGCCGGCATGGTGACGCTCCGCAAGGGCGCCGAGATGAACCGGGACGACCTGCTCCGGAAGTTCGTCTCCATGCAGTACGCCCGCAACGACGTGGACTTCCACCGCGGCACGTTCCGGGTGCGCGGGGACACCGTGGAGATCATCCCGATGTACGAGGAGCTCGCCATCCGGATCGAGTTCTTCGGCGACGAGATCGAGAACATTCAGACCCTGCACCCGCTGACCGGCGAAGTGCTGCGCGAGGAAGAGGAAATGTATGTTTTCCCGGCCTCGCACTACGTCGCCGGGCCGGAACGGATGGGCCGGGCCATCAAGCGGATCGAGGACGAACTGGCGGACCGGCTCAAGGTCCTGGAGAGCCAGAACAAGCTGGTCGAGGCGCAGCGGCTCCGGATGCGCACCACCTACGATCTCGAGATGATGCAGCAGATGGGCTTCTGCAACGGCATCGAGAACTACTCCTCGCACATTGACGGGCGCGAGCCCGGCAGCGCCCCGCACTGCCTCCTGGACTACTTCCCGGACGACTTCCTGCTGGTCATCGATGAATCCCACGTCACCGTGCCCCAGATCGGCGCGATGTACGAAGGCGACATGTCCCGCAAGCGGAACCTCGTCGACTTCGGGTTCCGCCTGCCCTCCGCGATGGACAACCGCCCGCTCAAGTGGGACGAGTTCCTGCAGCGCGTTGGGCAGACGGTCTACCTGTCCGCGACGCCCGGCAAGTATGAGCTCGGCAAGGCGGACGGGTTCGTGCAGCAGATCATCCGGCCCACCGGCCTGATCGACCCCGAGGTCATCGTGAAGCCCACCAAGGGCCAGATCGATGACCTGCTGGGGGAAATCCGCACCCGCACCGCCAAGAACGAACGCGTCCTCGTCACCACGCTGACCAAGCGGATGGCCGAGGACCTCACCGATTACCTGCTGGGCCACGGCGTGAAAGTGGAGTACCTGCACTCCGACGTCGACACGCTGCGCCGCGTGGAGCTGCTCCGCGAACTGCGCATGGGGGTCTTTGACGTCCTGGTCGGCATCAACCTGCTCCGCGAAGGCCTGGACCTCCCGGAGGTGTCGCTGGTGAGCATCCTGGACGCAGACAAGGAGGGCTTCCTGCGCTCGTCGACGTCGCTGATCCAGACCATCGGCCGTGCCGCCCGCAACGTGTCCGGCCAGGTCCACATGTACGCGGACAAGATCACCGATTCCATGGCCCACGCCATCGACGAGACCAACCGCCGCCGCGCCATCCAGGTCGCCTACAACACGGAGAAGGGCATCGACCCGCAGCCGCTGCGGAAGAAAATCGCCGACATCACCGACCAGATCGCTAAGGAGGACGCGGACACCCGCGAGCTCCTCGCCGCCGCGGGCAAGGCCAAGGGCAAGGGCAAGGGTACCGCCAAGGTCCGGGCGGACGGCCTCGCCGCCGCACCGGCCGAGGACCTGGTGGGCCTGATCGAGCAGCTGACGGAACAGATGCACGCCGCCGCCGGGGAACTGCAGTTCGAGCTCGCCGCACGGCTCCGCGACGAGGTGGGGGAGCTGAAGAAGGAGCTGCGTCAAATGCAGTCCGCGGGGCATGCCTAGGGTAATGTGGGGCGGACGTAGGGGAGTATCCCAAGCGCTACGATCGTCAACACGCACGGCACAGATGCCCTGCCGGGCGTAGCGGGCGGCCAGGCAGTCCCAGGTACCTCAGTACCGGACGCCAGCCAGCCGGAGAGACTTACACCGCACCGTCACACCCTGCGAAAGGTATCTTCGTGCCCGAACTTCCCGTCTGGTTCGAGATCGGCTCCTTCGTCGTTCTCGGCATCATCCTGGCCATTGACCTGCTGCTGGTCCTCAAGCGACCGCACGAGCCCTCCATGAAGGAGGCCGGCCTGTGGGTGTCCTTCTACATCGCCCTCGCCCTGGTCTTCGCCGGTGCCATGTTCGCCTTCACCGGGCCCGAATACGGCGGGCAGTTCCTCGCCGGCTGGGTCACTGAATACAGCCTCAGTATCGACAACCTCTTCGTCTTCATCATCATCATGGCCCGCTTCTCGGTACCCCGTAAGTACCAGCAGGAAGTGCTGATGGTGGGCATCATCATCGCCCTGATCCTCCGCGGCATCTTCATCCTGCTCGGCGCGATCGTGATCGAACAGTTCAGCTGGGTCTTCTACATCTTCGGCGCCTTCCTGCTGTGGACCGCGTGGAAGCAGGCCCAGGACGACGGACACGAGGAAGAGGACAAGGAAAACCCCCTCATCGCCCGCATCCGCAAGGTCCTGCCGATGTCGGAGAAGTTCGACGGCGGCAAGCTCCGCACCGTGGTGGACGGCAAGAAGGTCTTCACCCCCATGCTGATCGTCTTCGTGACCATCGGCCTCACGGACCTGCTCTTCGCGGTGGACTCCATCCCGGCCATCTTCGGCCTGACCCAGAGCGCGTTCATCGTCTTCACCGCCAACATCTTCGCCCTGATGGGCCTGCGGCAGCTGTACTTCCTGCTCGGCGGCCTCATGACCCGCCTGGTCTACCTCAAGCACGCGCTCTCGGTGATCCTTGCGTTCATCGGCGTGAAGCTGGTCCTGCACGCCATGCACGTGAACGAGCTGCCCTTCATCAACGGCGGCCAGCACATCGAATGGGCCCCCGAGATCCCGACGTTCGTCTCGCTCGGCGTCATCATCGGCACCATCCTCATCGCCGTGATCGCCAGCCTGCTCAGTTCCAAGGCCACGCAGTCCCCGGTCGACGAGCGGCTCGTGGACGATGCGCGGAAGAGCATGAGCGACGCGGAATAACCCTGCGGTTCGGCTAAGCTCGGACCGTGAAAATCTTTGACGCAACAGCAGTAAACAGTACGGCGCTGGATCCCCAACGGATCCAGCGCCGTACTGTTTGGGTGCTCAGCGCCGCGCAGCTCCTCAGCGGCATCGGCAGCGGCGCCAGCCTGTCCGTCGGGTCCCTGCTGGCCGTCCAGCTCTCCGGCTCCAACGCGTGGGCCGGGTCGGTCACCACCACCATGACCCTCGGGGCCGCGGCAGCCGCCCTGCCCCTCGCCGGGCTGGCCGGGCGCCGCGGCCGCCGGACTTCGCTCGTCACGGGTCTGCTCGCGGCCATGGCCGGGGCCCTGCTGGTGATCGTGTCCACGGTGACGCTGAACTTTCCGGTGCTGCTGGCGGCCGCCGCCCTGCTGGGCCTCGGCACCGCCGCCAACCTCCAGGCCCGCTTCGCCGCCGTCGACCTCGCTGCCCCGGAGCACCGCGGCCGGTCCCTCGCGATCGTGGTGTGGGCCGTGACCATCGGGGCCGTGGCCGGGCCCAACCTGATCCGTCCCGGCGCCATCGTCGGGGAAGCACTCGGCCTCCCGGCGCTGGCGGGCCCGTTCGTGTTCTCCGCCGCCGGGCTGGCGATGGCGGCACTGCTGCTGCTCTTCGGACTGCGGCCGGACCCGCTGCTGCTCGCCGCACGGCTCCGCTCGGGCAGTCCGGCGGAGGCCGGCGCCAAAGGCACGTCCGCAGCCCGACGGCAGCACGGCCTCCGTCACGGACTGCGCGCCATCAAGGCCTCGCCGCGGGCACGCCTTGCCCTCCTCGCAGTGATCGCCGCCCACGGCTGCATGGCCGCGGTCATGTCGATGACGCCCCTGCACCTGCAGCTGCTGACCGAGGGCCCACTGGCCGGCATGCCGGACGGACACGCCCACGCGGCCAGCACTGACGTCCTGGTCCTGATCGGCTTCACCATCTCGCTGCACATCGCCGGGATGTACGCGCTCTCACCGGTGATGGGCTGGTTGACGGACAAGACGGGCCGGCTGACGGTCATCCTGCTGGGGCACGGGCTGATCCTGGTCTCGGTCCTCGTGGCCGGCTTCGGGCAGTCCCAGCCTGTCCTGGTGACGGTGGGGTTGGTGTTGCTGGGCCTGGGCTGGTCCGCGGCCACCATCGCGGGGTCCACCCTGCTCGCCGAAAGTGTGGGCGCCGACGACCGGGTCCTGGTTCAGGGCGTCTCGGACACCATGATGGGGGTCGCGGGCGCGGTCGGGGCGGGGTTCTCCGGGCTGGTGATGAGCGGGGTCGGCTATCAGGGCCTGAACCTGGCGGCCGCCGCCGTGGCGCTGGCGGTGCTGGCGGCCGCGGTGGGCGCTGCCGCCCGGGACCGCAGCGCCCCGGCCCCGGCCTAGGCAGCGGAGGGCCGGCCCCGGGTTAGGGACGGGCCCCGGGTTAGGGACGGCCCCGGTTCGGGGACGGGCCCGGGTTAGGGGCGGCCCCGATTTACGGACGGCCCCGATTTACCGACGGACGGAGCGGGTCAGCCCAAGGAGCCGGGCGAAGATGCCCTCGCCGTCGTCGGCGATGCCGTCATGGTGGAAGTCCGCCGACTCCCAGACCTGCAGGCCGCGGACCGCCGCGGCAGTTTCGAGGGAGAGCTCCCGGTCCACGTAGATGTCCTCGCTGTACACGGCCGCGGCCGCCGGCACCGTGTTGCGAGCCAGCTGTTCCGGGTCGTACAGCGCCGGCCAGTCGTCCTTTTCGGCGAGCAGCAGGGCAACGTTCTGCAGCGGCCGGAGGGCGGGGTCCTGCTCGAAATACCAGGGGTAGACCATCTCGCCGGTGAGCAGCGGCTCGGGGGCTTCCGGGGAGAACTCCGGGAAGTCCTGCAGCACCCGCCAGGCGGCCCAGTCGGTGGGTTCGCCCTGGCCGTAAATGGATTCGTGCATCAGGGCGTACAGCGGGTTGGCCGAGCGGGACACCAGGCCGCGGACCTGCTCCAGGAAGGCGTCCGAGAGGCGCTCCCCGCCGGGCGTCCCGACGAAGGCGTCCTCCAGCAGGTGGTGCAGGGCATCCACCCGGGTGTTGCCGCCCAGGAAGGAGCCCACCATCTGGAAGCGTTCCACGGTGAGCCGCCCGCCGTCGGGCAGGAATTCCTCCGTGTCACGCAGGTGCCGGGCGATCCGGGTGACCGCCGCACGGTCCTCGGGGTACCGGGCGAAATATTCCGCGTTGCGGGCGGCCACCCGCTGGAACGTGGCCTGGTAGACCCGGTCTGCCGGGCCCGTCAGCGGGGCGAGCCCTCCGGTGATCAGCACTTCCCGGAGGCCCTCCGGGGCGAACGAGAGGTAGCTGAGCGCGCAGAAGCCGCCGTAGCTCTGGCCGTAGACCGTCCACGGTCCGGACCCGAGGGCCAGCCGGATCGCCTCCGCGTCGGCCACAATTGAATCCGCCCGGAAGTGCGTCAGGTACTCCACCTGGTCGGCGTCGTTGCCCCGCAGCGGGAGGGTGTTGCGGTCGATCGCGGAGGACAGTCCGGTGCCGCGCTGGTCCAGCATGAGGATGCGGAAATCCTTGGCCGCGGCCTTGCTCCAGCCGCCCAGGGACGGGAAGCGGTTGCCGCGTCCGCCAGGGCCGCCCTGCAGGTACAGGAGCCAGGGGAGCCGGGCGGCCTCCTCTTCGCTGTGGTCCGCGGAAACGTACTCACGGGCAAAGACGGTGATGGTCTCCCCGGGCGTCCCGTCGCCGGTGAAATGGTCCAGCGGTACTTCGAAGTAGTGCTCCGCTGTGCGCATTCCCCGGTATTCGTGCCGGGCCTTGACGGTGTGCGGCACCGGCGGACGTGCGGCCTCCAGCAGGTCCGCGGCGCCGGAGCCGGTCATGGGGAGGTCCGCCCCGGGGGCGGGCCGGTCACCCACGGGCCGGCACCTCCCGGGCACCGGTCCGGAGCTCGCGGCCGCCGAAGGCTTCCAGCGCCTCACCGGTGAGGCGGAAGGTGGACCAGTCCGACATCGGGTTGGCGCCCAGCTTCTTGTAGAAATTGATGGAGGGCTCGTTCCAGTCCAGGACGCTCCATTCCACGCGTGCGTAGCCGCGTTCCACGGCCGTTGCCGCCAGGTGCTGCAGGAGGGCCTTGCCGTGGCCTTCGCCGCGGGCCTCGGGACGCACGTACAGGTCTTCCAGGTAGATGCCGTGGACACCTTCCCAGGTGGAGTAGTTCAGGAACCAAAGCGCGAAGCCGCGCACGTCGCCGGCCTCGTTCTCTGCCATCGCCGCGTAGACCCGCGGGTTCTCGCCGAACAGGACCTCGGTGAGCATCTCGGGGGTGTTCCGGACGGCGTCCGGCTCCTTCTCGTAGATGGCCAGGTCATGGATCATCTGGAGGATTGCGGGGACATCGTTTGCCGTGGCGGGCCGGATTACACTCATTGTCCGAGTTTACAAGCCGCCCGCAGCCGCCTCGGCTCCGCCGGCTCCCCGCCGAACCACAGCGTCGGCAACTAAGCGCGTCGCTCAGGCTCTGCCGCCACGTTCCGCGACGCGGTTCCTGTCCTGCGCGGCCTAGAAATCCTGGCGCGGCGGGTATACGGGCGCGCAGGGCACTTGGCGCGTCGTGCAGCAGGATCCGCATCGCCAGGCCCGGGTCGTGGCGTCAGGCAGAAAGCGTGTCGCCGGGCCCGGCGCCTAGAGCCGGTTGACGTCCGTGACCCGCACGACGGCGGTGCCCGTCTCGTCCGACGCGGCCAGGTCCACCTCCGCGGAGATGCCCCAGTCGTGGTTGCCGGCGGGGTCCTCGAAGATCTGCCGGACCTTCCAGGCCCCCGGCTCCTCGGTGATGATCAGCAGGCCCGGGCCGCGGGCGTCGGGGCCGGTGCCGATGTCGTCGTGCTCGTCGAAATAGTCATCCAGCGCGTCCTCCCAGCGCTCGGCGTCCCAGCCGGAGCCGGCATCGAGGTCACCGAGGGCGGCGGCATCCTCGTCCGCGAACAGCTCCACCCGGCGGAACATCTCGTTGCGGACCATCACCCGGAAGGCGCGGATGTTGGAGGTGAGTGACGGCGGCGGGGGCGGGGGAGCGTCGTGCGGCGTCGGGGCCTTTCCGGAGGTGAGCTCCTCCCACTCGTCCAGCAGGCTGGAGTCCACCTGGCGGACCAGTTCGCCGAGCCAGGCGATGAGATCCGCCAGGTCCTCGCGGAGCGCGTCCTGCGGGACGGTCTGCCGCAGCGCCTTGAAACCGTCGGCCAGGTAGCGCAGCACGATCCCCTCGGACCGGGCCAGGCCGTAGAACTGCACGAACTCGCCGAAGTTCATCGCCCGCTCGTACATGTCCCGGACCACGGATTTGGGGGCCAGCTCGAAATCGCCGATCCACGGGGCGGCCCGGCGGTACACGTCGAAGGCCTCGCCCAGGAGCTCCGCGAGCGGCTGCGGGTAGGAGACCTCCTCCAGCATGGCCATGCGCTGGTCGTAGTCGATCCCGTCGGCCTTCATCGCGGCGATGGCCTCACCGCGGGCCTTCTTCTGCTGTGCGGAGAGGATCTGCCGGGGTTTCTCCAGGGTGGATTCGATCACGGACACCACGTCCAGGGCGTACGACGGCGACTCCGGATCCAGCAGCTCCAGCGCGGCGAGCGCGAAGGGGGAGAGCGGCTGGTTCAGGGCGAAGTTGGCCTGCAGGTGCACGGTGAGGCGGACGGTGCGCCCGTCCGCGCCCTGCTCGGAAGCCGGGATCCGCTCCACCACGCCGGCGGCCAGGAGCTCCCGGTAGATGCCGAGGGCCTTCTTCATGAGCTGCAGCTGGGAGGAGCGGGGCTCGTGGTTTTCGGTCAGCAGGCGGCGGGCGGCCGCAAACGGGTCCCCGGGCCGTTCCATCAGGTTCATCAGCATCGCGTGGGTCACGGTGAAGCTTGAGACCAGCGGGTCCGGGACGGACTCCACGAGCCGCTTGAAGGTGGGCTCGCCCCAGGACACGAAGCCCTCCGGCGGTTTTTTCTTGACCACCTGGCGGAGCTTCTTCTGGTCGTCGCCGAACTTGGCGATGGCCTTGGCCATCGCCTTGACGTTCTCCGTGACGTGCTCGGGGGCCTGCACCACCACGGTCCCGGCGGTGTCGTAGCCGGCCCGTCCGGCCCGTCCGGCGATCTGGTGGAATTCGCGGGAGTTCAGCAGGCGGGTGCGGACGCCGTCGTACTTGCTTAGCGCGGTCAGCAGCACCGTGCGGATGGGGACGTTGATGCCCACGCCGAGGGTGTCCGTGCCGCAGATGACCTTGAGCAGGCCGGCCTGCGCGAGCTGCTCCACGAGGCGGCGGTATTTGGGCAGCATGCCGGCGTGGTGGACACCGATGCCGTGCCGGACGAGCCGGTTGAGGGTCTTGCCGAACCCCGCCGCGAACCGGAACCCGGCAATCAGCTCCGCGATCCTGTCCTTTTCCTCCCGGGTGCAGACGTTGATGCTCATCAGGTTCTGCGCCCGGTCGATCGCCTCCACCTGGCTGAAGTGCACCACGTACACGGGGACCTGCTTGGTGGCCAGCAGCTCCTCAAGGGTCTCGTGGACCGGGGTCTGTTCGTAGTAGTAGTGCAGCGGGATGGGCCGTTCCACGGAACTGACAGTCGTCGTCGGACGCCCGGTCAGGTCGGTGATCCCGGCCTCGAAGCGGCTGACGTCGCCCAGGGTGGCCGACATCAGCAGGAACTGCGCCTGCGGAAGTTCCAGCAGCGGCACCTGCCAGGCCCAGCCGCGCTGCGGGTCGGAGTAGAAGTGGAACTCGTCCATGATGACGGCGCCCAGTTCGGCGGCGGCGCCCTCGCGGAGGGCGATGTTCGCCAGGATCTCGGCGGTGCAGCAGATGATCGGGGCGTCCTGGTTGACGCCGGAGTCGCCGGTGATCATCCCCACGTTCTCCGCGCCGAAAATCTCGCACAGGGCGAAGAACTTCTCCGAGACCAGGGCCTTGATCGGGGCGGTGTAGTAACTGCGCTGCCCGCGGGCCATGGCCTGGAAGTGGACGGCGATGGCTACGAGGGACTTGCCCGAACCGGTGGGGGTGGCAAGGATGACGTTGGAGCCGGAGGCCAGCTCCATGATGGCCTCGTCCTGGGCGGTGTACAGGGCAAGGCCGCGGGTTTCCGTCCACTCCACGAACCGGGTGTAGAGCTCGTCCGGGTCGAGGCCGGCCGTGCCGGGGACGCGGGCTGCCGGGGCGGGGAGCTGATCAACAAGTTTCATTGCTTCCCAGCTTAGTGGCCGGCGCCGCAGCACCCGTCCCGCGGCGCCTGCGCCCGGGCGCCCAGGCTGCACGCGCGCCGCCCGGCCCGGGCGCGGTTCCTTGGCTGCCGTCCCGGCCGGGGATAGGCTTCGGGACGTCGCAACGTTGACGGTGACTGGAGGAACGCATGAAGTGGGACCCCGCCAAGTACGTGCAGTTCGGGGACTACCGGGACAGGCCTTTCTTTGACCTGACGGCCCGGATCCACGCGGACGCCCCGCGGCACGTCGTGGACCTGGGCTGCGGCCCCGGGAACCTGACGGCCACCCTCGCCGAGCGCTGGCCCGCGGCGCACGTCACCGGCCTGGACTCGTCCCCGGAGATGCTCGTCCGGGCGGAGGCCCACGCCGGGCGGCTGCCCAACTTGTCCTTCGGCCAGGCGGATATCGCCGGCTGGATGCCCGCGGCCGGGACGGACGTTGTGGTCACCAACGCCGCCCTGCAGTGGGTTCCCGGCCACCGCGCCATGCTCAGCCGCTGGCTGGAGGCCCTCAGGCCGGGGGCGTGGTTCGCGCTGCAGGTGCCCGGGAACTTCAATGCCCCCTCGCACACCCTGATGCGGGGCCTAGCGGAGTCCGGCGCGTGGGCGGACCGGCTCGCCGGGGTGCTGCGCCATGACGACGTCACCGGCGGCCCGGAGGAGTACCTGGACATCATGCTCGACGCCGGCTGCGATGCGGACGCGTGGGAGACCACCTACAGCCAGCTCCTCCCCGGCGAAAACCCCGTGCTGGAATGGGTGCGCGGCACCGGGCTCCGGCCCGTGCTTGCCGCCCTGTCCGCGCCCGAGGCCCGTGAGTTCGAAGCCGACTATTCGGCGCGCCTGGCCGAGGCCTACCCGGCCGGCCCGCACGGCACGGTGTTCCCGTTCCGCCGGATTTTCGCTGTGGCCCGCAAACGGGAATGAGCCGCGGCCGCTGACGGGGCGGCCCGCGACGGGGCCGGCCGCCGCGGGGCTGGCCCCCTTGTGGCACCGGAGCACGACACCGGGGCATGACAACGAGGCACGGTGTGATCGTGCTTACAATGACCGGGCAGCGTGGGGGCGGCTGCATCGGCGAACCCTGATCCGTGCCCTGTACAAGTGATGGAGGTCCGGTGCTTATTGGCCTGATGGGCCGGCTGCTGGCTGCCCGCAAGGGGACCGTGCTGGCCATCGTCCTCCTGCAGCTGGTGCAGACCACCGCCAACCTCCTCCTCCCCACCCTGAACGCGGCCATCATCGACGACGGGGTGGTGCGCGGCCAGGTCCCGGCAATCCTGCAGCTGGGGTCCTGGATGGCCGCGGCCGCCCTGGTGCAGGTGGCCTCTGCCATCGCCGCGGGCTACCTCGGCGCCGTCGCGGCGATGGAACTGGGCCGGCAGCTGCGCGGGGAGCTGTTCGCCAAGGTGCAGTCCCTGTCATCCCAGGAGGTGGGCTCCTTCGGTGCCTCCAGCCTGGTGACGCGGGCCACCAACGACGTCACCCAGATCCAGAACCTTGCGGTGCTGGTGTTCACCATGCTGGTCGCGGCGCCGGCGATTTTTGTCGGCGGCATCGTGCTGGCCATGCACCAGGACATCGTCCTGTCCGGCATCGTGGTCGCGGTGGTTCCGGTGCTCGCGGTGATCATGGCCCTGATCGTCCGGCGGCTGGTGCCGCTCTACCGCCAGGGCCAGGACCTGATCGACCGCGTCGGCCGGGTGCTGCGCGAGCAGATCATCGGCGCCAACGTCATCCGCGGCTTTGTGCGGCAGGGCCACGAGATCCGGCGCTTCGACGCCGTCAACAAGGACCTGACGCAGAACAACCTGCGGTCGGCGCTGCTGGTTGCCGGGATGATGCCGCTGATCATGCTGGTGGTCAACCTGTCCTCCGTCGGGGTGGTCTGGTTTGGCGGGCACCGGATCCAGTCCGGCGAGATGCGGATAGGCGCACTGACGGCGTTCATCGCTTACATCCTGCAGATCCTGATCGCCATCATGATGGCGATGTACGTCTTTATGACGGCCCCCCGCGCGGCGGCGTCCGCGGAACGGATCCAGGCCGTCCTGGACACGGTTCCGGCCATCACGGACGGCACCGGCGGCGGCGCCCTGAAGGGCCACGACGTGGTATTCACCGACGTTTCCTTCGCGTACCCCGGCGCTGAGGCCCCCGTCCTCGAAGGGGTCAGCTTCACGGCCGTCCCCGGAACCGTGACGGCGGTCATCGGCGCCACGGGCAGCGGCAAAACCACCCTGTTGAACCTGCTGCCCCGGTTCCTGGCCGCCACCGGCGGAACCATCAGCATCGGCGGCTGCGATGTGCGCACCCTGCCCCTGGAGGCCCTGCGGCGCCTGACCGCCGTCGTGCCCCAGCATTCCTACCTGTTCTCCGGGACGCTCGCCGCCAACCTCAGGATGGGTGCCCCGGCGGCGACGGACGAGGACCTCTGGCGGGTGCTGCGCAGCGCGCAGGCCGAGGGCTTCGTCCGGCGGCTGCCGCTGGGACTGGAAGCCCCCGTCAGCCAGGGCGGCACCAATTTTTCCGGCGGCCAGCGCCAGCGCCTGTGCATCGCGCGGGCGCTGCTCCGTGAGGCGCCCGTGTACCTGTTCGACGACAGCTTCTCCGCCCTGGACTACGGCACGGACCGACGCCTCCGCGAGGCGCTGGCGCCGCTGCTGAGCACGGCTACCGTGCTGGTTGTGGCCGAACGCGTCGCCACCATCGTGGACGCGGGGCTCATCCTGGTCCTCGAGGACGGCAGGGTGGTGGCGCAGGGGACACACCGGCAGCTGATGGAATCCTCGCCCAGCTACCGGGAGATCGCGGCCTCCCAGCTGGTGCTGGAGGAGACCCGGTGACCCCGGAGCAGGCGCTCGACGCTGAAACGGCTGCCGGAACCGAGGCCGGAGCCGAGGCGCCCGCGCCGCGCGACGCCCGGGACCAGCCCCTGGTGGACACGCCGTCCGGCGGCCGCAACCAGTCCCTCCCCGCCGTCTTCCCGGAGGAACCCCCGAAGGGCGTCCGCATCCACTGGCGCACCGCGCGGCGGCTGCTCGGACTGCTGCGGCCCTCGAGGTGGCTGATGGCCGGAGTCATCGCCGCCACGTGCGCGTTCGTGGCCCTCAACGTGGCGGCGCCGAAATTACTGGGGGACGCCACCGACGTCGTCGTCGCCGGGGCGGTCGGCGGAACCTTCAACCAGGCGGAGCTGGCTGCGCTGCTGGCCGTGGTGTCTGTCCTGTATCTGGGCGCCTCCGTCTTCAGCTGGGTCCAGGGATCCCTGACCGCTGTCGCCGTGCAGCGCCTGGGCTACGGACTGCGGGCCTCGGTGGAACGGAAACTGCACGTCCTGCCGTCCAGCCATTTTGACGAGCAGCGCCGCGGCGACGTGCTGAGCCGCGCCACGAACGACGTCGACAACGTCGCCCAGGCCCTCAACCAGCTCCTCAACCAGCTGATCATGTCCCTGCTGATGCTCACCGGGTCACTCGCCATGATGCTGTGGCTTTCTCCGGTGCTGGCCGTGATCGCGCTGGTCTCCGTCCCGGTCTCCACGCTCATCACTGTCCCCGTGGCCCGGAGATCCCAGGCCCATTTCACCGAACAGTGGGCGGGCACGGGCGAGCTGCACGCCCACTTTGAGGAGTCCGTCACCGGCCATGAGGTCCTCAAAGCCTTTGGCCGGCAGGAGGAAGCCGCGGCGGTCTTCAGGGACGGCAATGACAAGCTGTTTCGCGCCAGCGCCCGGGCGCAGTACGTCTCCGGCGTCGTCCAGCCCCTGATGGTGTTTGTGTCCAACCTCAACTACATCGCCGTCGCCGTCGTCGGGGCGCTCCAGGTGCTGGCCGGCGCCCTGACCATCGGCGGCCTCCAGGCGTTCATCCAGTTCAGTAGGCTCTTCAGCCAGCCGATGGCGCAGGTCGGCGGGATGCTGACCCTCGTGCAGTCCTGCCTCGTCTCGGCCGGGCGGGTCTTCGAGCTCCTGGATTCGCCCGAGATCGAGGCCGAGGACGCGCCGCGAGCGGCCGGGGAGCCGGCCCCGGCGGCGCCCGCCGGCTCCGGCAGGGTCGTCTTCGACCACGTCAGCTTCGGCTACAGCCCGGGTGCACCGGTGGTCCAGGACCTTTCCTTCACAGTGGAATCCGGTCAGACGGTGGCGATCGTGGGCAGCACCGGAGCCGGGAAGACCACGGTGGTAAACCTCCTGATGCGCTTTTACGACCCGGACTCCGGCCGGATCACGGTGGACGGCACGGACACCACCCACCAGTCCCGGGATGAACTGCGGGCCCGGATCGGCACCGTGCTGCAGGACACCTGGCTGTTCACCGGCAGCATCCGGGACAACATCGCGTACGGGCGACCGGACGCCGGCGACGACGAGATCGCCGCCGCGGCGCAGGCCAGCCACGTGGACCAGTTCGTCCGGGCCCTGCCCTGCGGGTACGCCACCGTGCCGGGCGACGACGGCGGCTCGCTCAGCCGCGGGCAGCGCCAGCTCATCTCCATCGCCCGGGCGCACCTGGCGGGCCGGAACATCCTGGTCCTGGACGAGGCCACCAGTTCCGTCGACAGCCGCACCGAAGCCCAGATCCGGCACGCCATGCGCGGGCTCCGGCAGGGCAGGACCAGCTTCGTCATCGCCCACCGCTTGTCCACTGTCCGCGACGCTGATCTAATTCTGGTCATGGACCACGGACGGATCGTTGAACAGGGGACCCATCAGCAGCTGATGGCCCAGGGCGGGCTTTACCTGCAAATGTACGAGGCGCAGTTCGCCCGCCGCGAACACCGCAACGACGCCCGGGAGCCGGGGGAGTGAGCGCCGCGGAAGCCTCGGCAAGGCCTTTTCCCGGCACCTGGCGGCCCAACCCGGGCAGCACCGTCCCGCTGTTCGAACAGCTCCGGCTCAATATCATCGAGCGCGCCGAGACGGGCAGCCTCGCCCCCGGGACCCGGCTCCCGGCCGTCCGGGCCCTCGCCGTCGAACTCGGCGTCGCACCGCACACGGTGGCCCGCGCCTACAAGGAACTTGAGGCCGCCGGCGTCGTGCTGACCCAGGGCCGGAACGGAACGGTGGTGTGCGCCAGGGACGAGGCCTGGAGCTCGCTGTCCGCCGCCGCCGCCGAATTCGCCGCCTCCGCCAAAGCCCGCGGAGCGAGCTTCGCGGAAGCCGTGCAGCTGCTCGCCGCAGCGTACGACCGGGAGTAGCGCCGGCTAACACACGGGGGCGCTTTTCCCGGCCCGGGACACAGTATGGAATATAGATTCGAAGAAGTTTTCGATTAGCATTGGTAGCGTGCCTAAAGCCGTAGCTGAAGATCCAGCCGTTGATGACCAGACCGCCGCAGTGGCGGAAAGCGCAGGCCCGAGCGACTCCGCAACACCGGGGCGGGCCCTCGATACCCGCCCCGCGGTGACGCGGCCCGACATGTCCCGCCTCGTGGTCAAAGGCGCCCGCGAGCACAACCTGCGCAATGTGGACCTGGACCTGCCGCGCGACTCGATGATCGTTTTCACCGGGCTCTCCGGCTCGGGAAAGTCGTCCCTGGCCTTCGACACGATCTTCGCGGAGGGACAGCGCCGGTACGTCGAATCGCTCTCCGCCTACGCCCGGCAGTTCCTCGGCCAGGTGGACAAGCCCGACGTCGACTTCATCGAGGGCCTCTCGCCCGCGGTGTCGATCGACCAGAAGTCCACCAGCAAGAACCCGCGCTCCACCGTGGGCACCATCACCGAGATCTACGACTACATGCGCCTCCTGTGGGCCCGCGTCGGCCGCCCGCACTGCCCCGTCTGCGGCGAGCCCGTCACCAAGCAGACCCCGCAGCAGATTGTCGACCAGCTGATGGAACTGCCGGAGGGCGCACGGTTCCAGGTCCTGGCCCCCGTGGTCCGCGGCCGCAAGGGCGAGTTCGTCGAACTGTTCAAGGAACTCACGGCCAAGGGCTACTCGCGTGCGCGGGTGGATGACAAGCTGATCCAGCTGAGCGATCCGCCCAAGCTGGGGAAGCAGTTCAAGCACACCATCGAGGTGGTGGTGGACCGCCTGGTGGTCAAGGACGGCATCAGCCAGCGCCTGACCGACTCGGTGGAGACCGCCCTGGGCCTTGCCGAGGGCCGCATCCTGGCCGAGTTCGTCGACCTCGACGCCGATGATCCGGAACGGATCCGCGCGTTCTCCGAGCACCTCGCTTGCCCCAACGAGCACCCCCTCGCGATCGACGAGATCGAGCCGCGCTCCTTCTCCTTCAACAACCCCTTCGGCGCCTGTTCCGCGTGCAGCGGCATCGGCACCAAGCTGGAGGTGGACGAGGAACTGATCATCCCGAACGGGGAGCTGTCCCTCGCGGAGGGCGCCATCGCGCCCTGGTCGCTCGGCACGGCGACCACCGAGTACTGGAACCGCCTGCTGGGCGGGCTCGCCAAGGAACTCGGGTTCTCGATGACAACCCCGTGGGACAAGCTCTCCCACGACGCCCGCCAGACCGTGCTGCACGGCAAGGACCACAAGGTCGTGGTGCAGTACCGGAACCGCTTCGGCCGGGAACGCAAATACAGCACCGGCTTCGAGGGTGTCATCCAGTACATCCACCGCAAGCACCTCGAAACGGATTCCGACTCGGCCCGGGACCGCTATGAGGAGTACATGCGGCAGATCCCGTGCCCGGCCTGCAACGGCGCACGCCTGAACCCGGCGTCGCTCTCGGTGCTGATCAACGGCAAGTCCATTGCCGAGGTCGCCGCCCTGCCGATGCGCGAATGCGCGGACTTCCTCGACAACCTGGTCCTCACCGGCCGTGAGGCCCACATCGCCCACCAGGTCCTCAAGGAGATCCAGGCCCGCCTGACCTTCCTGCTCGACGTCGGCCTTGAGTACCTGAACCTGGAACGCCCGTCCGGCACCCTGTCCGGCGGCGAGGCCCAGCGCATCCGGCTGGCCACCCAGATCGGCTCCGGCCTCGTGGGGGTGCTCTACGTCCTGGACGAACCGTCCATCGGCCTGCACCAGCGGGACAACCGCCGCCTGATCGAGACGCTCACCCGGCTGCGGGACCTCGGCAACACGCTGATCGTGGTCGAACACGACGAGGACACCATCCAGGAGGCGGACTGGGTGGTGGACATTGGACCGGGCGCCGGCGAACACGGCGGCATGGTGGTGCACTCCGGCTCCTACAAGGAACTGCTCGAGAACACCGGATCGCTCACCGGCGACTACCTGTCCGGCCGGAAACAGATCGCTGTCCCCAAGAAGCGCCGGAAGTACGACAAGAAGCGCGAGCTCAAGGTCATCGGCGCCAAGGAGAACAACCTCCTGAACGTGGACGCCGCCTTCCCGCTGGGCCTGCTGACCGCGGTGACCGGCGTCAGCGGCTCCGGCAAGTCCACCCTGGTCAACGAGATCCTGTACAAGGTCCTGGCCAACAAGCTCAACGGCGCCAAGCAGGTGGCCGGGCGGCACAAGTCGGTCCAGGGCCTGGAGCACCTGGACAAGGTGGTCCACGTCGACCAGAGCCCCATCGGCCGCACCCCGCGGTCCAACCCGGCCACCTACACGGGCGTCTTCGACAACATCCGCAAGCTCTTCGCCGAAACCACGGAGGCCAAGGTCCGCGGCTACCTCCCGGGCCGGTTCTCCTTCAACGTCAAGGGCGGCCGCTGCGAGGCCTGCTCCGGCGACGGCACGCTGAAGATCGAGATGAACTTCCTGCCCGACGTCTACGTGCCCTGCGAGGTGTGCCACGGCGCCCGGTACAACCGCGAGACGCTCGAGGTCCACTACAAGGGCAAGACCATCGCGGATGTCCTGAACATGCCGATCGAGGAAGGCGCGGAGTTCTTCGCGGCCTTCTCGCCGATCGCCCGGCACCTCCGGACCCTGGTGGACGTCGGACTCGGCTACGTCCGGCTGGGCCAGCCCGCCACCACGCTCTCCGGCGGCGAGGCGCAGCGGGTGAAGCTCGCGGCAGAGCTGCAGAAACGCTCGAACGGGCGCAGCATCTACGTCCTGGACGAGCCCACCACGGGCCTGCACTTCGAGGACATCCGCAAGCTGCTCCTGGTGCTCCAGGGCCTCGTGGACAAGGGCAACACCGTCATCACCATCGAGCACAACCTTGATGTCATCAAGAGCGCAGACTGGATCGTGGACCTGGGTCCCAACGGCGGGTCCGGCGGCGGCCGCGTCATCGCCACGGGAACGCCGGAACAGGTCGCCAAGTCGAAGGAAAGCCACACGGCGGCCTTCCTGGCCGAGATCCTCGCCTGAGCACCGCCGGTGCGGTGCCTGCACTGCAGGCACCGCACCGGCGTCGGCCGGCCGCTTCGGGGCGATATATTCCCGTGCCGGCATGCGAGTTTCTGGCATCCGCCTACTCGTGAGAAACTAGGCCGGTGACGCAAACAACAGTGCCCGTGATCTTCGACCTGGACGGCACTCTTGTCGATCCGGCCGGCGGGATTTCGGACGGAATCGCAGCGGCCCTCACCGAGCTCGGACTCGGCATCCCCGGCAAAGACCGGATGGATGCCATGATCGGCCCGAAACTCAGCCATTCGCTGACGGACATCGCCGGAGTCCCGGCAGCACAGCTCGACGAAGCCATCCGGATCTACCGCGCGCACTACCTCAGCACCGGCATAGGCCAAAGCCGGCTCTACCCGGGCATCCGGACCCTGCTGGAGTCCTTCGCCGACGCCGGCCGGCCGATCGCCGTGGCCACCCAGAAACCCGAAGGCATCGCCCGCACCGTCCTCGAGCACCACGGCATCGCCGCCCTGTTCCACACCATCCGCGGCTCGGCCGCGGATGAGGCTGCAGCAGCCAACGTGCCGTCCGGTAAAACCGAGATTGTGGCCGCTGCCCTGTCAGACCTCGCCTCCGTCCACGGGCTCGACACCCGGCACGCCGTGATGGTGGGGGACCGGGCGCAGGACGTGGCCGGAGCCGCGGCCAACGGCCTCGACTGCATCGGCGTGGCCTGGGGCTTCGCTCCGGACGGTGAGCTGCACGCCGCCGGAGCCGTGGAAATCGTGCACAGCAGCACGGCCCTCCACGAAACCATTGCCCGGCGGGACGCGGCACACGCCCGCACCGCAGACCCGGACCTGACCACGACGGCCCTGAACGAGGTGCACACCCATGGCAATGTTTGACGCAATCCGCTGGACCACGCGGGGCCTGGTCACCAGCACCTGCCGGCCCACGGTCATCGGACTCGAGAACGTGCCCAAGGAGGGCCCGTTCATTGTGGCGCCCAACCATTTGTCCTTCCTGGACAGCGTGATCGTCCAGGCCCTGATGCCCCGCCCGGTCGCGTTTTTCGCCAAAGCCGAATACTTCACCACCGGCGGAGTCAAGGGCAAGGTGATGAAGTCGTTCTTCGAGGCGGTGGGCTCCATTCCGGTGGAACGCGGTGAACAGGCCGCCAGCGTCCAGGCCCTCAAGACCCTGCTGGAAATCCTCGACTCCGGCCGGGGCGTCGGGATCTATCCGGAGGGCACCCGCTCCCGTGACGGCATCCTGTACCGCGGCCGCACCGGAGTGGGGTGGCTGGCGCTGACCACCGGCGCCCCCGTGATCCCGGTCGGCCTGATCGGGACCGGGAACCTGCAGCCCGCGGACAGCAAATCGGTCAAACCGCAGCACTTCACCATGAAGGTCGGCGAGCCGCTGTACTTCGACAAGACCGGCCCGGACCACTCCCTGCCCGCGCGCCGCCAGGCCACGGACCGCATCATGGACGCCATCGCCGAACTCAGCGGCCAGGAGCGCTCCACCAGCTACAACCAGAGCAAGGCCACCGACTAGACGGGCTGCGGGCGGGCGCGGGCCGCGGCCGGGAACCTCGGCCCGCGGCTTAACCGTCCCGGGCACGTCCGGGCCCTCAGTAGACTTGAACTGTGGCAGATCCAGCGAGTTACCGACCCCAGACGGGTGAAATTCCGACCAATCCGGGCGTGTACCGCTTCCGCGACCCGCACGGCCGGGTCATCTACGTCGGCAAAGCCAAGAACCTCCGGTCCCGGCTGAACTCCTACTTCGCCAACCCGGCCGGACTGCTGCCCAAGACCTACGCCATGGTCCATACGGCCAGCAGCGTCGAGTGGACCGTGGTCGGCAGCGAGCTCGAATCGCTGCAGCTTGAATACACCTGGATCAAGGAATTCAAGCCCCGCTTCAATGTGATGTTCCGGGACGACAAGAGCTACCCCTACCTCGCCGTCTCGATGGGGGAGAAGTACCCGCGGGTCCAGGTGCTGCGCGGTGAACGGCGCAAGGGCACCCGCTACTTCGGCCCGTACACGGCCGGGGCCATCCGGGACACCATGGACACGCTCCTGCGCGTGTTCCCGGTCCGCAGCTGCAGCTCCGGTGTCCTGAAGCGCGCCGAGGCCAGCGGCCGTCCGTGCCTGCTCGGCTACATCGACAAGTGCGCGGCGCCATGCGTGGGGCGCATCTCGGCCGAGGACCACCGCGCCCTGGCCGAGGACTTCTGCAGCTTCATGGGCGGGGAAGCCAAGCCGTTCGTCACCCGGCTGGAGAAGGACATGGCCGCCGCCGTAGCGGAACTCGACTACGAGCGGGCCGCGCGGATCCGGGACGACATTGTCGCGCTCAAGAAGGTCTTTGAACGCAACGCCGTGGTCCTCGCCGAGGGCACGGACGCGGACGTCTTCGCCCTGCACGAGGACGAACTCGAAGCCGCAGTGCAGGTCTTCCACGTCCGCGGCGGCCGCATCCGCGGCCAGCGCGGCTGGGTGGTCGAAAAGGTCGAGGACACCACCACCCCCGACCTCGTGGAGCACCTGCTCCAGCAGGTCTACGGCGAGGAGGCAGGGCTGCAGGGAAGGCTGCCCCGCGAGGTCCTGGTCCCGGTGGAACCCAGCAACGACGCCGAGCTGGCGCAGTGGCTCAGCGGACTCCGGGGCGCCCGGGTGGACATCCGGGTGCCCCGGCGCGGCGACAAGGCCACCCTGCTGTCCACGGTCCGGGACAACGCCGAGCACGCGCTGAAACTCCACAAGTCCCGGCGCGCCGGGGACCTGACCATGAGGTCGCAGGCGCTCCAGGAACTGCAGGAAGCGCTGGAGCTGCCCGTCGCGCTGCTGCGGATCGAGTGCTTCGACATCTCCCACGTCCAGGGCACCAACGTCGTCGGCTCCATGGTGGTGGTGGAGGACGGCCTGCCCAAGAAGTCGGATTACCGGAAGTTTTCCGTCACCGGCGCCGCCGCCACGGACGACACCGCGGCCATGCACGACGTGCTGACCCGCCGGTTCCGGAATTACCTGCAGGAGCAGGCCGTCCAGGCCGACGCCGCGCGGCAGCCGGGCCATCAGGCCATGCTCACCGCCGCAGCGGACGCGGCGGTGGCCGGGCCGCCATCCGCCGCCGCGGACACCATGCTCGCCGACACCACCACCCCTGTCCCGCGGGCCAAGTTCGCCTACCCGCCCAACCTGGTGGTGGTCGACGGCGGCAAGCCCCAGGTCAACGCGGCGGCCCGCGCCCTCGCCGAGCTGGGCATCGACGACGTCTACGTCGTGGGGCTCGCGAAGCGCCTTGAGGAAGTCTGGCTGCCCGACAGCGACTTCCCCGTCATCCTGCCGCGCGCCTCCGCCGGGCTGTACCTGCTGCAGCGCATCCGCGACGAAGCCCACCGCTTTGCGATCTCCTTCCACCGGCAGAAACGCGGCAAGGCCATGACCGTCTCGGCGCTGGACGGGGTCCCCGGCCTGGGCGACTCCAAGCGCAAGGCCCTGCTGGCCGAGTTCGGCTCGGTCAAGAGCATCAGGGCCGCCACCGCCGAGGAACTCACCGGAGCGAAAGGGATCGGCCCGTCGCTGGCCGCGGCGATCGTCCGGCACTTCAGCGACGACGCCAACACGGCCGCCGTTCCCGCCATCAACATGACCACCGGCGAAGTCCTGGAGACTTAGCTAGCACCGGGAAACTTAGCTAGGGTAAGGACTGGGTAACGGCCGGGGCACGGGTGTCCGCGCCGCGGCCGCCAGCGGGACCAGCACGGCAGCACAGCACAGCAGCACAACAGCACAGCAGCACAACAGCACAGCAGAACGGGGCTTCACTGATGGCAGAGTCGACGGCAGGATCCGGGACGGAACCGGACGGCATGACGCCGGTCAAACCCGTTGAGGCCGAACTGCTGGTGGTGACGGGCATGTCCGGAGCCGGCCGGAGCACCGCAGCCGACGCCCTGGAGGACCACGGCTGGTACGTCGTGGAAAACCTCCCGCCGCAGATGCTGGGCACACTCGCGGAGATCGTGTCCCACGCCCCGGGGTCCATCTCCAAGCTCGCCGTGGTGATGGACGTCCGCAGCAAGGAGCTCTTCGCCGACATCCGCACCGCCCTCCGCAACCTCGAAACCAGCGGGGTTGGCTTCCGGGTCCTGTTCCTGGACGCGAACGACGACGTCCTGGTCCGCCGTTTCGAACAGGGCCGGCGGCCCCACCCGCTGCAGGGCGGCGGCCGGATCCTGGACGGCATCGCCGCAGAGCGGGAGCTGCTGCACGAGCTCCGGACCTCCGCCGACATCGTCCTGGACACGTCCGCGCTGAACGTCCACGGCCTTGCCACGGCGATCACCGAACTGTTCAGCGAGACCGGCCCTGTGGCCCTCCGCCTGAACGTGATGAGCTTCGGCTTCAAGTACGGCCTCCCCGTCGATGCGAACTTCGTCGCCGACGCGCGGTTCATCCCCAACCCGCACTGGGTGCCTGCGCTCCGGCCGCACACCGGCCTGGACAAGGACGTCAGCGACTACGTGCTGGAAGCGCAGGGCGTCAGCAACTTCGTGGAACGCTACGTCCTGGCCCTCGAACCGGTCCTGGACGGGTACCGCCGGGAAAACAAGCACTACGCAACCATTGCCGTGGGCTGCACCGGCGGCAAGCACCGCTCCGTCGCGGTCGCCGTCGAGCTGTCCCGCCGGCTGGCGCAGTACCCCCGCGTGACTGTGACCACCACCCACCGGGATCTGGGCCGCGAGTAATGGCGCTGCTGACCGGGCCCCTGCCGCTCGTCCCCGCGGCCAGTTCGTCCTTCGCCAGCCAGCAGGACAAGGGGCCGTCCGTCGTCGCGCTCGGCGGCGGGCACGGGCTCGCCGCCTCCCTGTCCGCCCTGCGCCTGCTCACGTCGGAGCTGACCGCCATCGTGACGGTCGCTGACGACGGCGGCTCGTCCGGAAGGCTGCGCGAGGAGTACGGCGTCCTGCCGCCCGGCGACCTCCGGATGGCGCTCTCCGCTCTCTGCGACGATACGGACTGGGGCCGCACCTGGCGCGACGTGATGCAGCACCGGTTCGCTCCCGGCAAGGGCCCCGGCGGTTCGCTGGACGAGCACGCCATGGGCAACCTGCTGATCGTGACGCTGTGGGAACTGCTCGGCGACACCGTCGCCGGCCTCAAATGGGCCGGCGCGCTGCTCGGCGCCCGCGGCGAAGTCCTGCCGATGTCCAGCGTCCCGCTGACCATCGAGGGCCAGGCCCGCGTGACGGCGCCGGACGGGAGCACGGCGCTCCAGAGAATCACCGGGCAGGCAAAGTGCGCCGTCGCCGGCTCGCTGGAGCACGTCCGGCTCCTGCCGGACAACGCCCCCGCCTGCATCGAGGCGCTCACCGCGATTGAACTCGCCGACTGGGTCATCCTGGGCCCCGGCTCCTGGTACACGTCCGTGCTTCCGCACCTCCTGCTGCCCGAAATGCGCGAGGCGCTCTGCAGCACGGCCGCCCGGCGCTGCCTCACCATGAACCTCGCCACAGACACCAAGGAAACCCTCGGGATGACCGCCGCGGACCACCTGCGGGTCCTCCGGGAGTATGCGCCGGACTTCACGATCGACGTCGTCCTGGCCGATCCGGCCTCCGTGGCCGACCGCGCCGACTTCGAACAGGCGGCCGGGATGCTCGGTGCCGAGGTGGTGTTGGGTAAAGTGGGGGCGTCGAACCGCCGGCCGATCCACGACCCGCTGCGTCTGGCAACGGCGTACCACGACATTTTCGGGAACAGGTAGGAAAGGTGCCATGGCACTGACAGCATCAGTCAAGGAAGAACTTTCCCGGCTGGACATCAAGAAGTCCTCGGTCCGCAAGGCTGAAGTGTCCGCCATGCTCCGGTTCGCCGGGGGACTCCACATCATCTCGGGCAGGATCGTGATCGAGGCCGAAGTGGACCTCGCCTCGACCGCGCGGCGTCTCCGCGCCGCCATCGCCGAGGTCTACGGGCACCAGAGCGAAATCATCGTCGTCTCCGGCGGCGGCCTGCGCCGCGGCAGCCGCTACGTGGTCCGCGTGGTGCGCGACGGCGAAGCCCTCGCCCGCCAGACCGGCCTGCTGGACGCCCGCGGCCGGCCCGTCCGCGGCCTGCCCTCAGTGGTGGTGAACGGGTCCGCCGCCGACGCCGAGGCTGTCTGGCGCGGCGCGTTCCTGGCCCACGGTTCCCTCACGGAACCCGGACGGTCCTCCGCTATGGAGGTCACCTGCCCCGGCCCCGAGTCCGCGCTGGCCCTGGTCGGCGCCGCCCGCCGGCTGGGAATCCAGGCCAAGGCCCGCGAGGTCAGGGGAGTGGACCGTGTGGTCATCCGCGACGGCGATACGATCGCCGCGCTCCTGACCCGGATGGGCGCCCACGACGCGCTGATGGTGTGGGAAGAGCGGCGGATGCGCAAGGAGGTCCGCGCCACCGCGAACCGGCTGGCCAACTTCGACGACGCCAACCTGCGCCGGTCGGCACAGGCTGCCGTGGCCGCCGGCGCCCGCGTGGACCGTGCCCTGGAAATCCTGGGGGACGACGTCCCGGACCACCTCAAGTACGCCGGGGAACTCCGCGTGGCGCACAAACAGGCCAGCCTGGACGAACTGGGCCGCCTGGCCGACCCCGTCATGACCAAGGACGCCATCGCCGGCCGGATCCGCCGGCTCCTGGCGATGGCGGACAAGCGCGCCCAGGACCTTGGCATTCCCGGCACGGAAGCCAATGTGACACCTGAAATGCTGGACGAGTAGCCTTCCCCGAAGGAACACCGGCAGAATCGGATCGGACCGGTGGGAATACCTTGGGGGGAGCGGAGGCTATGCCCACTGGATCCCGATCCACAGACTTCCGGATGCCAGCCATCCGGATGCACAACCGAGAGTTACCAACACGGACAACCTGTCCACGACATTGGAGGACTTTGTGACCGAATACGTACTGCCAGAACTCAGCTATGACTACGCAGCGCTGGAGCCGCACATTTCCGCGCGCATCATGGAGCTGCACCACAGCAAGCACCACGCCGCCTACGTGACCGGCGCCAACAACGCCCTGGCCCAGCTGGCCGAGGCGCGCGAGAAGGGCGACTTCGCCAACATCAACCGCCTCTCCAAGGACCTCGCGTTCCACACCGGCGGCCACATCAACCACTCCGTGTTCTGGAACAACCTGTCCCCGGACGGCGGCGACAAGCCCGAGGGTGAGCTGGCAGCCGCCATCGACGACGCCTTCGGCTCCTTCGACGCGTTCCGCGCCCAGTTCAGCGCCGCCGCACTGGGCCTGCAGGGCTCCGGCTGGGGCTTCCTGGCCTACGAGCCCATCGGCGGGAACCTGGTCATCGAGCAGCTCTACGACCAGCAGGGCAACGTCGCGCTGGGCACCACCCCGCTGCTGATGCTGGACATGTGGGAGCACGCGTTCTACCTGGACTACGTCAACGTCAAGGCTGACTACGTCAAGGCATTCTGGAACATCGTGAACTGGGCCGACGTCGCCAAGCGCTTCGACGCCGCCCGCAAGAACGCCACCGGCCTCATCACGCTTTAGGCCACGTCCGGGGCACCGGGCACCGGGCCATCGGGGCAGCTGCAGTTGGGCCGCAGTTAACCTGCACGTAACAAAGCTCAC
Source organism: Pseudarthrobacter sp. 1C304 (assembly GCF_052245515.1). NCBI lineage: Bacteria > Bacillati > Actinomycetota > Actinomycetes > Micrococcales > Micrococcaceae > Pseudarthrobacter > Pseudarthrobacter sp. 1C304. The sequence goes on along the minus strand of NZ_JBQQCH010000005.1, from coordinate 22,788 downwards.
ATTTGCCGCCGTCAGGCTCGAATAGTGGACGGACTGCCCCCGCACTTGCGGGGGCAGTCCAACTTAAACGTAAGATAGGTCACGGAAGGCGGTTAGCCTTCAGCAATGAGGCTGGTCGCCCTCCGATCTGTAAATCATCTCTGCCCAATGGCGTGCGGGATCTGTTAGTTGGCTTGAGCGCCTTCTCAACTAGTCGTGCTCGCAGGAGCACCAAGGAGACTGAAAACGTGACCACCCGTATTGGTATCAACGGCTTCGGCCGTATCGGCCGCAACTACTTCCGCGCCGCACTCGCCCAGGGGGCCGACCTCGAGATCGTCGCCGTAAACGACCTCACCAGCCCGGAAGCCCTGGCCCACCTCTTCAAGTACGACTCCGTGGGCGGGCGCCTGCAGGAGAAGATCGAGGTCAAGGACGGCAACATCGTCGTCGACGGCAAGACCATCAAGGTCCTCGCCGAGCGCGACCCGGCCAAGCTGCCCTGGGGCGAGCTGGGCGTCGACATCGTCATCGAATCCACCGGCTTCTTCACCAAGGCCGCCGATGCGCAGAAGCACATCGACGCCGGTGCCAAGAAGGTCCTGATCTCCGCTCCGGCCTCGGACGAGGACATCACGATCGTGATGGGCGTCAACGACGGCCTCTACGACCCGGCGGCGCACCACATCATCTCCAACGCCTCCTGCACCACCAACTGCCTCGGCCCGCTGGCCAAGGTGGTCAACGACGCTTTCGGCATCGAGCGCGGCCTGATGACCACGGTCCACGCCTACACCGCCGACCAGAACCTGCAGGACGGCCCGCACAAGGACCTCCGCCGCGCCCGCGCCGCCGCCATCAACATGGTGCCCACCTCCACGGGTGCCGCGAAGGCCATCGGCCTGGTCCTGCCGGAACTCAAGGGCAAGCTCGACGGCTACGCCATCCGCGTACCGGTGCCCACCGGCTCCGCCACGGACCTCACCGTCACCGTCTCCCGCGAGACCACCGTCGAGGAAGTCAACGCCGCCCTCAAGGCAGCCTCCGAGACTCCCGAGCTCAAGGGCCTCCTGACCTACACGGACGAGCCGATCGTGTCCTCGGACATCGTCGGGGACCCGGCGTCGTCCATCTTCGACTCCGGCCTGACCAAGGTGATCGGCAACCAGGTCAAGGTTGTTTCCTGGTATGACAACGAATGGGGCTACTCGAACCGCCTCGTCGACCTCACGGAGCTCGTCGCAGCCAAGCTGGGCTAGGGTAAGACACATGACATTCCACACCCTCAACGAACTGATCGCTGATGGTGTCCGCGGGCGGTACGTTCTGGTCAGAAGTGACCTGAACGTGCCGCTCGACGGCTCTACAGTGACTGACGACGGCCGCATCAAGGCCTCCCTGCCAGTGCTGTCGAAGCTCACGGACGCCGGTGCCCGCGTGCTGGTGACAGCACACCTTGGCCGCCCCAAGGGCGCACCAGAGGACAAGTACTCGCTCAAGCCCGCCGTGGCGCGGCTCGCCGAGCTGGCCTCCTTCAAGGTTTCCCTGGCCGATGACACCGTCGGCGGGGCCGCGGTCGCGGCCGCCGGCGCGCTGCAGGACGGCGAAGCCCTGGTCCTGGAGAACGTGCGCTTCGACGCCCGGGAGACGTCCAAGGACGACGCCGAACGCGGCGCGTTCGCCGACGAACTCGTGGCCCTGACCGGTGACAACGGCGCTTTCGTGGATGACGCCTTCGGCGCTGTGCACCGCAAGCACGCCACCGTGTACGACGTCGCCCGGCGGCTGCCGTCCTACCAGGGCGACCTGGTGCGCACCGAAGTCGAAGTGCTGCGCAAGCTCACCACCGACACGCAGCGGCCGTACGTTGTGGTCCTCGGCGGATCCAAGGTCTCGGACAAGCTCGCGGTCATCGACAACCTGATCGGCAAAGCCGACACGATCCTGGTCGGCGGCGGCATGCTGTTCACCTTCCTCGCGGCCGCAGGCCACAAGGTCGGCGGAAGCCTGCTCGAGGAGGACCAGATCCCCGTCGTCCAGGACTACTTGAAGCGCGCCGCCGAGGCCGGAACCGAGTTCGTGGTTCCCACCGACGTCGTCGTGGCTGCCAAGTTCGCCGCCGACGCCGACCATGAGACGGTGCGCGCCGACGCGATCGAGGACAGCAGCTTTGGTGCCGGGGGCATCGGCCTGGACATCGGACCGGAAACGTCCAAGGCCTTCGCCGACCGGATAGCGGGTGCCAAGACCGTGTTCTGGAACGGGCCCATGGGCGTCTTCGAGTTCCCGGCCTTCGCCGCCGGCACCCGGGCCGTCGCCCAGGCACTGACCGAAACCGGCGCGTTCACCGTGGTGGGCGGCGGCGACTCCGCTGCGGCGGTCCGGACCCTCGGCTTCGCCGATGAGGCGTTCGGGCACATCTCCACCGGCGGCGGCGCCAGCCTCGAGTACCTCGAAGGCAAGGACCTTCCCGGCCTCAGCGTCCTGGACCGATAGAACCTCCAGCCGGCAGGGCGCATCTTCCCGGAACGGGGCGCCCTGCCGGCTGTTCCACTGCTACGACCTTTTGGAGACCACGTGACTACGTCAACCAACGGCACCTTCGACCGCACGCCTTTCATTGCAGGCAACTGGAAGATGAACATGGACCACGTCCAGGGCATCACCCTCCTGCAGAAACTCGCGTGGACCCTGTCCGACGCCAAGCACGATTACAGCCGGGCCGAGGTCGCCGTCTTCCCGCCGTTCACCGACCTCCGCGGCGTGCAGACCCTGGTCCAGGGCGACGAACTAAAGATCGTCTACGGCGGCCAGGACCTCTCCCCGAACGACTCCGGCGCCTACACGGGCGACATCTCCGGGCAGTTCCTCGCCAAGCTGGGCTGCAGCTACGTCCTGGTCGGCCACAGCGAACGCCGCACCATCCACCACGAGACCGACGACGTGCTGAACGCCAAGACCAAGGCGGCCTTCCGGCACGGCATCACCCCCGTGCTCTGCGTCGGTGAAGGGCTGGAGATCCGCCAGGCGGGCACGCACGTGGACCACACCCTCGCCCAGCTGCGTGCCGGCGTCGAGGGACTGACTCCCGAGCAGGCCGCCGAGCTGGTGGTCGCCTATGAGCCGGTGTGGGCCATCGGGACGGGCGAGGTCGCGGGACCCGAGGACGCGCAGGAAATGTGCGCCGCCATCCGCGCCGAGCTGGCCACCCTCTTCGGCGCGGACGTCGCCGGCAAGACCCGCCTCCTCTACGGCGGCTCGGTCAAGGCCAACAACGCCGCCGCCATCCTCAAGGAACGCGACGTGGACGGACTGCTGGTCGGCGGTGCCAGCCTGGACGCCGCCGAGTTTGCTAATATTGTCAGGTTCGAGAGTCACCTGCTGACGGATTAGTCCGGACACCGTCGTGGCCCCCGCAATCCCCATCTTCTGAAAGGCCGTCGTGGACGTTCTTCATGTCATCCTGCAGGTCCTCCTGGGCATCACCAGCCTCCTGCTGACCCTGCTCATCCTGCTCCACAAGGGCCGTGGCGGCGGTCTGTCCGACATGTTCGGCGGCGGCATGAGTTCCGGGCTGAGCTCCTCCGGCGTGGCCGAGCGGAACCTGAACCGCTTCACGATCATCCTCGGCATCACCTGGGGCATTGTCATTGTTGGACTCGGCCTGATGATGCGGTTCACCGGCGGCGGCGACTCCTAACCGGCTCCCGGCACAATTTCATAGGGGTCCTAGGACCCTCCCCGGCATCGGGAACTTCGACCTACACTGTGGCTGACTGCATGCGCTTTCCGTCCGCCAAGTAGCCAGGAGTTCCCGATGCTGCATTCTGCCTCCGGTTTCCGGGGCATCCGTGTAGGAGCCACCGAAGGGGCCGCGCCGCGCCACGAGCCGCTCGACGGCGCCGCTGTCCGCTCGCCCCGCATCCGCGTCACCTACCAGTGCGCCAAGGGCCATGAGACGCCGCTGGTCTTCGCCCAGCTGCCCGACGAGCAGATCCCCGGGGTCTGGGACTGCCGGCGCTGCGGCGGGACCGCCACCCGGGACGAGGCGCAGTTCGCTCTCGAGGAAGCCCCCGTGGAAGGGTTCAAGAGCCACCTGGAATACGTTAAAGAGCGGCGCTCCAGCCAGGACGCCGAAGACGTGCTGGCCGGAGCGCTTGAGAGGCTTCGGTCCCGGCGCGGTGCCCCGCCGGCCTAGCCGGGGTCAGCGCGGGAGCGCCCGTGCTGAACCATTCTGGCGGACTCAGCCCTTGCGGACCAGCTGCTCCGGGACCCGCGCGGCCGCGTTTTCGTCGATCAGCCAGAGGGTTTCCTTCCGTCCCCGCGGGCCGGCCGCGGGCACCTGCACCGGGTTGGCCCCCGCAAGGGCGAGCCCCACGGCGCCTGCCTTGTCGTCCCCGGCGACCACCATCCAGATTTCCGAGGCCGTGTTGATGGCGGGCAGCGTGAGGGAAACCCGCAACGGCGGCGGCTTGGGCGAGTTACGGACCCCCACCACCGGGAGGGTTTTCTCCCGGATCCCGGCCTGCTCCGGGAAGAGGGACGCGACGTGGGCGTCAGGTCCCACCCCGAGCAGCACGATGTCGAAGCGGGGGAGCTCTGCGGGATTCTCCGGACGGTCATCGGACATGTCCGCGGCGTGCTCCGCGGCCGCTGCCTCGCCGAGCCGGCGGGCATAGTCGGCGGCCGCTTCCTCGGGGGTATCAAAGTCGTCGGCGGAGCCGGGCTCGTGGATCCGGGCGGGGTCGGCGGGGATCCGCGCCAGCAGCGCCTCGCGCGCCTGGAAGGCGTTGCGCTCCGGGTCGTTGGCTGCGACAAAACGCTCGTCGCCCCACCAGAAGTTGACCTTGGACCAGTCGACGGCGGGGGACGCCGGCGATTCCGCCACGGCCTTGAGCGAGCCGATGCCCATCGACCCGCCGGTAAGCACCACCGTGGCCTCGCCGTGTCTGTCCTGGATGTCCACCAGTTTCGTGATCAGCCGGGCCGCGATCGCGGCCATGAGGACGGTCGAGTCAGGATGGATGCTTACTCTGGGGTCAGCGCTCACTGGGACGGACACTCCTTAGATTGGTACGGGGCAGTCCAATAGTAATCACTTCGCCGAACACTTCGTCCGGATCGAGGCGGCGCAGCTCCTCGGCCAGGCAGTCCTTCAGGCTGCGGCGCGGCAACGAGATGCGCTGCGCCGGCTGGCCGGGCTGCGTGAGCTCCGCCACGGTGAGGCCGGGCCGGAACAGCTGGACGTCGCCGCCCGTCCGGGTCAGCCGCACCCGCCGGATGCCCGTCCCCGCGGGGTCCGCCACGATTGTCACGGGCGCATCGAGGGCCAGGGTGAGCCATGCCGCCAGCAGGATGGTGCTGGGCGAGTCGGAGGCGCCCTCGACAGCGACGGCGGTGACCGGCGAGTCGTCCACCTGGTCCAGGACCGCTGCCAGCTGGATCCGCCAGTTGGTGAGCCGGGTCCAGGCGAGGTCGGTGTCGCCCGCCTTGTAGGTGCGGCGGATGTTCTCCAGCGCCCCCTGCGGGTCGGCCTCGTTGGCGGAGTCCGTGATGCGGCGGTGCGCGATCCGACCGATCGACGTCTCGCAGGCGTTTTTCGGTGCCCCGTGCGGCCACCAGGCCACAATCGGCGCGTCCGGCAGAAGCAGGGCCGCCACGAGGGATTCGCTTTCCTCAGCGAGTTCGCCGTAGCCGCGGAGCAAGATGACCTCGGAGGCTCCGGCATCACCACCCACGCGGATCTGCGCGTCCAGCCGGGTCGGGGCTTCGGCCCCGGCGTCGGCGAGGACGATGATCCGGCAGGGATGCTCACGGCTGGCCTCGTTGGCCGCCTCGATGGCTTCCTCCTCCAGGCCGTTCTTGGTGACGACCACCAGGGTCAGCACCCGGCCCAGGGCAATCACGCCGCCCTGTTCGCGCAGGGCCATGATCTTCTTGGAGATCTTGGAGGTGGTGGTGTCGGGAAGATCTACGATCATGGCCTTCTCCAGGTTCGTCCGTCACGGGCAAGGAGTTCGACGGCGGAGGCGGGGCCCCAGCTTCCGGGGACGTACGGGTCGGGCTGCTCGTCCAGGGACGCCCAGTACTCCTCGAACGGGTCGAGGATCTTCCAGGACAGCTCCACCTCGGCATGCCGGGGGAACAGCGGCGGTTCGCCCAGCAGCACATCCAGGATGAGCCGTTCATAGGCCTCGGGGCTGGACTCCGTGAAGGAGTGGCCGTAACCGAAGTCCATGGTGACGTCGCGGACTTCCATCTGTGTGCCGGGAACCTTGGACCCGAACCGGATGGTGGCACCCTCGTCGGGCTGGACCCGGATCACGACGGCGTTCTGGCCGAAGTCGTCCTCGCCGTGGTCGGTGAAGAGCAGGTTGGGCGCGCGTTTGAAGACGACGGCGATCTCGGTCACCCGGCGGCCCAGGCGCTTGCCGGCGCGAAGGTAGAACGGCACGCCGGCCCAGCGGCGGGTGTTGATGTCCACCCGGATCGCGGCGAATGTCTCCGTCTTGGAGTCAGCGGGGATGCCCTCTTCCTCCAGGTAGCCCACCACTTCCTCGCCGCCCTGCCAGCCGCCGGTGAACTGCCCGCGCGCCGAATGGGTGGACAGGTCCTCGGGGAGCCGGACGGCGGCGAGGACCTTCTCCTTCTCGGTGCGGAGGTCGTCGGCGTTAAAGGAGATGGGCTCCTCCATCGCGGTCAGCGCCAGCAGCTGCAGCAGGTGGTTCTGGATCACGTCGCGGGCAGCGCCCACGCCGTCGTAGTACCCTGCCCGGCCGCCGGTGCCGATGTCCTCGGCCATGGTGATCTGGACGTGGTCCACATAGTTGGCGTTCCAGAGCGGCTCGAACAGCTGGTTGGCGAAGCGGAGCGCCAGGATGTTCTGCACCGTCTCCTTGCCCAGGTAGTGGTCAATCCGGAACACCGCGTCCTGCGGGAAGACTGACTCCACAATGTCGTTGAGCTGGCGTGCCGACTCCAGGTTGTGCCCGAACGGCTTTTCGATCACCACGCGCCGCCACTTGTCGCCCTCGGCCTGGGCCAGCCCGTGCTTGGACAGCTGCGTGCAGACCAGTTCGAACGCATTCGGCGGAATGGAGAGGTAGAACGCGTGGTTCCCACGGGTGCCGCGCTGCTCGTCCAGTTCGTCGATGGTCTCGCTCAGGCGCTTGAAGGCGTCGTCGTCGTCGAACTCGCCCTGCACGAAGCGGATGCCCTCGGAGAGCTGCTTCCACACCGTCTCATCGAACGGGGTGCGGGCGTAGGCCTTGACGGCCTCCTTCACCTCGGCGGAGAAGTCCTCGTTCTCCCAGTTCCGCCGGGCGAAGCCCACCAGCGCGAAGCTCGGGGGCAGCAGCCCGCGGTTTGCCAGGTCGTACACGGCAGGCATCAGCTTCTTGCGGGCGAGGTCCCCCGTGACCCCGAACAGGACCAGCGACGACGGTCCGGCGATACGGTTCAGGCGCCGGTCCCGCGGGTCCCGGAGCGGGTTGCGGCCAGCCCGTCCCGAACGCGTCGGGGACGTGCGGCCGCCGTTGTGTGTTTCTGGCATGGTTGCGTGGGTGCCTTAGCTTTCGGTGGAGGTGACTGCCTGGCCCGCCAGGGCCGAGACGAGGTCCTGCAGCTGGCGGACGCCGGCGGCGCGGTCCGTGAGGTGCAGCCGGAGGACCGGGCGGCCGTGGTCGGAGAGGACCTGGGCGTCGCCGGCGGCCTGGGCCGCGATGAGTTCGCCGAAGCTGAACGGGCGGTCCGGGATGCCCAGGTCCGCCGCGGCCGCGGCGGTCACCTGCAGGAACACGCCGATCGCAGGTCCGCCTTTGTGGAACTGCCCGGTGGAGTGCAGGAAGCGCGGACCCCAGCCGAACGTCACGGGACGGCCGCTGACCGCTGCCAGCTGGTCGCGCACACCCTCCAGCGGCGCGTAGGCGATCCGGTCGAAGTAGGCCTGGACACTCAGGTAGCTGTCCGGGCCGAGTTCGCCCAGCAGGGCCCGGACGGCCGCTTCCGCGGTGTCCGCGCCGCCGAGCCAGCCGCCGCCGCTGACCTCGATGGCACCGTCGGTGAAGGCGGCGGGCGTCGGTTCCGGCTGGGCGTCCAGCAGCCCGCGTGCGGCCACCTTGGCGGCTTCGACGTCGGGCTGGTCGTACGGGTTGATGCCCAGCAGGCGCCCGGCCACTGCGGTGGCGAACTCCCACGTCATCATCTGCGTGGGCAGACCGCCGCCAATGGCGACCTCGTTTGCGCCGAGTTCGACGTCGGCGTCCGCGGCGACGAGCCGGACCACCAGGACGTCGTCGGCGCCCAGTTGGGCCTCCGGAGACGCGGGTCCGGCGACCACCGGCAGGACGCCGGTGCCGAGCTTGCCGGTGGATTCGGCGATGAGCTGCTCGGCCCAGTCGGCGAAGCCCTTGATCCCGGAGCCGTCCTCGGCGATGACGATCTTGTCGCGCAGCGGGCTGGTGCCGCCCAGTGCCGCACCCAGGGCGAGGCCGATGTTCTCCTCGCCGTCCTCGTTGAGGACCTCGGCGGCTTCCTCCGCCTCGTCCAGGAAGGCCTGGATGTCGACGCCGGCCAGGCCGCACGGGACCATCCCGAACGCGGTGAGCGCCGAGTAGCGTCCGCCGACGTTGGGGTCGGCGTTGAAGACGGCCCGGTAGCCGGCCTCGCGGGCCGACTTGTCCAGCGGTGAGCCCGGATCCGTGACGATGATGATGCGGCTCTTCGCGTCGAGCCCGGCCTCGGTGAAGGCGTGCTCGAAGATCCGGCGCTGGGAGTCCGTCTCCAGGGTGGAGCCGGACTTGGAGGAGACCACAATCGCGGTCTCGCCCAGGCGGTCGGCCAGGGCGGCCGCCACCTGCTCCGGGTCGGTGCTGTCCAGCACCGTCAGCTCGACGCCGGCGGTTCCGGCGATGACCTCGGGGGCCAGGGAGGAGCCGCCCATGCCGCAGAGGACAATCCGGCTGACGCCCTCGGCGCGCAGGGCGTCCCGGAGTGCCAGGATGTCCGCGACCAGCGGCTGGGAGACGGTGGCCGCCTCGACCCAGCCGAGCCGGACGGACGCCTCGGCCTCGGCGTCGGGGCCCCACAGGGTGGGGTCCTTGGCGAAGATCCGGGTGGCGACCTTGTCCTCCAGCAGGGCGGGCAGGTGCTGTTCATGGGCCAGGCGGGCGGCGCCCGTGGCGTCGTAGCTGAGAGTGGTCATGGGGACTATGCGTCCTTCCGTGCAGCGGCGAGGGCGCCCTCGACGTCGGCCAGCAGTTCCTTCCAGCTTGCCACGAACTTGTCGAGGCCTTCGGACTCCAGCAGGGCGACGACCTCGTTGTAGGAGACGCCGAGCCCGTCGAGGGCGTTCAGGGTGGCGTTGGCGTCGTCATAGCCGCGGCTGATCGTGTTGCCGGTGACGGTGCCGTGGTCGAACGTGGCGTCGAGCGTCTTCTCCGGCATGGTGTTCACGACGCCGGGGGCGACGAGTTCCGTGACGTAAAGGGTGTCCGGGTAGGCCGGGTCCTTGACGCCGGTGGAGGCCCACAGGGGGCGCTGCGGAAGGGCTCCGGCGTCGGCCAGGAGGTCCCAGCGTTCGGTGGAGAACAGTTCCTCGTAGACCTGGTAGGCCAGGCGGGCGTTGGCCACGCCGGCCTTGCCCTTGAGGGCGCGGGCCTCGTCCGTGCCGATCGCGTCGAGGCGCTTGTCGATCTCGCTGTCCACGCGGGAGACGAAGAAGGACGCCACGGAGTGGATCTTGGAGAGGTCGTGGCCGTTGTCCTTGGCCTGTTCCAGTCCGGACTGGAAGGCGTTGATGACGGCGCGGTAGCGCTCCAGCGAGAAGATCAGGGTGACGTTGACGCTGATGCCCTCGGCCAGGGTGGCCGTGATGGCCTCGAGGCCTTCGAGGGTGGCCGGGATCTTGATCAGGACGTTGTCCTTGTTGACCTTCTTGTAGAGGTGCTTGGCCTCGGCGATGGTGCCGGCGGTGTCCCAGGCGAGGCGGGGGTCCACCTCGATGGACACACGGCCGTCGACACCCCTGGTGGCCGCGGCGACGGGGGCAAACAGGTCGCAGGCGTCGGCCACGTCGGTGGTGGTGATTTCGAAGACGGTATCTTCGACGGTGGCGCCGGCGGCGGCCTGGGCCGCGACGATGGCGTCGTAGTCGTGGCCGGTGGTGATGGCGGCGTGGAAGATGGACGGGTTGGTGGTGACACCAACCACGTTCTTCTCTTCGATCAGCTTGCGCAGGGTGCCGGTGGCCAGGCGGCCGCGGGAGAGGTCATCGAGCCAGATGGAAACGCCGGCATCGGAAAGCATCTGCGTGGGAGTAGCGGTGGGGGTGGTGTTCATGGGGAACTCCTGAAGCTAGGGGGCCGCCGCCGTCGGTGGGCGGCGGCCCGGAAAACGGGAAGTGCGGATCAGGCCGGAAGGCCGGCGAGGGAATCCTTGGCGGCGGCGGCTACGGCCTCCGCGGTGATGCCGAATTCCTGGAACAGGCGCTTGTAGTCTGCAGACGCACCGAAGTGCTCGAGGGAGATGGAACGGCCGGCGTCGCCGACGAATTCCTTCCAGCCCAGGGCGAGCCCGGCTTCGACTGAGACGCGGGCCTTGACTGCTGCCGGGAGCACCGCCTCGCGGTAGGCGGCGTCCTGCTTGTTGAACCACTCCACGCAGGGCATGGAGACGACGCGGGTGGGGATGCCGTCAGCCTGCAGCGCTTCGCGGGCCTGGACGGCCAGCTGGACCTCGGAGCCGGTGCCGATCAGGATGACCTGCGGGTCGACGGTGGCGCCGTTGGCCGATGCCTCGGCCAGGACGTAGCCGCCGCGTGCGACGCCGGCGGTGGAACCGAACGTGTCGCCGTCGGCGTCGCCGGTGCCGCGGGCGTAGGTGGGAATGTTCTGCCGGGTCAGGACAATGCCGGCCGGGTTCTCGTGGTTTTCGAGCATCGTTTTCCAGGCCGCCGCGACCTCGTTGGCGTCGCCCGGGCGGACGACGTCGAGGCCCGGGATGGCGCGCAGGGATGCGAGCTGCTCCACCGGCTGGTGGGTGGGGCCGTCCTCGCCGAGGCCGATCGAGTCGTGCGTCCAGACATACAGCGACGGCACGCCCATCAGGGCGCCGAGGCGGATCGCCGGACGCTGGTAGTCGCTGAAGATCAGGAAGGTGCCGGAGAAAGCGCGGGTGCGCCCGTGCAGGCTGATGCCGTTGACGATCGACGCCGCTGCGTGCTCGCGGATGCCGAAGTGCAGCACACGGCCGTAGGGGTTGCCCTTCCAGGCGTCCGTTGAGCGGGACGCCGGGATGAACGACGGCGACCCTTCGATGGTGGTGTTGTTGGACTCCGCGAGGTCGGCCGAGCCGCCCCACAGTTCCGGCATGACCGGCCCGATCGCGTTCAGGACCTTGCCGGAGGCGGCGCGGGTGGAGACATCCTTGCCGGCTTCGAAGACCGGGAGGGCCGCGTCGAGTTCTGCGGGGAGCTTCTTCGCCTCGACGCGTTCCAGGAGGGCGGCTGCCTCGGGGTTGCCGGACTGCCACGCCTCGAAGGCTTCCTGCCATTCGCTGCGGGCGGCGGCGCCGCGGTCCACGGCCTGGCGGGCGTGGGCGAGGACGTCGTCGTCGACCTGGAAGGCGCGTTCCGGGTCGAAGCCGAGGACCTTCTTCAGGGCCGCGACTTCCTCGGACCCGAGGGCGGAGCCGTGGATCTTGCCGGTGTTCTGCTTCTTCGGCGCCGGGTAGCCGATGATGGTGCGCAGCGAGACGATGGAGGGCTTGGACGTCTCTGCCTTGGCGGCCAGCAGGGCGGCGTGCAGTTCGGCCACGTCTTCCTTGTACTCCCCGGTGCGGGTCCAGTCGACGCGCTGGACGTGCCAGCCGTAGGCTTCGTAGCGCTTCAGGACGTCCTCGGTGAAGGCGATGTCGGTGTCGTCCTCGATGGAGATGTGGTTCTCGTCGTAGATCACCACGAGGTTGCCGAGCTCCTGGTGTCCGGCAAGCGAGGACGCCTCGGAGGTGACGCCTTCCTGCAGGTCGCCGTCGGAGGCGATGACCCAGACGGTGTGGTCGAACGGGCTGGTGCCGGGGGCGGCGTCGGCGTCGAACAGTCCGCGCTGGCGGCGCTGGGAGTAGGCGAAGCCGACGGCGGAGGCGAGGCCCTGGCCCAGCGGCCCGGTGGTGATTTCGACGCCCTTGGTGTGCTTGTATTCCGGGTGTCCCGGGGTCAGTGAACCCCACGTGCGCAGTGCCTCAAGGTCCTTCAGCTCCAGGCCGTAGCCGGAGAGGAAGAGCTGGATGTACAGCGTCAGGGAGGTGTGGCCGGGGGAGAGGATGAACCGGTCGCGCCCCAGCCAGTCGGGGTTCTGCGGGTCGTGCCGCATCAGTTTCTGGAAGAGGAGGTAGGCGGCGGGGGCCAGGCTCATTGCGGTGCCGGGGTGGCCGTTGCCGACCTTCTCCACGGCGTCGGCCGCCAGGACGCGGACGGTGTCCACGGCGCGCTGGTCCAAGTCAGTCCATGACAGTTCTTGCTCTTCCAAATGTGGCACGAAAACCGGGCCCCTCTCTGTGCTGACGGCGGGAGGTATGGTCAGTCCCGCGCGGGGCACAGTTCGGTGCCCGCTGCGGTACGTACCAGCCGTTCACCATCGAAACGTTGATCTATCATTCAGTCGCGTGCGCAAACGCACATCTGCAGGAGCTCCAGACGCGCGGGGACGGCCGTGTGCGGCAGAGGCCCGTGCACGCTGATCTTGCTGACAGCTTAGCCCCATTCCGACCGCCGGGGGCTTTATATCTCACTAAATGGACGGGATTTACGCTTATATGAATCACCGCCGCCCGCACCGGCTGTGAGTACGCGTTAATCTCCCCGAATCATGGGGACACTGCCGCGGCGTGGCGGGAGCGGTCCCGGAAACCGTGCTGTGTGTCCCGTCCGGGGGCCCTCCCGGGGCCGTCCCGGGGTCGCCCGGGGGTCGCCCGCATGGGCCCGCACGGTATGATGGTGGGTGGCTACCAACGGGGGCGGGCGACTTGCCCGCGCCATACCTGTGCACCGGGCCTTCTGTGAACACGGGCCTTGCCTGTGGACTGCGACGGACCCTTCCTGTATGCAAACCCGCGTTGCGGAACCAGCCGGACTGAACAGCCAGACAGAACAGAGTGACTGCCACCGTGAGCACAACAGATACGCCGCTGACCGCTTCGCCCATCCGCGGAAGGGTCGGCTTCGCCCGCAAAGCCAAGGCCTATCTGGCGCTGACCAAACCCCGCGTCATTGAACTGCTGCTGGTCAGCACTCTCCCCACCATGATCTACGCGGAACGCGGCTTCCCCTCGATCGGCCTGATCCTGGCGACCCTCGTGGGCGGTGCCTTCGCCGCCGGCAGCGCGGGCGCGTTCAACTGCTACCTTGACCGCGACATCGACAAGCTCATGCACCGCACGGAGAACCGGCCGCTCGTCACGGGCGAGGTGACCCCCCGCGAGGCGCTGGTCTTCTCCTGGCTCCTGGGCGCGGCGGCCATCGCGATCCTCTGGTTCGGGGCCAATCCGCTGTCGGCCTGGCTGGGACTCGGCGCCATCGTCTTCTATGTGGTCATCTACACGATGATCCTCAAGCGCCGCACGGCGCAGAACATCGTCTGGGGCGGCGCGGCTGGGTGCTTCCCGGTGCTGATCGCCTGGGCCGCGGTGACCAACACCGTGGAGTGGCCCGCCATTGTGCTCTTTATGGTCATCTTCCTCTGGACCCCGCCGCACTACTGGCCGCTGTCCATGCGCTACGGCGAGGACTACCGCAATGCGAACGTCCCCATGCTGGGCGCCATTGCCGGGGCGAAGGTGGTCTCGGTCCAGGTGGTCCTGTACGCCTGGGCCATGGTGGCGTGTTCGCTGCTGTTGATCCCGGTGGGCGGCGCCGGCTGGGTGTACTCCATCACCGCAGTCCTCGCCGGAGCCTGGTTCCTGTACGAATCCCACGCCCTGTACAACCGGGCGCAGGCAGGCGACGTGTCCAACAAGGGCGCCATGAAGGTCTTCCACGGCTCCATCAGCTACCTGACCCTGCTCTTCATTGCCCTCGCCGTCGACCCGTTCGTCGGTTCCGCCCTCATGGGCGGCTGACCAGCGGCCCGTCCCGGCTCCACACAAACAACGCGGGGTCAGATGCCGTCCCTCCGGATACCCGGAACGGACCGTATCTGACCCCGCGTTGTTGTGTGGGCGGACCTGGGTGACCGGGCTGCTGCGGGCGAGGTCGGCCTGTGTTGGTGGCCGCGCTCGTCAGCAGCGCCGCCGCCAGCGTTCCGGGGGCACATTGGCGCGGACGCGCCGACAAGTTGAGGTCCGACGTCGGGAATCGCCGCCAACGTGCCCCCGGACGGCTGCTCCGAGGCAGGCTCGGGGACGCGACAGCCTGGACCCTCGGGCCGCCGCCACGGTAGCCGCCCTCGACGCCATACTCCGGGCCGCTATGTCTCGGCGGCGGCCAGCGTTCCGGGGGCACATTGGCGCGGACACGCCGACAAGTTGAGGTCCGACGTCGGAAATTGCCGCCAAAGTGCCCCCGGACGGCTGCTCCGAGGCAGGCACCGGGGCAAGACAGACTGCTGCGGTCCGTTCCTGCCGCAGATAAACAACGCGGGGTCAGATACCGTCCATCCGGAGGCCCGGAATGGGCAGTATCTGACCCCGCGTTGTGGTCGGCGGTGCTTTATTTGACCGGGCTGCTGCGGGCCAGGTCGGCCGCGTTGGTGGCCGCGCTCATCAGCAGGGCGGCCGCCAGCATGTGCGCCCCCACCAGGAGCGCCGGGATCCCGTTGTAGTACTGCGTGAACCCGATGGCGGCCTGCAGCACGGTGATCCCCAGGAGCAGCACGACGGCGGTGCGGAACGGGCCCGCGATCCGGTCCCTCATCACGAGGTACAGCGCGAACAGTGCGCCCGCGGTCACCAGGTAGGCCGGAACGGCATGGATGTGCGAGAACAGGTCCCAGTCCAGATTGTTGCGCGGAGCGTCGGCGTCACCGGCGTGCGGCCCGGCGCCGGTGACCACAACGCCGAGGCAGACCGCCACGGCTGCGAACACCGCGACGGCGGTCATGAGCGGACGCGCAATGCCCGGCAGCGCCACGAGCTCCACCGTCCGGAATTTCCCCGTCCGCCCGTAGGCCCGGTTCACCAGGAGGGTTGCCACCACCACGAGGGCCATGGAGACCAGGAAGTGCAGCCCCACCACCCAGGGGTTCAGCTGGGTCAGCACCGTGATGCCGCCGATCACGGCCTGGGCCGGGATGCTGGCGAGCAGGCCCAGGGCCAGCAGGAACAGGTCGCGGCGTTCCTTGCGGAGGTTCCACAGGTACACGAGCATCGCCAGGGCAATGGCGGCCAGGGCGAAGGTCAGGAGGCGGTTGCCGAATTCGATGATGCCGTGGATCCCCATTTCCGGGGTGTTCACGAGCGAGGCCTCCGTGCAGCGGGGCCAGGTGGGGCAGCCCAGGCCGGACGCCGTGAGGCGGACGGCGCCGCCGGTCACGATCAGCATGGTCTGGCCGATCAGGGACAGCACCGCAAGGCGCTTCACCGTCTTGTCGACGGTGACGGGCAGCCAGGAAACGGTCCGGGTCGCGGTCCGGGGAGGGCGGGAGGCCGTGCTCACAGTTTTCTCAATTCCATTTGAACCAACGGGTGGCTGCGCCGCCGGCGATCGCCGTCCAGAGCAGCAGGATAAGTACGGAGGCGGGGTTGACGGTGCCGGCCAGGAACGCTTCCCGCATCCCTGCGCCCAGGGCGCCGGAAGGCAGGAAGTGCACCACGGCCTGCAGGGCCGCCGGCAGCCGCTCCGCGGGGATCACAATGCCGCCGAGGGCGCCCAGGAGGATCCACAGCAGGTTGGTGATCGCGAGGGTCGCTTCGGGGCGGACGGTTCCGGCCACCAGCAGGCCCAGGGCGGTGAACGCCGCGGCGCCCAGCACCAGCAGTCCCAGGGCCGGGGCCCAGCCCTGGGGGTCCGGCGTCCAGCCCAGCGGCAGGGCCACCGCCGTAACCACCAGGACCTGCAGCGCCAGCACCGCGAGCACGGCCAGGACTTTCCCGGCGATCAGGCCGGTCCGTCCCAGCGGCGTGGTGGACAGGAACCGCAACACGCCGTAGCGGCGGTCAAAGCCGGTGGAGATGCCCTGCCCGGTGAACGCGGTGGACATCGCGCACAAGGCGAGGATGCCCGGCACGGCCACGTTGATCCGGCTCGCGCCGAACCCGTCCAGCAGGGGCGTCACGGTGAGGCCCACCATGGCCAGCAGCGGCAGCACGATCGCCAGGATCAGCTGTTCGCCGTTCCGCAGCATGGTGACGGTCTCGTACCTGCCCTGCAGCAGTATGCGGCGCGGCAGGGAGGCAGGTGCGCCGCCCAGGGGGCGGCCCGGGTGGGTGCTGCCCGCAGGCGCGTTTCCCAGCGCGGCACTGTCGCGGGTCATCGGATCTCCCTTCCGGAGATGTCGAGGAACACGTCCTCGAGGCTGCGGGCCTCCAGGCTCAGCGAGCGGGGCATGATCCCGCGGGCGGCCCACCAGGCGGTGATGGCGGCGAGGTCTGCCGGCGTCAGCGCGCCGGTGGCGGCGTAGCTGCCGGCCCGCGCTTCGGTGACGTCGACGCCGTCGGGCAGCACCCCGGTGAAGTCCAGCCCCGGGTCCGCCTCGAACAGCAGGGTGCGGACGTGCTGTTCCCCAGCGCCCGGCGGCAGGGGGTGCTGCAGCAGCTGCGCGACCGTCCCCTCGGCGACGTTGCGCCCGGCGTCAATGATGTACACGTAATCGGCCAGCCGCTGGGCGTCATCCATCAGGTGGGTGGTCAGGATGATCCCCATGCCCCGGTTCCGGAGTTCGGAGATGAGCCCGAACACCAGCTGGCGCGACTGCGGGTCCAGGCCGGCGCTTGGTTCGTCGAGGAAGAGCACCTCGGGGTTGCCGACCAGGGCCGCGGCGAGCGCGAGGCGCTGCTTCTGCCCGCCGGAAAGCCGCCGCACGGAGGTGCGGCTGAAGGCGTCGATCCCGAGCCGCTCAATGAGCTCCCCGACCGGCCAGGGGTCCTGGTACATGCCCGCGATGTGCCGCAGCAGGGGAATGGGCCGGGCCGACGGCGGGAGCCCGCCGTCCTGCAGCATCACGCCGACGCGGGACCGCAGCCCGGCCCCGGCCGTGTCCGGGTCCTGGCCCAGGAGGCTGATGCTGCCGTGGGTGCGTTTCTGCAGACCCTGGGCGCATTCGATGGTGGTGGTCTTGCCGGCTCCGTTGGCGCCGAGGAGCGCGGTGACCTGGCCGCGTTCGGCGACGAGGGAAAGGCCGCTGACCACCCGCAGCATCTTGCCGTCGAGGGTGGGCAGCGGCCCAACATCCTTGACTAGCCCGTTGATGGAGAGGACGGGGGATTCGGGGGATCGCACCATAGCATTCTACGGGATGTAGTACGCCCCGGTCCGGCGGGCGGCCGAGTGCCCGGGCGGTCCGAGGATAGCCATGCCTTACTGGATCGGGGGAGTAAATTACGACATGATTGTGTTGTGTATTCCGTGAGTTCCTCGAGTTCTGTTGCCCCCGCCGGGCGCGGTCGTCCCCGCGCGGGGTCTGCTGCCCTGTCCGGGGCAGGGGGAGCGGGGGCCCGTGGACCCCGGCCGGCGCAGGTTGCGCCCGTTCTTCCGGCGTCCGACGCCGACGAGCGCACCAGGGACCGCGTCCTGAACGCCGTCCTGGAGCACGGCCCCATCAGCGCCGCGGAACTCGGCGACCTGCTCGGGTTCACGCCGGCAGCCGTCCGCCGCCACCTGGACCATCTCTCACGGAACGGCGTGATCGAGGTCAAGCGGGCAGCCCGCGCCGGCGCCGGGGCAGGACGCCCCGCCCGGCGGTACGTGCTCAGTTCGCAGGGCCAGTCCACACTCGGCAACGACTACCTGGACATCGCCACCCTGGCGCTGCAGCGGCTCAGTGAGATGGCCGGGCCCGACGCCGTGCGGCAGTTCGCCGTCGAGCGCTTCGGCGACATGGAACGCCGCTACGCGCCGGAGATCAACGCTGCCGGGCCGGACATCACCGCCCGGGCGCAGGCGCTGTCCGAGGCGCTGAGCCGCGACGGCTTCGTGGCCTCCACGGCGTCGATCGAGGCCAAGGCGCCACTGCCGGCCGCACTGTCCAGCGTCCAGCTGTGCCAGGGACACTGCCCCATCCAGCAGCTGGCCGCGCAGTTCCCGGTGTTCTGCGACGTCGAGACCGACGTGTTCTCGCGCCTGGTCGGCGTCGATGTGCGCCGGCTTTCCACGCTGGCGCGCGGCGGGCACGTCTGCACCACCCACATACCTACAGGCCGTCCGGCCGCTTCCGGGGCCGCCAGTCCCGCAGCACCGGCCAGCCTGGACGAAGAATCCAACCATCTGCAAGAAAGGCCGTGATGACGGACCAACTATCAGAGAAGAAGGTTGCTGAATCCACTGTGATCTCGGAGATTCTGGAAAAGAATCCCGAGCTCCACGGAATCGGAACCTATGAGTACGGCTGGTCCGACAAGAACGACGTCGGCGCCAACGCCCGCCGCGGCATCGACGAGGACGTTGTCCGGGACATTTCGGCCAAGAAGAGCGAGCCGGAGTGGATGCTGGACCTGCGCCTCAAGGGCCTGAAGTACTTCGACCGCAAGCCCATGCCCACCTGGGGCGCGGACCTGTCCGGCATTGACTTCGACAACATCAAGTACTTCGTGCGGTCCACGGAAAAGCAGGCCGCCACGTGGGAAGACCTGCCCGAGGACATCCGGAACACCTACGAGAAGCTGGGCATCCCGGAAGCTGAGCGCAGCCGCCTCGTCTCCGGCGTCGCTGCCCAGTACGAGTCCGAGGTGGTCTACCACCAGATCCGCGAGGACCTCGAGGCCCAGGGCGTCATCTTCCTGGACACCGATACGGCCCTGCGCGAGCACCCGGAGATCTTCCAGGAATACTTCGGCACCATCATTCCCGTGGGCGACAACAAGTTCGCGTCGCTGAACACGGCCGTGTGGTCCGGCGGTTCCTTCGTGTACGTGCCCAAGGGCGTCCACGTGGACATCCCGCTGCAGGCCTACTTCCGCATCAACACGGAAAACATGGGGCAGTTCGAGCGCACGCTGATCATCGCGGACGAGGACTCCTACGTCCACTACATCGAAGGCTGCACCGCCCCGATCTACACCTCGGACTCGCTGCACTCCGCTGTCGTGGAGATCGTCGTGAAGAAGGGCGCCCGCGTCCGTTACACCACCATCCAGAACTGGTCCACCAACGTGTACAACCTGGTGACCAAGCGTGCCATCTGCGAAGAGGGCGCCACCATGGAGTGGGTCGACGGCAACATCGGCTCCAAGGTCACCATGAAGTACCCGGCCGTCTACCTCGTGGGCGAGGGGGCCAAGGGCGAGACCCTGTCCATCGCGTTCGCCGGGGAGGGCCAGCACCAGGACACCGGCTCGAAGATGGTCCACATCGCGCCGAACACCAAGAGCTCCATCATCTCCAAGTCCGTGGCCCGCGGCGGCGGCCGCGCCGCCTACCGCGGCCTGGTCCAGGTCCGCGAGGGCGCCAAGCACTCGGCCAACACGGTGCGCTGCGACGCGCTCCTGGTGGACACGATCAGCCGCTCGGACACCTACCCGTACATCGACATCCGCGAGGATGACGTGACCATGGGCCACGAGGCCACTGTTTCGCGGGTCAGCGAAGAGCAGCTGTTCTACCTGATGTCCCGCGGCATGCGTGAAGACGAGGCCATGGCGATGATCGTCCGCGGTTTCATCGAGCCCATCGCCCGCGAGCTGCCGATGGAATACGCGCTCGAGCTGAACCGACTGATTGAACTGCAGATGGAAGGATCGGTCGGTTAATGACTGACATCACTACTGAAAAGGCACGCATCGGCGCGCCGTCAGCCCAGCCGTTCATTGACGGGTTCACGGAGGAAGGCGAGAGCCTGTCGCCGCTGAACGCCGCGGACTCCAAGTCGCCGCTGGCCGGCGACGCCGTCAAGAGCCACTCACACGGCGGCGGCGTCGGCGTTCCGGACAGCTCACGCGCCGGCCGCCTGACCTCCTACAAGCTGGCCGACTTCAAGCCGCTGACCGGCATGGAGGAGGACTGGCGGTTCACCCCGCTCAAGCGCCTCCGCGGCCTGCATACCGCAGTCCTTGACGGCAACGCCACCACGGTGGACGTCACCGCGCCGGGCAACGTGCAGGTGGAAACCGTCGGCCGCGATGACCGCCGGATCGGCTCCGCCGCCATCCCCGAGGACCGCGTCTCCGCCAACGCCTGGGAGAACTTCAGCCAGGCCACCGTCATCACGGTCCCCGCCGAGGTCCAGGCCGACGGCGAAGTGACCGTGCGGATCACCGGCACCGGCACGGACGCGTCCGCCCAGCACATCGTGATCGTGGCGGAACGCTTCTCCAAGTCCGTGGTGGTCCTGGACCACCAGGGCACCGCGGTGCTCTCGGAGAACGTCGAGATCCTGGTCGAGGACGGCGCGCAGCTGACCGTCATCTCACTCCAGGAATGGAACGACGACGCTGTCCACGCCTCATCGCAGCAGGCCAAGCTGGGCCGCGACGCCAAGTTCAAGCACATCGTCGTCTCCCTCGGCGGGGACCTGGTGCGCGTCACGCCGTCGGCACGGTTCACCGCGCCGGGCGCTGAAGCGGAGATGTTCGGCCTGTACTTCGCCGACGCAGGCCAGCACCTGGAACAGCGCCTGTTCGTTGACCACGCGGTGCCCAACTGCAAGTCGAACGTCCTCTACAAGGGCGCCCTGCAGGGCCGGAACGCGCACACCGTCTGGGTGGGCGATGTCCTGATCCGGAAGGAAGCCGAGGGCACCGACACATACGAGGCCAACCGCAACCTGGTCCTCACGGACGGCGCCCGCGCGGACTCCGTGCCGAACCTTGAGATCGAAACCGGCCTCATCGAAGGTGCTGGCCACGCCAGCGCCACCGGCCGGTTCGACGACGAGCACCTGTTTTACCTCATGGCCCGCGGCATCCCGGAGGATGTTGCCCGCCGGCTGGTGGTCCGCGGGTTCCTCAACGAGATCATCCAGCAGATCAGGGTGCCGGCCATCGAGGAGCGCCTGACGGACGCCGTCGAGCGTGAACTCGCGGCGACGAACCACTAACGCACGGCACCCAAGGACAGGAACGGGCATCAATGACTGAACAGCCAAAGGGCGAGCTGGTCTGCAACGCCAGCGAGATTCAACTCAAGCAGGCGTTGCGGATCCTGATCGATGACTACCCTGTCGCGATCGTCAAGGACTCCATGGGCGAAATCCATGCCATCGGGGACACCTGCTCGCATGCGGACATCTCGCTGTCCGAAGGCGAGGTGGAAGGCTGCAAGATCGAGTGCTGGGGCCACGGCTCCCAGTTCGACCTGCGCAGCGGTGAGCCGCTCCAGCTGCCGGCCTACGATCCCGTTCCCGTCTTTGCCGTGACCGTCCAGGACGACAAGGTCTATGTGGACTTCACCAACGTCCTGAACGGCGCCGAGGCCCCGACTTTCAGCTAGCTGCCCGCAGCCGGCAACCCGCACCACAGAACTTATCGACAAGAAACCGCACCGTGCCGGAGGGCACCGTGCAGAGGAGAACAAGGCACATGTCTACTCTTGAGATCAAGGACCTGCACGTCAGCATCGACACCGAGCAGGGCACGAAGGAAATCCTGAAGGGCGTCAGCCTGACCATCCGGACCGGCGAGACCCACGCCATCATGGGCCCCAACGGTTCCGGTAAGTCCACCCTGGCGTCCACCATCGCCGGACACCCCCGCTACAACGTCACCTCCGGCACCATCACGCTGGATGGCGAGGATGTCCTGGCCATGAGCGTCGACGAGCGCGCCCGCGCCGGCGTGTTCCTGGCCATGCAGTACCCCGTGGAGGTGCCGGGCGTCACCATGACGAACTTCCTGCGCACCGCTAAGACCGCGATCGACGGCGAAGCGCCCAAGCTGCGCACGTGGACCAAGGACGTCAAGGCCGCCATGGAGCAGCTGCGCATTGACGCCGACTTCGCCCAGCGCAACGTCAACGAGGGCTTCTCCGGCGGCGAGAAGAAGCGCGTGGAGATCCTGCAGCTGGAACTCTTCAAGCCGAAATTCGCTGTCCTGGACGAAACCGACTCCGGCCTGGACGTCGACGCACTGAAGGTTGTCTCGGAGGGCGTCAACCGCGCCCACGCCGAAGGCAACATGGGCACCCTGCTCATCACGCACTACACGCGGATCCTTCGCTACATCAAGCCGGACTTCGTGCACGTGTTCGTTGACGGCCAGGTTGTGGAAGAAGGCGGCCCGGAGCTCGCCGACCGCCTCGAAGAAGAAGGCTACGACCGCTACGCCACTGGCGCCGGGGCAGCCACCATCGCTGCGGCGGACGCCGCGGCACAGGCCTAGTAAGGACTTGACGATGACGGAACTCAACGTGGCCCGCGCGGGCCTCGAGGATGTCGAAGAGGCACTCAAGGATGTGATCGACCCGGAACTGGGGGTCAACATCGTTGACCTCGGGCTGCTCTACGGCCTGAAGTACTCCGACGACGACGGCGCCCTGCTCATCGACATGACGCTGACCACCGCCGCCTGCCCGCTCACCGACGTGATCGAGGAGCAGGTGGGCAAGGCCCTGGACGGTGTGGTCGACGAATGGCGCCTCAACTGGGTGTGGATGCCGCCATGGGGTCCGGAGCGGATCACCGAGGACGGTCGCGACCAGATGCGCGCCCTCGGCTTCAACATCTAGAACCC